>NZ_WIRE01000001.1:318918-637837 GCF_009601165.1 Alcanivorax sediminis | reverse complement strand
CACCCTGGCCAAGACCCTGCGTGATGACCACGAGGCGCGGCGGCTGATCAACCGGATCAGTGATGCCAAGACCGAACGGTTGTTGAAGGAATATACGGACTAAACGCCAGCTGCTGGATGCCCGAGGGCCGACAGGGCGTACCTTGATAGAGAGGAAAAAAGCATGGCTACTGCATGGAATAAATTGAAGACATTGATGCGCGGGCAGACGCGCGTGAGCATGGAACAGATCGTCAATGCCAACGACATGTTGCTGCTGGATCAGCAGCTCTACGAAACCGAACAGGCCCTGCGCGATGCCAGGCGTCAGTTGGCCCGATTGATGGCGGAGGAAAAGATCAATCAACGTCGTAATGCCGAGTTGCTGGCCAGTGTCCGCCATTATGAGGATGGAGCCCGCCAGGCGATGGCGACAGATAACGAGGCGCTTGCCCTGGATATTGGCAAGCGTCTGGCCGAGCTGGAGCAGCAGCAAACCCGCCTCGCACGGCAGAGTGTGACGCTGGAGCAGCAGAAGACGGAATTTCAGTGTTTTATCAAACAGGCCGCCGACAAATTGAAAACGCTTCGCCAGGAGCAGTCTCTTGCACGGACCCAGGAAGCGCTATTCGGACAGGCCCGTCAAAGAGACAATGAGCACCGTGGTCTGGCGCAGCGACTCAGTGACAGCCAACAGACGCTACAACAGATTCAGCAACGGCAGGAAGAATGTCGGCTGTTGTGGCAAAGTGAGGTGCAGCTGGGGGCCGACATGGGCGCATCCACGGGGGACAGTCTGGATCAGCGTATGGCGGAGGCCGGTATAGGCGACAGCCAGACCCGCCGGGCAGAAGAGATACTGGCGGGGCTGCGCGAAGCAAAAGCGTAGGCATCGAAACTCGCATCTGTCCTTGGCGGAGATGCCCTGAGGCATTTCCGCTCTACGGCATGATTAAACAACAAGGAAATTCGGTGGCTCGTCGTAATCAACACAGTCGTGAAGAACTTCGGGGCCTGGCGATTCAGGCAGTACGGGACCTGGTGGTGGAACACGGGCTGGAAAAGCTGAGTGTACGCAAGGTGGCCGATCGCATCGGTTACACCGCGGGCATGCTTTACCATGTGTTCAGCAATCTGGATGATCTGATCCTGAATGCCAACGCGGATACGCTGGCCCAGCTACTGGATGCCATGACCGAACCTGCAGACCGGTCAGCACGAGACCAGCTGCACCATATGGCCGCCGTCTATGTGGCCATGGCCCGCGAGCAGACGGCACTGTGGAAGATGGTGTTCATGCATCAGATGCAGAATGCGGCGGAGGTCCCCGGCTGGTATCTGGAAAAGACTGCGGCGCTGTTCGCCCGGGTAGAACACAGCATGGCACAGCTGGCGGGGGGGCAAAGCCATGAACAGATTCACCTTGCTGCCAGAACCCTGTGGGGCAGCGTTCACGGCATTGCCGTTCTGGCGGCAGATGACAAGCTGGTGGTGGCCGGGGATGTGAATGAGCAGGCGATGATTGAGTCGTTGTTGCAGCATTATCTCAATAGCTGGGCGGGGGAATAACAAGCGACAAGCTACGAGCTGCAACACGGACCAAGCTGATTGAAAAATAAAGCGCTGGAGTCCGCGCTACTGTTTGGGGCGCGGCCAGAAAGAGTATCGTTACCAAAGCCAGTGGTTCGCGTTGTCGCTTGAAGCTTGAAGCTTGCTACTCTGGCCTCGACAAAAACAGAAAGGCGAAAAAATGAAGAAAGGGTTGCTCTCATTAGTCGCGTCCCGCCGTTTCGGGCCGTTCTTTTTTACCCAGTTCCTGGGCGCCTTTAACGACAATGTGTTTCGTCAGGCACTGATTCTGCTGATCGCCTCGGGAGTGGTCAGCACGGTGAGCGTCAACACCCTGAACAATATGGCGCTGGCCTTGTTTATTGTGCCCTTCTTCCTGTTCTCGGCGCTGGCTGGGCAAGTAGCGGATAAATATGACAAGGCCTCGCTGGTGCGAAAGATCAAGTTTGCCGAGATCTGCATCATGGCAGTGGCGGCGGTGGGGTTCTATTTCGATGCCGTTTACTTCCTGCTTGGCGTTCTGTTTTGCATGGGGCTTCAGTCCACCTTCTTCGGCCCGATCAAATACTCCATCATTCCCCAGCATCTTGATGACCGGGAACTGGTTTCAGGCAATGCACTGGTGGAAATGGGAACCTTTCTGGCGATTTTGCTCGGTTCCATTTCCGGTGTGTTGCTGAAGATGGACGGCGCGGGGGATGGTGTGGTCGCCACGGCGGTGGTGAGCCTGGCGGTATTGGGTTATCTGGCAGCAAGGGGGATACCCTCAGCACCAGCGGCGGACAGTGGCCTCAAGCTGAACTGGAACCTGTTCAAGGAAACCTGGCACATCGTCGGTTACGCCCGGGAAGTGAAATCGGTCTGGATGTGTGTACTGGGCATTTCCTGGTTCTGGTTCCTGGGCGCGGCCTACACCACGCAGCTCAAGGTCTATGTGGATGACTACCTGTTCGGGACCGAAGGCCTTTATGCCCTGTTACTGGGAACGTTCTCCATTGGCATCGGGCTGGGCTCGTTTCTGTGTGAAAAGCTGTCGGGCAAGCAGGTGGAACTGGGCCTGGTACCGCTGGGCTCTATTGGCTTGAGCCTGTTTGGTATCGATCTGTTCTTCTCCTACGCCGGATTGGCAGGCCAGGCTCGGGCTGTGGAGCTGGTGGGTATCTCCGGCTTCCTGCAGCAGCCGGCTGGCTATCGGGTTCTGTTGGATCTGCTCGGGATTGGCGTGTTTGGCGGCTTCTATATCGTGCCGCTGTTCGCCTTTATCCAGCACCGTTCCAACCCTCATCATCTGGCCCGGATCATTGCGGCCAATAACATCCTCAATGCCTTGCTGATGGTATTGTCAGCAGCGGCCGGCATCGTCTTTGTCGGCCTGCTGGAGTTCTCCGTGCCGGAATTCTTCCTGGCCCTGGCCATCGCCAATGTGGTGGTCGCGAGCTACATCTATACCGTGGTGCCGGAATTCCTGATTCGCCTGCTGGTGTGGATGCTGACCCACACCATGTATCGGGTGAAGCATGAGGGCATGGATAACATTCCGGATGAGGGCCCCTGCGTGCTGGTGTGCAACCATGTGAGCTATGTGGACGCCCTGTTGTTGGCCGGTGCCATTCGCCGCCCGGTGCGTTTTGTCATGTTCAAACCTATCTATGACATGCCGCTGCTGAACTATATCTTCCGTACCGGCAAGACCATCCCGATTGATTCCAAAACCCGCAATCCGGAAATCTACGAGCGGGCGTTTGTGCGTATCCGTGAGGAACTGGACGCCGGGGAAGTGGTGTGTATTTTCCCGGAGGGCAAGCTCACCCAGGATGGCGAGGTGGATGAATTCAAGGCGGGTATCGAGAAGATCATTGCCACAACCCCCGTGCCGGTGATCCCCATGGCGCTGTCTGGCCTGTGGGGAAGTTTCTTCAGTCACAAGGATGGCCCTGCCCTCACCCGCGCCCCGAAACGGTTCTGGTCACGAATCAAGTTGTCGGTGGGCCAGGCGGTGGCGCCAGAGGCTGTGGTAGCAGAGGATCTGCGTAACCGGGTGCTGGCCATGCGTGAGCGCCCATGAAACTGGCTGGCACGGAATAGTCATTCCTGTCACTGTTCTGGGGGATCGTTGGTCGGACGGGTTGCGCAATCAATACGCACAGTAACTTGCAGATTAGCGAAAACCACGCACACTCAATAATAACGATTGGGGCGTTTACCTTCGCCCCGACACAATAACAACAGGAACATTGCGTGTCGGAATCCACCTTGTCGCCCTCAGGCTTGCGGGCAAAGCTTCAGCAGCTCCTGTTACAGCTGCCCCCGGTGCAACGCGCCGATGAACGTCTTCACCAGGTCGAGCATGACGTCTTGCAGAACCTGAAGCTGCGGCTGGAAGCACTGGATACGCCTGGCGAGCTGGCCGGCCCGCCTGAAACGCTGGGGCAGCTGCTGGAAGTGTCCATGGAGCAGAGCCAGGTCCAGGCCCAGCGCATGCTGGTCAGCCAGATACTGGCAGGACTGACCGCCGATGAAGCCCGTATCCTGGCTGCCTTTTCCGATGGCAGTGCCTTTCCCATGCTCACCGTTTATGCCGGAGGACGCTTCACGCGTGGTGAAGTGGTTTACCGGCATTCCAGCGTTGGCCGTGCGGCAGGTACCCAGTGCGGCGACATGATCGGCTACTACCTGCACCGGCTGTTCGAGCGCGGCTGGATCATGGCCACCGGCTTTGAGGAAGCAAAGCGCACTGAATATGAATTGCTGGAAGGAGATAGCGGATTCCGCAAGGCCCTGAGTCAGTTGCAGCAACACTGGCCCAAATTGAAACCGCAGCGTGAATCTGTTCGCTTCAGTCCACTGGGGCATCTGCTGTGGCAGCAACTGGTCGCGGATGGCGAAGCCGACAGGGAAGAGGAGTAAGCGGTGATTACCGATCTGGATTTGATCCTGGCAGATTTGCAGGCCAACTGGCTGCTGTATCTGTCCATGCCGTTTGTGGCGGCGGCTATCGGATATGGCACCAAGGTGGTGGCCATCAAGATGATGTTCAAGCCGCTCAAGTTTGTCGGCATCCGGCCCTATTTGGGCTGGCAGGGCATTGTACCGAGCAAGTCAGCCACCATGGCCAGTATTGCCTGCGATCTGATGATGGAACGGCTGCTCAAACCCGAGGATGTGTTTGACCGGCTGGACCCGAACCGGGTAGCGGAAGAAATCCGCGAGCCGTTGATCCGCTCGGTGGAAGACATCACCCGTGAAGTGGCAGCCAAGTATCAGCCCGGACTGTGGGAGTCAGCGCCGGAGCGGGTCAAGAAGATGATCATCCAGCGCATCCAGAACGAAGCGCCGCACATGGTCGAACTGATCATGCAAGACATCAAGACCAATATCACACGGGTGTTCGATCTCAAGGATCTGGTCATCAATGCCCTGGTGCGCGACAAGGAATTGCTGAATCGGGTATTTCTCGAAGCGGGCCATGTGGAGTTCAAATTCATCCGCAATTCCGGTATCTGGTTTGGTTTTGCCATCGGTGTTGTTCAGGCCGTGGTCTGGGCATTTACCCATAACGTGTGGGTGATCCCGCTCTTCGGTCTTTTCACCGGCTGGTTTACCGACTGGCTGGCCCTGAAGATGATCTTCAACCCCAAAAAACCTACCCGCTATCTGGGTTTGTTTGAGTGGCAGGGTCTGTTCCTGAAACGACGCAAGCAGGTGGCCGCACGCTATGGTGCGCTGGTGGCCAGCGAGATCGTTACGCCGGCGGCCGTGATTGAGGCCATTCTCAAGGGCCCCCTGTCAGACCGCCTGTTTGGTCTGGTCCAGAAACAGGTGCAGCGCACCATGGATGAACAGGCAGGCCTGGCCAAACCGCTGGTGGTGTTTGCGGTGGGCAGCACCAAGTATCAGGAAATGAAACGCACCGTGGCCGACAAGGTCATGGAGCACCTGCCGGAAACGCTCAGCCACATGGAAGCCTATGCAGAGGAAGCCATGGACCTGAAGAACCTGCTGGTGACCAAGATGCAGGAGCTTACCGAAGAGGAGTTCGAGGGGCTGTTGCGGCCGGCGTTCCAGCAGGATGAATGGATCCTGATTACCGTGGGGGCAGTACTGGGCTTCCTGGTCGGTGAATTGCAGGTGCACGTGATGCTGCACTTTGCGGTACCGATAACTTGAACCTGCGCAGTTTAATGGCTGGGGTTGTGCTGCTGTCCGGTTGTACCCTGGGTAGCAGCGGTGACTTTGCTGATTGGGATGATGAATGCCGTGAGGATCCCTATCAGCGAAGTGCTGACATGGCCGCCTACCACCGGCACACCGCCATGAATGATGAACTCCGTGAGTTCTGGGCGGAAGATCAACGTTTCTACGAAGAGCGCATCAGCGACGATTGCGACGACTGATCTGCGTGCGGTTTCTTAATTTCCTTCATCATGACGGCCGTTGCCAAAGCACGTTACCGGTTGCGGCCTGAAAGCAGTCCTTGCGCTATACCAGGCTGTCACCCTTTCACCAAAATGTAAGACATTAGCCACTACCCATCTTTCCCGCGCCCATTAAAATATCCCCCTTCAATAAAAAATGACTGGGGGAAGACATGTTGGAACAGGTCAAGAAGATTCTGCCGTTCAAAGGGGTGGCAGGGATGGTAGTGGGGGCGTTGGCGCTGCTGATTGTGGGGCAAAATTCCATCTTTTATGCCGAGCCGGGCTACGTGTATCACGTGCGTACCCTGATGGGTAACGAGGAGGTGGTCTCCGATGTGGGTTACCAGTTCTACCTGTTTGGTCGCTGGAATTCCTGGAAGCGTGCCTTGACGGTACAGGCGGTACGTGGCGGCAGTGAAACCCTGGATTATGTGGAGGTGGAAAGCTCGGAAACTTCCGCGGCCCTGCCACCGCAGAACATCATGTTCCTGGACCAGGTGGATGCCAACGCCCAGGCGACCGTGCGCTTCACGATCCCCACTGACCAGGAAAGCTTCTTGCACCTGGCCCATGAATATCGCACTCCGGAAAACCTGTTGCGCACCGCTCTGATTCCCGCCTTCAAGGAAACCCTGCAGGCCAACGCCTCATTGATGAGCGCGGAAGAGTACTACTCGGGGGGGCGTACCGAATTCAACACCGAGTTCGAGAACCAGATGATCAACGGCATCTATATCGTGCGCCGTGAAGAAGTCAGTGAGAAACGGGTGGGAGAGATCAAGGGCTCAGCCAATGTGGCCATGGGTACTGATCAGCAAGACTATGGTGATGACAGCAAGGTTGTCTTCGTTGTGCGCAAGATGACCGACGAAGCCGGTATTCCGTTGCGCAAGTCCCAGCGTTTCATCGATTACGGCGTTACCGTGGTGGAAGCCCGTGTGACCCAGATGGATCCCAATCAGCGCTTTGTAGAGCGCATGCAACTCAAACAAAAGGCTTCGGCGGATCGTGCCATTGCGCGTGAACAGCGGGTGCAGGAAGAAGAGCAGCGTCTGCTGGCCATTGCCCGTGGTGAACGTGAAGTGGCCGAGCGTCAGGCCAAGGCCAAGGTAGACCAGATCCAGCGCACCACCGAAGCGGAAACGGAAAAACAGTTGGCAATTACTCAGGCACAAAAGCAGAAAGAGCAGTCTGAAATCGAAAAGGAAACGGCGCAGATCCAGCTCGAGAAAGCCCGTATCGAAGCGGAAACCCGTCGTACCTTGGCTGATGCGGAAGCCTACCAGAAGAAAGCGGTGCTGCAGGCGGATAACGCACTGGCGCAGAAGCTGGATGCTGAGATCGAAATCCAGAAAATCTGGGCCCAGGCGTTCGCCAACCGCAAGGTGCCGCAGTATGTCTTCGGTGGCGGTGAAGGGGGCACCCCCACCGGCTCCGACGGCGAGACCCGCGCCTTCATGCAAATGCTTACTCTGGATGCGGCCAAGCGCCTCAGCTACGACCGGGATGTGAAGAAGTAAGCTAATTGGCAGAGGCCGGTACCAGCCGGCCTCTGCCGTTCATTTGCAACTTGCTCCTCTTTCTCCCTACCCGCTACAGTAGCGTCATGCTGCACATCACCCGCAATCTCACCATCCCTGAGTCTGAAATCGACCTGCAGGCCATCCGTGCCCAGGGCAGCGGTGGGCAGAACGTCAACAAGGTTTCTTCCGCCATTCATCTGCGTTTCGATATCCGCGCCTCTTCCTTGCCCGAGATTTACAAGGAACGCTTGCTGGCACTCAGCGATCAGCGCATCAACAGCGATGGGGTGGTGGTGATCAAGGCCCAGCAGTTCCGTACCCAGGAAAAGAACAAGGAGAATGCCCTTGCCCGTCTGGCCCAGCTGATTCAGAGCGTCACCGTGGAGCAGAAGAAGCGCAAGGCCACCCGCCCCACTTTGGGGAGCAAGAAGCGGCGCATGGACAGCAAGACCAAGCGGGGCCAGATCAAGTCCCTGCGAGGGAAGATAGATCCCTGATCCGCCCCTTGGCGATTCGCCCGTCAGGGTTTGCGGTTGCCGAGTGGAATCATGATGTGGGCGTAGGGTGTGCCCTTCCACATCACATAGGGTCCACCACTTTCAGGATCGGTGCTGAGTCCTTCCAGCGTGGCCGGGTTCGGCACCACGATCATCAAGTGCGGGCCTTCCGCTACCCACTGGTTGTCCTTGGTGGGTTCCGTCGCAAACGGGTCAATATTGCTTACGCCGACGCCGTCACCACCGTACATATAGCTGATCCCGATGCGGTCCGTGCTGAAGGGTTTCTTGCCGATCCAGGCCTGGGCCAGCGTATTCCATACGCTATCCACACACATGGCATCCTTGCCATGATCCAGTTCCTTGCCGGGATAGCAGATCCAGCCATTGTCGCCTTCGCGCAACACGGTCCCTGCCATATCCATGATGGTGGCGTTGTCGGTGATTTCCGTCGGTCCGGCTTTCAGCGCATCCTTGATCATGGCCTTGTGACTGGCCATGGGATCCGCGGACGAAGACGGCACCAGAAGTGCAGCCAGGAATAAACTGAACAATAGACGTTTCAGAGAAGTAGACATGACCAGATCCTCCATGATGTAGGGCGGCTGAAGGCTGGCTCGCGGCAGCCTGATCAGCGCTGTTGTATCGACGATACGTCGGCAACACAGGCCACGACGCCGCTAGCGGCGCAATGGCACTGCGCTGGTTAGCCCGCCGTGGCGGGGTCGATCACGGCGCTGACCCGAGAGATCCTTGTCAGGGGAAAACCGCCGCGCTCCGCATGATCACGGATAGCTTGCTCATTTGGGGCAATGTAGACGCAATAGACCTTGTCGCCGGTAACATAGCTTTGCTGCCACACGGTATCCGGGCCCATGGCCTTGAGAACGTCACAGGATTTTTGCGCAATGCCCTGCAGGTCGGCATCAGACAGCTTGTCGGCTTCAGGCAGGTCGCGCTCGATGATGTACTTCGGCATGACAACCTCCTTTTCGCGTGTATCTCTTACTTATGGTACGCCCCCATGGCCTGGATGAGACGACTCCATTGGGAGTACAGGGTGTCAGGCGGGTGCCATCGGTTCGTTGACACAAACCCTCCCCCGGCTTGGCATTATCGGACTGCTATCTCCGCCCTGCCCTTTGTTAAGCTTGTGCCGCACGAACTGAAAGGAGCACTGCCATGAAAGCCATCACCACCACCGGGTGGGGACCGAACACCAAACTGATCCTCTCGGAAATGGATGCACCGGCAAAACCGGGTCCGGATGATGTGCTGGTGGATGTGCATGCCGCGTCGGTCAACCCCAAAGACTGGAAGCTCAACTTTCATCTGGCCATGGCCGCAACCCCCGTTGGCACACAGCGTTTGCCACCGATCTTCGGTGACGATCTGGCGGGTGTGGTCATTGCCAAGGGCGCCAATGTACGTCATTTCGAGATTGGTGATGCGGTGTATGGCATGGACATGCGCCTGCGCACGGCGTCGCTGGCGGAGCAGGCCCGTATCAGCCAGCACCGGGTAGCCAAAAAACCAAAGAATCTCAGTTTCAATGAAGCCGCCTCACTGCCACTGGCGGCCTTAACGGCCTTGCAGGGGCTTCGCAAGGGCGGTGCCCAGGCCGGTAAATCGGTATTGATCATTGGCGCATCCGGCGGGGTCGGTACCCTGGCGGTACAGATCGCCAAACAGATGAAGATGCACGTCACCGGGGTATGCAGTACTCGCAATCTGGATTTTGTGCGAGCGCTTGGCGCGGACGCCTTGATCGATTACACCAAGGGCGATTACCGCAAGACGGCCGGGGAGTTTGATATCGTCTTTGATGTCACCTCCTACGAAACCCCTCTGACCTGCAAGGCTTTGCTGGGAAGAAAGGGGCATTTTATTTCCACCGGTGGGCAGGGCATGTCCATGCTGGCCACGCCGCTGTATCGGGTACTGGGTAAGAAAGCCGACACTGTGGTGGTGGAATCCTATCGTCAGGATCTGGATACCCTGGCGGACATGGTCGAACAGGGTACGCTCAAACCGATCATCGATAGCGTGTTCCCACTGGAAGACAGTGAAGCCGCCTATGAGCGCAATCGCAGTGGTCGCTGCCGGGGCAAGGTTGTGATCGAGGTGCTGGCAGATTAAAGAATGGCCAGAAGGTCTGAACAGTGATCCCTGGGAATCAGGCCGGTCGGACTCGAGCCCCCGCCCCGGCCTGATGTATCACGGTACTCAACCGTTTCGGGTGTGCTTGATGAACATCACCTTCATCAGAATCATGGCCACCAACAAGGTAATGGAACTGATGGCGAGCACCGGCTCGAGCGCCTTTGCGCTTACGAAGCTGCCGTAGAGCAGGAACAGGCTGACCAACACGACAATGGTGCCTGCCTGGTGGAGGTAATACTGAACCTTGGCCAGACTACTGGTCAGGTTGCCCAGCCAGACTTTATGGCACAGGGCGTAGGCCATGGAGATCACAAACCCGATCAGCATGATATGCGCGTGGGTGACGTGTTGAATGTGGTTATGACTGGCCGCCATATGAATGCCCAGCAGCATGCCAACGATGGCATAGCCCAGGGCTGTCATCATGAATTTCCGGTCCATGTTTCATCCTTCCCTGAAAAATAAAAAGCATAATCCGCTTTAGGAAGAATGGGTATAACCGCATTTTTCAATAGGCCCAAACGGTTGTATTGCCGCCCCGGGACAAAGTACAGCAACATTGATCTGTGTCTATACCCCCCCTTTCGAGCGCTGTTAGCGTGAAGCATGAATTAATCCCGGAGGTGGATCATGCGTATCGTTTGGGGTCCGCAATACGAACTGGATATCCTGGTCATCGACCAGCAGCACAAACGCATAGTGGAATTCATCAATGCGCTGGATAAATTGGTTGGTCAGCCCGATGCCTACCTGGGCGTAGCCCGGATTCTGTATGATCTGGTCGACTACACTGAATCGCATTTCAGCTTTGAAGAAGCGCTCATGGAACGGGCGGGCTATAAGGAGCTGGACGACCATCACAATGTGCACCGCAAATTTACCATGCGGATTGAATCGCTACTGCGAAGTACGGAGAAAGGGGAAGATGTGGCCGAAGCCCTGCTGCAGTTGCTGGAAAAGTGGTTGTTGCATCATATCCTGGAAGAGGATCGCGCTTACGCCGATGAAGTGCGCGACTTTATCAACAGCATCGGCCGTGAGCGGCTGGGAGGCTGGGTGAATGAGAATGTCCGCAAACACTTCCGGGTAACCTGACCGGGAAACGTTTGCGGAGTGTTATTACCCCTTCTGCTTTGATGCCCAGATCGCCAGTTTGTGCTGGATGGCAGGTTGCGAAACCTGATCTTCCGGCAGGGGCTGGATCACCCCGTCATGCACCAGCAATCGATAGATATACAACAGTTTCTCCGATGCTGAATCCGTGGCCTCAAACTCCACCACTCCCCTTCCCTCGGCGTAGGCCACGCCAATCTGCATGGCCTTCTTCACCAGTTCCTTCTCATTCTTGAGCTTCTTCATGGTGCGCCTCACACGTGGTTCCCTGGGTAGAGACTGACACAAAGCGGCCGGCGTAGTAAGACGGCGAATCTTCACCTGCAACCGCACGCTTTCTGATAGCGTAACCTGATGCGAGCGCGGACATTTGTTTCCGCTGGGGGTTCGGTTATGCCTTTCAGACCAATCATCGTGATACGCAGTGCGCTGGCCTTCGTGCTGCCCCCCATCGTAGGCATGCTGCTGTTTGTGGTCTGCCTGCCGTTTGGCCGTCGCCGGGCCATCAACCTGGGGATTGGAGTGGTGACTCGCCTGGGGCTGGGCCTGGCCGGTATCCGTTTGCAGGTGGAGGGGGAAGCAGCGCTGCTGTCACAACGCCCCGCCGTATTCGTGATTAACCACCAGAGTGGCACCGACCCGATTATCGTTGCCTCACTGGTGCGCCGGGATATGGTGGCCATCGGCAAGCACGAACTCCAGTTCCATCCCCTCCTTGGCCCCCTGATGAAAATGTTCGGTACGGTATTCGTGAAGCGGGAACAGGGCATCGGTCCCCAGGTACTGGCGCCCTTGCTGCCCGCGCTGGCGGCGGGCGATGCGGTGGTGCTGGCCCCGGAAGGCCGGCGCAGCCGCGATGGCCAGCTGCAACCGTTCAAGCCCGGTGCGCTGTGGCTGGCACAACAATCCGGAGCGCCCCTGATCCCGATCGTGCTGCATAACAGCGGCGAGATTCTCCCCGCCAAAGGGCTGCTGATGAAGCCGGGTACGGTACGCATCACCGTGTTGCCACCTCAGCCAGCCACATTGACAACCGAACAACTCCGGCAGGTGTTCGCCCGTGCGCTGGCTTAGGTGCGGGCTGGCACTGCTGTGGTGGCTGCCGGCCAGTGTGCTGGCCGAAGGGGTGATGCGTACGCCGCTGCCGGGACCGGACCGGTTTGAGCTGCAGGCAGCGTTGCCTGTCCCCCTTGCTGAATTGCTGCCCATTCTGGAACGGCCTTGCCATGTAAGGCAGTGGATGCCGGGTATTGAAACTCTGACAGTGCTTGAGCGCCCTTCCGCCACACAGACTCTGGTGTACATGGCTCGCAAGGCGCCCTGGCCGTTGAGCGGCCGTGATGCGGTGACGTTGTTTGAGCGCCACCCCGGAGAGCCACTGGTACTGACCATGTCGGGCAAGCCTGACGCCTGGCCTGACCAACCGGGGCATGTGCGCGTACCCTATACAGAAGGTAGCTGGACCTTGCAGGCGCAGGGTGACATTACCCGCGTGGTGTATCGGCAACAAGTTGACCCAGGCGGTGGCATCCCGCAGTGGCTGGCGGACCGGCTGGCACCGGGACAAATGGAAGCGGCACTGGCCGCACTGGAGGCGTATGTACGCGATCCGCAACGGACTGGCTGCCCTGCTGATTAGCCTGATGCCCATCGGGCAGCTGGCAGCACAAACTGACACCGACTGTGAGCAGGCTGTCTTTGCCCTGCATCAGGCATTGAATCGCGCTGGCATCAAGGATGCCCAGGCGAATACCCTGCCGGGTTACCCGCACCTGGGCATTGATCGCTGGCTGGCCTATCAGCAGCAACAGGCCCGCTCACCGGCGCAACAGCAGCACTGGATTCGCCTGAGTACTGACAAAGCCTGGCAGGATCTGTCAGTGATGAGCTTGCGCCTGGCGGACAAGGGTGAACCCTTCACGCCTCAGTCGGCACATCAGATCATCGCTACCTGCTTACCGGTGCTGGCCGCCCGTACTGATTTCGATGCCCTGCCCCGCGCCGAGGTGGCGGATAGCTATGCCACCTGGTTACGTGTGGTGGGGCTGTATCCCGTTACCGCCTGGTTGGCGACGGGCTCAATCGATAACTACCACGATGAAATGACCGCCCGCTTCAGCGATCCGGCGCCCACGCCGCAACGGCAGTTCGTCCCCCCCACCGTGGTCGGGTTTCCGGTTGCTCCGGCAGCCCTGTCAGACAACCCACTGAAGATTCCCCTGCCCGATGCACAGCAACGTCAGGACCTGTTGTTGCACTACGCGCCCGTTGTGATGGTGGCGGATTCTCAGCGATGGAATCAGCCCGGCCGCGTGGCGCTGGATGAGAACGGAGAGCCGTTGCTCTCCACTCGAGAACCAGTCAGTTACACCTGGATCAGCTGGACCCGCTACCGTGGGCAAAACCTGCTGCAACTCAACTACCAGTTCTGGTTCAGTGAACGTCCCAGGACGGGGGTATTCGATGGTTACGGCGGCACATTGGATGGTGTGATCTGGCGGGTAACACTGAAGCCGGATGGCAAAGTGCTGTTCTATGACAGCATTCATCCCTGTGGTTGTTACCACAAGGTGTATCCGGTGGATGCCGAGCTGGTGGCTGCCGATATGCAAGGCGATAAACCCGTGTTTTATCCGCAGCAGGTAGCCGATGCGTACGCCGAGCGCATTGCGCTGCTGCTGGCCCCGGACACCCACTATGTTGTGCGCATCACCTCGCCCGAGGAGCATCTGCCCACCGACAGCTACGGTTTTGTGGATGCAGATGCACTCCGGGCCTTACCTCAGCCGAATGGCCAACACGGCAGCCTCTTTAATGGCAAAGGGCTGGTGCCGGTGTCAAAACGCGGTGAGCGTTTTTATCTCTGGCCCATGGGCGTGCCGTCCGCCGGGGCCATGCGCCAGCCGGGGGAACACGCCATTGCCTTCAAGGGGCGCCGGCATTTTGATGATCCGGGTTTAGTGAACATTTTGTTTGAATGACATCGCCTGGCGAGTGGATCAGGACGACAACAGATGAATGATGTTGTTCGGGCTGGCGATCCAGAAGGCAGCAAAACCTTCCGGCAATGGCTCGATTTCATCACGACGCTGCACGCCTTGCGCCTCAAGGTAGGCCGCGGCGGCGTCAATATCGCTCGCCACTACTTCCAGCCAGATCTCGGACTGACTCAGACCCGCTACACAATCCAGCCAGAGGACCTTGTCGCCAAACTGAAAGCGGGGCGTATCACCCGGTTCGCTACCGGTAATGTCGGTGAACCGCAGCACCTCCCGATAAAAGCGAACGGTCGCCTCGTATTCATGCGAGGGAATCTTCATGGCAATGTTGTTGCCGGGGGTAAAGGTGGGCTCCATGCCGCTGTCCTCTGTCATCAGTAAAGGCGATCAGTCCCTGCTCTTCAGTGCACGAAAGGCATGGCGACACTGATTGCCCAGCATCCACCAGCCCACACCGGAAAACAGTAAGGCAATCAGGCCGATCATGAAATACATGCCCCAGCGGATATCCCGATAGAGCAAGGCGTCTTTGGGGTAGTCCGGGTCCACAAAACACCGGAACGGCTGCTGGCTGTCTCGGTATTCTTCCAACTCGCGCACAATCACCCGGTGATAACTGGTGCCATCCTCCGGCCCATACAGCGACACCCGATCGCCCAGATACTCTTGCCCATCAAACTGATAGCGATATCGCGCGGTACTTTCATAGGTAATGCTGCCGCTACTGCGATGCTCCTGCAGCTTCACCGTCTCAATGATGGCGGGCACTTCCACCCAGTGCTGTGTGATCCGCCACTGCTGGATGGGCAGGCCTATCAGGTACCAGGCAGCCAGGAGCGGAATCGCAATAAAAGCCAGGGCGATGATGACGATTTGGTGGTCGAAGTTGTGTTGGTTTAGGGGCATGCTGTAACCGTATTGAGGTGTACGAAAATGGTGATCAATAATATTGGAGAGAGAGGTTGTGGGGTCCCTCTCTCTCAGCGCATAATAATCACATTATCGAAATCGCTAGCCCTTTTTGTTCCTGCTTTTTAGAAATACTGAGTGATTCCCGATACTCAGCTGCTTCAGCCTTCATTGTCCAGTGAACATTCTTGTAACCTGCTGCTTCAACCTCAGAACGAATATCAGCAATTGAAACCTCGAAGAACTCTTTTCTTGGATTAACTTTATTTACAGATTGCAGGTCAAATGCCTTATGCATTTCTCTTTCAAGGGCTGGTGCATCCTCACTGTAAATCATCGCATGAATATCAAAATCAAATGGTACAGAAGCATCGCCAAGTTCCTTGACTCTATCTTTGGGCTCTAATCGACGAGTCATGCCAACTTTGTAAATGTTTTCACCAAAGCTGCCGATGTTGCTTATTACATACACATGGCCACGCCTGGTTTGCTGTGCCATTGACAAGGCTCGCTGCCCGCGCTCCTCGGCTTCTTTTAATTTCTCCTTAAGAGAAAGTAATTGATCTTCGTACTTCTGTCTCTGCGCATCTGATGCTCCTTCAAGCTCTTTCCTGGCCTTTTCCATGGCCTCTTGTAATAAGCGCTCCTCCTTTTCAGCTGCTTTTATTGCTTTTTCCATTTCACGCTGTGCTCGTTCTTCTTCACGGATTTGGTCCCGTATCTCTTTCTGTTCTTCTTTTTCCTGCTTTTGTAGTTCATAAGTGGCAACAGCCCATTTAAGTTCTTCAAGCCGGGCGTCTAAGTACTCCCTGCGAATACGGGCATTACGAAAAGGTGCGCCATTGTGGTTAACGAGAGCGAAAGCATCGATAATTTCTTGCTTAATTTTTCCGAAATTATCGTGTTTTACCTTTGAAAGAGCTGAATCAACTTTTCCGTTAAAAGCATCTACTGCAAAATGTATAGCGTATGTTCTTCGAGTGTTCTCAGAGTAGTCACATTCGCCAGCTTCATTGGCTTTTACCATGTTCCTTACTTGTGAACGCGCGAATTTTAGCTTTTCACCCGCATCTTTGTGCCCGAAATCTTCAGCCAGGTCGTCCAACACCGATAGGTTGGGTACAATGTAATCATCCTTGTAGCCTTCAATGGCATTCTTCATTGCCTTTATTGCAGATTCGTAGGAATCAGCCTTCTCTTTGGCCTCTATAGCTGAACCGGCAATTTCAAAGGCTCTGGCATTGGCGTCCTCTACTATTCTATGGGCAGCATCCTTTGCTTGAGATACATGTAGCTCTGCATCTGATTTCGCTTTTGCTAGCGTGGACTTAGCACTTTTTTGTAAAGATTCAGCTTCCGCTACTATGCGGTCTGCTTCGGATTTGGCATCGGTTACGGGTTTGTACTTTTCAATTAATTCACTATGCTCTTCTGATAATCCAGAAAATTTAGTTTCTAGGACAGAGAGCTGCTTTAAGGCTTTATCCTTTTTGATCTTTTCTATTAGTCCCCAGATTATGGGCGCCACAAAGATTGCAAAAAGAAAAAATATGCCTATCCATTCGTTTGCGTTTTCACCGTCCATGGGATTCCCTTATTAAATCTCAGATGTTTTTTATATTGGGTTTGGAGCTAATGTTCTCGGTTTAATATATTAAATGCAAAAAAAATCCGATAACGGGATTGGGTATGAAGGGCACGGATTCAAGCTCAGGAGTGATTGATGGCTTAGTGTGCCACGACGAGGTATTACCTCAGAACAAGGCCTGACTCTAAAGCGTAAACCCATGATGCTGCCCATCAGGTAGCTCGATATCCAGTCGTACTTTGCCTCCAGCTGCCTCGATATAGCGTTTCAGGGTCGAGAGTTTCAGGTCCTGCCCCGCTTTTTCCATGCCGGCTATGGTAGGTTGCTTCACCCCAAGGGCTGCTGCCATTTCTGCCTGGGTTTTGTTCATCAGGTTGCGGATTTCTGCCAGATGAATATCCAGCAGAATGGCGTCTGCCTTCTTTCTGGCCTGTTCGACCACCTCGGGCTTTTCTGCTTCGAGTATCTGTTTCAGTGTTCTTGCCATATCAGCCACCCTGTTTGAGTTTCTGGAGATGCGCTGTGAATTCGCGGTCAGCCACCGGAATCATCTCGTCGTAGAACCGTTTGCCTTTACCTGTCTTCTCCCCAGCACACAGCAGAATCCCTGTGCGTTCCGGATCGAAGGCAAAGAATGCCCTGATGGGGTTACCTTTGCTTTGGACTCGAAGTTCCTTCATGTTCGGATGCACAGATCCCTTTAGCGTGTCGGCATAAGGGCGGGACAGGAGCGGTCCCTTTTGTTCCAGCACCAGCATGCCGGCGAGTACATTTGCCCGGTCTGTGTCATTGAGCGCATCGAACCATTCATCAAACCTGTCCGTGGTTTGAATGTGCCACATTGTTAATCCTTCATCCTTGAATAGGTTTCAAGCTATATAGGTTTTAACCTATAGTCAATCTTAAGCGGATGAGTGGAGTCTGCCAGGAATGGGATCTCTCTTTAGAGGGGTTTACCTTCCCCGTAGAGTGAGTCGAGGAACGGAAGGATCTGGCGGCGAAGAGCAAAAAACCTGTCTGAGCGGAGCGAGTCTTTTTTGCGTCCGCCAGATCGTGAGTACCGGAGTGTGCCTGCGGAGCAGGCCGAACGGAGTCGGGGCGCGGGGGAGTCCAGAGGGGTGTCGCGGAGCACCCCTTTGGGCCGGCCCGGCGAGGGCAAGTTTGTTTTAGAACGGGAAAGCTTAGGGATGGTGGCGGCAGGCCTTGAAGGCAGGTGCCGCCAACATCAGGGGGATTCGCGCCTCAAGCGGCGCTCCTGCAGCAGTTCCAGATCAGGCTATATGCCCAAACACCTGAATAATGTTGCCCAGCCGCGCGGTGAACTTGTCGCCACTGTTCAGCGGGCCGACGCCGGCGGGGGTGCCGGTGAAGACCACATCGCCCGGTTCCAGGGTGAAGGTCTGGCTGATTTCGGCCACCAGCTCGAAGGTGGGAAACAGCATCAGGCCGGTGTGGCCGTGCTGTTTCACTTCGGCGTTGATCTCCAGGGTCACGTCCAGGTTCTGGCGCACGGAGATGCCGCGGGCGTCGATGAAGCCGGACACGGGGGCGGCGCCGTCGAAGGCCTTGGCGCGCTCCCAGGGGTGGCCTTTTTCCTTGAGCTGGTTCTGCAATTCGCGCAGGGTCAGGTCCAGGCCCACGCCGTAGGCAGCGATGCTGAAGCGGATGTTTTCCAGATCGGTTTCCTTGCGGATTCGCTTGCCGATCAGCACCACCATTTCCACTTCATGATGCACCGGCCCCTGCCCTGCCGGGATCACCACCGGTTCGTGCAGGCTGGCCAGCGCGGTGGCGGGTTTCATGAACAGGATCGGGGACTCTGGCACTTCGTTGCCCAGCTCGCGGGCGTGGTCGGCGTAGTTGCGGCCTACGCAGACCACCTTGCCCACCGGGATGTCGATGGGCGAGCCGTCGATCCAGCGGTGAACGTAATCGTCTTCGCCGCTGTTGAGAGTGATGGCGTCATCAAACATCGAACAGTTTCCCCGGGTTCATCACATTGTTGGGATCGAACACCTGCTTCACGGCTTTCATGCAGGCAATTTCTTCCGGGCTGCGCGAGTATTCCAGGTAGGGCTTCTTGGTCATGCCCACGCCGTGTTCGGCAGAGATAGACCCGTTGTACTTCTCGACGATCTCGAACACCCACTTGGAGACGTTGTTGCACTTGGCAAAGAAGTCTTCCTTGGGCAGGTCGGCGGGCTTGAGGATGTTCAGGTGCATGTTGCCGTCGCCGATGTGGCCGAACCAGACGATTTCGAAATCCGGGTAGGCGTCCTGTACTACGGTGTCCACGTCTTCCACGAAGTCCGGCACCTTGGCGATGCTCACGGAGATGTCGTTCTTGTACGGGGTGTGCGGCGCAATGGATTCGGAGATGCGCTCACGCAGCTGCCAGAGCTGGTCGAGCTGCTGCAGGGACTGGCTCATGACGCCGTCCAGTACCCAGCCTTCTTCCACGCATTTTTCGAAGATGGCCATGGCCTGTTCACCGACTTGCTCGGAGAGCTGTTCGAATTCCAGCAGACAGTAGAACGGGCACTCGGTGTCGAAGGGCTTCGGCACGCCGTGGGCCAGCACGTGCGCCATGGCCTTGTCGGAGAAGAATTCGAAGGCGGTGAGGTCGATGTCCTGCTGGAAGGCGTGCAGGATGCTCATCACTTCACGGAAACCCGGCGCGCCCAGTACCAGGGCGGTCAGGTCTTTCGGCTGGCGGGTGAGTTTGACCGTGGCTTCCACGACAAAGCCCAGGGTGCCTTCCGAGCCGATAAACAGATGACGGAAATCGTAGCCGGTGGCGTTCTTGATCAGGCCCTTGTTCAGTTCCAGCAGTTCGCCCTTGCCGGTGACGACTTTCAGGCCGGTGATCCAGTCACGGGTCATGCCGTAGCGAATCACCTTGATGCCGCCAGCATTGGTGCCGATGTTGCCGCCGATCTGGCTGGAGCCCGCTGAGGCGAAATCCACCGGGTAGAACAGGCCTTTCTCTTCGGCGAATTCCTGCAGCTGCTGGGTGACGACGCCGGGCTGTACGGTAACAGCGCGATCGAATTCGTTGAAATCGAGCACCTTGTTCATGCGATCAAAGGCGACCACCAGCTCGTTGTTGGCGGCCACGGCACCGGCAGACAGGCCGGTGCGGCCTCCGGACGGCACCAGATGCAAACCGTGCTCATTGGCGATTTCCACGATCTGCTGCACTTCATCGATGGTTTCCGGCAGGGCCACGGCGCAGGGCGACGGTGCCCAGACCTTGGTCCAGTCGACCCCGTAGCGCTCCGCGCTTTCCTGGTCGGTAAGCAGGCGTTTGCCAAGCAAATCAGTCAGTTGCTCCATTGCGGCGTGGGCAAAAGCGGTCATCAAGGGTCTCCTGAACGGGGTAAATCGCGCGATCTTGAGGCGTTCTCACGCCAACTTGAGCAATCCGACGGCGGGACTGCTCTCAATTTGAGCGCGCTATGTTACCATACGCGCCCATTTCACAGGCTACCGAGACTTCAATCATGGCCGATACTTCTCTTGAGAAGGACAAGATCCGCGTTCTCCTGCTCGAGGGCATCCACGAAAATGCCGTGGAGAACCTGAAGGCACACGGTTACTCCAACGTGGAGCTGCTGCCCACCGCACTGACGGGCAGCGACCTGACCGACAAGATCAAGGATGCGCACTTTGTGGGTATCCGTTCCCGTACCCAGCTCACCGAAGAGGTGTTCGAGGCGGCGGACAAGCTGATCGGCGTCGGTTGTTTCTGTATCGGTACCAATCAGGTAGACCTGAAGGCAGCCCTGAAGCGCGGTATTCCCGTGTTCAATGCTCCCTACTCTAACACCCGTTCCGTAGCGGAACTGGTGATTGCCCACACCATCAACCTGATGCGCGGCATTCCCGAGAAGAATGCGTCTGCCCATAACGGTGGCTGGCTGAAGACCGCCAAGGATAGCTACGAGATCCGTGGCAAGACCCTGGGCCTGGTGGGTTACGGCAACATCGGTGCGCAAGTGTCCGTGCTGGCCGAAGCCATGGGCATGAAAGTGAAGTTCTACGACGTGATCCCCAAGCTGCCGCTGGGTAACGCCGAACAGGTGTCCGACCTGAACGAGCTGCTGGGCATGTCTGACGTGGTCAGCCTGCACGTGCCGGATACCGCCGAAACCCGCTGGATGATCAAGGAAGAGCAGATCCGTGCCATCAAGCCGAAGGGTTATCTGATCAACTATGCTCGCGGCAAGGTTGTCGACATCGACGCCCTGGCGGCGGCGCTGGAAGACGGTCACCTGCTGGGTGCTGCCATCGATGTATTCCCGGAAGAGCCGAAAGGTAACGACGACGAATTCGTCAGCCCGCTGCGCAAGTTCGACAACGTGATCCTGACCCCGCACATTGGCGGCTCTACCCAGGAAGCGCAGGTGAACATTGGCACCGAAGTGTCCGAGAAGCTGGCTCGTTACTCTGATAACGGCGCGACCCTCGGTGCGGTGAACTTCCCGGAAGTGGCCCTGCCCGCACACCCGGACAATCACCGTCTGCTGCACATTCACAAGAACGTGCCCGGCGTGATGACCCAGATCAACTCCATTTTCTCTGATAATGGCATCAACATTGCCGGTCAGTACCTGCAGACCAATGAAGAAATTGGTTATGTGGTGATCGACGTGAACAAGGAATACAGCCAGCTTGCGCTGGAAAAACTGCGCACCATCGATGGGACGATCCGTACCCGCGTATTGTTCTAATCGCGCAGTGAACTGAGCGCCTCGGCGCTCGACAAAAAGCCGGAGCCGGACTACCTTGTCTGCTCCGGCTTTTTTGTCCGTCATAAAAATTCGACACGGCCTGTGAGTGGGTGGGGAGCGGCTCGGAACCGTTTGTAAAATGGGCGGTCTCACTGTCATGGCCACAGGCTTTGAAAGGGAACACAACACCTCTTATGGATGGGATCAGAAAAGGATGTCTGGCGCTGGCCTGTATGGCCTTGTTGTCCGGTTGCGCCAGCAACTCGATGTTTGTGTCCTATCCCAGTCAGGCAGCCAAGTGGAAAGCGGAATTGTCCAGGGCACCTGCGGTGACGGTCGCGCCGGAAGCGGGTACCTCAGATCCTGATACGGTCGATCATGAAGATGAAGCGGCGGAATCCGCCGGACCGGATAACGACCAGAACACCGCCAGCCTGAAACCCGTCAACGCCACCCCCGCCGATACCCGCGTCAGCCCGGTGATCAGCAAACTGGAATCGGCTACCAGTAGCGCGGACGGCGTGCTGTATCTGCAGGAGTTGGGTCGGGTCAGCCAGTTACAGGGGCAGCGGGAAGCGAGCCGTAATGCCTTTGCCGGTGCGGTGGCGGCCTATGATGCGGAAGACAACAGTGCCCGCATTCAGGTGTCATCACTGGCGGCCACCGGCTCTGCCATGCTCACCAATGATAACGCCCGCGCCTACATTGCCCCGGATTACGAACGCATCTTTACCCGTGCCTATCAGGCCCTGAACTACTGGGCGGCGGATGACGCCTCCGGTGCGGCCGTGGAGCTGCGGGCGGCGGCGCTGGAACAGCAGGTGGCGGCCAACAAGCGCGACAAGGAAATTGCCAAAGCCGAAGAAGACGCGGAAGAAAACGATATCGATGTGAGCCAGTTTGATGGCTACTTCGAAGGGCTCAATGCGGTGGCAGGGGATGTGAAGTCCAGCTTCCAGAATGCCTGGACCTTCTATCTCTCTGCCCTGTTCTGGGAAGCGCACCGCGAATATAACGATGCGTTGGTGGACTACAAAAAGGCCCTGGAGATTCACCCGGAATCCACCATGCTGAAAGAAGACGTGGAGCGGGTATCCGCAGCCATGAATGGCCAGCGTGTCGATGGCGGCCTGGTGGCAGTGATCTATGAGCAGGGCTTTGTCCAGCCCCGTGCCGAATTCAGCCTGCCGATACCGACCATCCATGGTTACTTCTCCGTGGCATTTCCCACCTATTCCCTGGAAGACAAGCCCCGCCGGGATAGCCTGCGCGTACTGGATACCGGTATGCAGCCATTGGGGGAAACCCAGGTGATGGCCGATGTGGGCGCACTGGCCGCCAAGGATCTCAAGGAACGTATGCCCGGCATGCTGGTGCGTCAGACCTTGCGTGCCACCACCAAGTACAACCTGCAGAAACAGGCCAACGACAATTATGGTGTGCTGGGTGCCTTTGCAACCCAGATTTATAACCTGGTCAGTGAGCAGGCCGACCGGCGCAGCTGGCTTACCCTGCCTGCCTATGCCCAGGCCACCCGATTTTCCCTGCCACAGGGTGAACATACCCTGTTGTTGAGCACCCCGCAGGGCGATGCTACGTTGACGGTACCGGTGGTAAACCGGGGCCTCACTGTGATCCATGCCGTGGCCGTCCCCGGCCGCTTGATTACTCGCGTGTTACCCGTTCAGGAGGGACCCTTATGAGTATTTTCCGCCCGATGATGGCGTTGCTGGTGGCTGTGCTGCTGGCGGCGTGCTCGGCCAGCAACATGGGCCAGATGGAAGTGGATGAAAACGGTGAGACCGTTACCAAGGTGTATTCCAACAACAGCCTGTTGGGCAGCCGCATCTCCATTGCCGATCTGAAACAGAAAAAAGTGGGCGATCTGCTGTATGTGCAGGCCACTCTGGAAAACGACTGGAAGTTCCAGCTCGACTTCCAGTACAAGATCAAGTTTTTCGACGCCGATGGCTTTGAACTGGAGCCGGAAGCCCAGCCGTGGCGGCAGGTCGTCATGGCCGGTCGTAGCATGAACAGTGTAAAAGCCATCGCCCCGAACCCCAGTGCTGTCCGCTTTGAAGTCTGGGTTCAGGAGTAATTTGACGATTTGAGCGGTCCAACCCGCTAACAAGGAGAAAAAGATGCGACGTGTACTCTCAATGATGATGCTGGGCGCGGTTGTGGCGCTGTCCGGTTGTGCGTCCAAGGTAGATTACGGCGATGCCCAGGCTCGTGAGACGGTGAATACCGATTTCGGCTCCACCGACCTGCAGATGATCGCCGCCAAGATGGTGGACGACATGCTGGTGTTCCCGCCCATTGTGCAGCTGACTCAGAACCGTCGTCCGGTGGTGTTTGTGGACAGCATCAAGAACAAGACCACCGAGCATGTGGATACGGAATCCATCACTGACACCATCCAGTCCAAGCTGCTCAACTCCGGCAAGTTCCGTTTTGTGGATATGACCAAGGTGGAGAGCGTACGTCAGCAGCTGGATTACCAGAGCGAATCCGGCCTGGTGGATCCGTCTACCGCCGCGCAGATGGGTCGTCAGATTGGTGCCGAGTTCATGATGTACGGCAACTTCTCTTCCATTGTAAAGCGCGACGGTAGCACCAAGGACGTGTACTACAAGTTCACTCTGAAGCTGATGAACATCCAGACCGGCATCATCGAGTGGGCCAACGAAAAAGAAATCCGCAAGACCAAAACCAAGAGTCTGTTTGGGCTGTAACAGAGACGCAGCACGCTCGCACGACGGGAAAAGTGTCGAGAAGCGAGTAACGAGTTTCGAAAGGCAAACCCGAGCCGCCTCTTGTTGAGGTTTTCGCAACTCGAAACTCGTTACTCGCAACCGGCCCTGGTCTCGCGCCCAATGCCGTTCCTGTGGCGATAACTGGAAATTCGGGTGTTGCCCAGGCACAACAAGGAGGTCACATGATTAAACGTCTATTTGCTCCAGTGGTAGTGGTGCTGATGCTGTTCTCTTCGCTGAGCCATGCGCTCACCGAGACTGTATCGGTTTCCTCCCGAGGCTTCGGTGATACCCCGGAACAGGCCATGACCAATGCGCTGGTGGCGGCGGTGCGTCAGGGGGGCGGCGTGACTCTGGCGGTGGATCCCAACTTCCGTACCGATGTGTATGAGTGGGTGATTCAGCAGCAAGGCGATGTGTCCACCTGGATGGGCAAGGAAACCTCGGTGCCGGAACCGCAGTTACCAACGCTGGGCAACATCAAGACCTACCAGGTGCAGTCGGTGAAGAAAGTGGACGACGGCATGTGGCAGGCGGATGTGCAGGCCGAGATCCTGCGTCCCAAATCCCTCGGCCCGGACCGCTCGCATCTCCCCGGCATTGCCATTGCCACCTTCGATACCCGCGCCAGCAGTTACGACCTGGGTGACGTAAAGGTGCCGGCCAATGAAGTGCAGCGTGATCTGGCGGAAAACCTGTCCATGGCCTTCACCCAGTCCGGACGTTTCCGGGTACTGGATCGTGCCTATCTGGCGGATATCGAGAAGGAACTGGCAACCGTGTCCGAAGGCAGCGTGGCGCCGGAAGAAATGGCGCGCCTGGGCCAGCGCAAAGGGGCCGACCTGTTGCTGGTGGGTACCATTGAGGACTTCCAGATCGGTGACAGTGATCGGGAATTCTATGGCGCCAAGATGGGCGGCTATGAGCCCTATGTGCGCGTGCGCTATCGCCTGATTGATACCACGACCACGGAGATCCTGTGGAGTGACCTGTACGTGTGGGACAAGCCGGAAGCCACCATCCGGGCCCTGGCCCGCGAACAAAAGATTGATGACCGCAACCATCCCGAACGCCTTGCCGACATTCTCTATCCGGAAATCGCCCGCGCCATCGCCGGTGATGCCACCGATGTGCTCTACCCGGTGCAGGTGATCAAGGTGGATGGCAACAACGTGTTTCTGACCCAGGGCGAAGGCCGTCTGGAGCAGGACGGGATCCTGAAGGTGTACCGCCCTGCGGGTGAGATGAAGGATCCGGATACGGGCATGACCATCAAGATGGAAGGGGCGGCACTGGCTACATTGAAAGTGACGGATGTGCGCCCGGATTACGGCATTGCCCAAATCGAAGGCACCGCCAGTGGCGCGCTCAAGGTGGGTGATCGGGTTCGCCCGGACAAACAGGCCAGAGCCCTGTCCGCGCAACCCGCCGGACAGCAAGCCAGTCCGGGCTCATCGGAAGCACCGATCCAGTGGTAAACGCCAACCCCGCGCAAGCGGGGTTTTTGTTAAGGGGCATTCCCGGCGATGATGCTTGAGTCCGCCGCGTCGCTGCTGCAGACATTGATGAACCGGACGTTTGATAACAGGGAGAAAAGGATGACAACGGAACTGACGCTCTACACCAACCCCATGTCCCGTGGTCGAATTGCACGCTGGATGCTGGAAGAGGTCGGTGTGCCCTATCACACAGAAATCCTCGAATACGATGGCAGCATGAAGGCGCCGGCGTACCTGGCCATTAACCCGCTGGGCAAGGTGCCGACGGTGGTCCATGGTGATCAGGTGGTGACCGAATGCGCAGCCATTTGTGCGTATCTTGCCGAGGCGTT
Organism: Alcanivorax sediminis; assembly: GCF_009601165.1. Lineage (NCBI taxonomy): Bacteria > Pseudomonadati > Pseudomonadota > Gammaproteobacteria > Oceanospirillales > Alcanivoracaceae > Alcanivorax > Alcanivorax sediminis. Next base: position 611,759 of record NZ_WIRE01000001.1, on the reverse strand, counting down.
TCCGGACGCGGGCCTGGCGCCCACCGCGGCAGAGCGTGGCGCCTATTACCGCTGGCTTTTCTTTACGGCAGGTCCGTTGGAGGCGGCGGTCACCGACAGCAAGGTGCTGGGCATAGAGGTACCCACGGACAAGCAGCGCATGGTGGGTTATGGCTCTTACCAGGCCGTGATGGAGGCGTTGGCAGGGGCATTGCAGGCAAACCCGTATATCGCGGGTGACCGGTTTACGGCGGCAGACGTGTACGTCGGCGCGCAGGTGGCCTGGGGGCTACAGTTCGGTTCGTTTGAGTCGCGTCCGGAGTTTGCCGCCTATGCGGAACGGGTGACGCAACGGCCAGCGTTTGTCCGCGCCACACAAATGGATGAAGGCTGAGGACAGGTATGGAGCAGTCTGGCTGATTTACTGAAACAAAAAAGCCACCGCATTGAATGCGGTGGCTTTATCATTCGAGTCAGCCGCTAAGGGATGATTAGAATGAAGCACCTACATTCAGGTAGTAGCCGCTGGTTCCCAGACTCTGCTGGCTGCGAGACAATGAGCCATTGACCACATCATCAGGGAAGTGAATGAAGTCGGACAGGCCATCAATGCTGGAGTATTGAAGACCAAGGCCTACATCCAGGTTCAGGCTGTCGGACTCCAGCGCGGCAAAGACCACGCCGAGCTTGGCATTGGTCATGGTGGCGGTTTCTGCAAAGTCATCACCGGTGTTTACGGCAATGTCGCCACCGTCATTGATGGTCTCAAGATTGGTACGTGATGCATCAGCCTGCATGATGCCGAGGTCAACACGACCCTCGATCCCAACCAGCTTGTTGAATTTCCATTGACCTTCAACCCCAGCGTAGAGCCCCATCAAGTCGTGATCTACGCTTTCTGTAACGTTGGTACCGCTGGTGTTTGCGGTGTCATCGTAATAGGTTGCCATGCTCTGCTCGATAGAGGTTGAGCGAATACCGAACAGAGGAGCCAGTGCCCCCTTGTCGCCACCGAAATCAAAGTTATAGGCAAGTTCAAGCTCTATGGTTGTTTGATCCAGCTCATATTTTGAAGTGCCCTGATCCCAGTCATTTTCGGCAACATCATTCCAGTCGGAATGAACCCGGCTGGCAACGAGTTCGTCATTGGTGGTGACAGAGTCCTTTTCACTGAAGTCGATGGCGCTGTAGCGGATGGTGCCGGTCCAGTTGCTGCCCAAATCCATGCCCAGGCCCAAAGACAGGCCGGTTTCGGCTGACGGCTCAACGTATTCATAATCGCCTGCGCCTACATCATCGGTGTTATCGGTGCCGTGAGGTGCGTACCAGTCCAGGCCGCTACGATTCAGATCGCTCTGGTTTGCCTGAAGATCAACGTAAAGGCCTGCCATAGCCTGAGAGGTGGCTGCAGAAATGGCGGCAACCAGCAGCGTTTTTTTCATGTTTTTCATTTTAAGTCCCTGTGTGTTTTTCCATTACCTCTTCCCCCCCGGGAAGAGATGCTCGGTGTGCATAACACACAACAAGCCTGAGGGGTTATAAAGAGTCCCAAGAAATATTGCAAACGTATTGCAGGTAAGGCTTGTTGACGTGGGGGTCACAATTAATTGCGGTGGTGTATACCCGCCCGACAGTGAAATAACTGTTGGGCGAGTTTTGCGGGCGCAAGAGTGCCGACACTCAATGGGATGATGACAGGAGATGGTTGTGGAAGCGCTTGAGTTTTGTCGCTACCCTCGCCTTGCGTTTCTTCCACCAGATCACGATGCCGGTAAATGACAGCATGGCCACGGCGATGCCCATCAAGGAGATGATGATACGTCCGGGCAGGCCGGCAATGCGCCCGGAATGCAGCGGGAACTGTAACTGGTTGAAGACATCAGCGGCGGTGCCGCTCCAGGGCACTTCATCGCCGATCAGCTCGCCGCTGACGCCATCGTAGTAGAGGCTTTTCACTTTCATGCCGCCACTGTCGTGGTCTTCGCCGGGGTAGTAAAAGCGCGCCCCATAAACGGCAAAGTTGTCACTGTAGAAGCCATCCCCGATGGGCTCGGCCCAGCCGCGAGCCTCTGCCTCGCTGCGTGCCTTGGCTAAGAGTTCGGGCCAGCCCAGCTGTGGCTCTACCGGTTCATGCAGCGCCGTGGGGGTACGAGTCTCAAAGGGCCCGGGGGTGGTCTCCGATACGGTGGACATGATCGGGTAAAACACTTCCCGGTAGAGGTTGAGGGAGAAGGAAGTAAACGCGAGCATGAGCAGCAGGCCAAACACCCACAGGCCCACAGCCCGGTGCAGGTCAAAATTGAGTTTGTAGGCCCCTGCCCCGCGGCGTACTTTCCACGCCGGCTTCCAGCGCTGCAGCCATGGCTTGCTGCTGGCCGTGCGGCGTTTACGCGGCAGGGTGAGCACCATGGCGATCACCGTATCGAACAGCCACACCAGTGCGGCGATGCCCATCAGCCAGATGCCCCAGCGATTGGTGCCGTTCCACTCCGGCAGGTGAAGTGAGAAGTGGAGCTTGTAGAGAAATGACATCAGGTGCTCTGGGTGCAGGGATATCTGGCCCCACAATCGTTTGCCGACAATCTCGCCGGTGACCGGATCCACGAAGGCGTGATCATAGTCCAGCTCATAGCGTCGCCCGGTATCCGGATTCACCTTGGCATCCACCCAGATCTCCAGGTTGTGACCCGGCTCGGCCTGTAGCGGGAAGAAGCTGGCGCGCACCCGCGGATCGGCAGCTTCGACACGGGCCACCAGCTCCATGATCGGCATGGGTTCACCGACGCTCTGGCTTTCAAACAGATGAGGGTTGAGCCACTCGTCCAGTTCGTGATCCCAGGAAATGATGGCGCCGGTCAGTCCGGCAATGATCAGGAAGGCGGCAATAAACAGGCCGAACCAGCGATGAAGAAGCACGAGCAGTGGGCGCATGAAGAAGGCTCCAGAGGAAAAACGACGCCAGCCTATCATTAATGAAAATGATTCGCATTAAGCAATTGCAGGATTGGCAGGCTATCTATCGAAGCTGCTCCTGAATACCCCCATGAGCGATACCGGGAAGGGGAAATACGCTAGCATCCCCGATGAGCGACAAGGAGATCACCGTGGACGGATTTTTCGCCCAGGCTCTGGTGCTGTTAGGCGCCACCCTGATTTTGTTACCCCTGTTTCAGAAGCTGGGGCTAGGCAGCATCCTGGGTTACCTGGCCGCCGGTGTTGCTGTGGGGCCCTTGGGGCTGGCACTGATTAGTGACGGCACCGCTGTGCTGCACTTTGCCGAGTTGGGCGTGGTGTTGATGCTGTTTCTGGTAGGTCTGGAGCTGGCTCCCCAGCACCTTTGGGCGCAGCGGCGCAGTCTGGTGGGGCTGGGAGCGACCCAGATGGTCGCCAGCACCCTGCTGCTGGCCGGGGCTTTCCTGTTGTTGGGCTTCGAATCCCGTGTCAGCCTGGCGGTGGGGGCCATCCTTGCGCTCTCCTCCACGGCGTTTGTGATCCAGATGCTGGTGGAAACCAATCAGCTGGGCACCCCCCATGGTCGCTCGGCGTTTTCCATCCTGTTGTTTCAGGACTTGGCGGTGATTCCCATCCTGTTGTTGTTGCCGGTGCTGGCGGGCACCGGCGGTACAGAGGATGGCCCACAGTTACTGGCCGGTGTGGTGGCGCTGGTGGGCATGGTGCTGGCGGGTCGTTATCTGCTCAACCCCTGGCTGGGATGGCTGGCCAAGCTGCGCAATCGTGAGCTGATGAGCGCCAGTGCCCTGATGCTGGTGCTGGGGTCGGCAGCATTAATGGAGCATCTGGGTCTGTCCATGGGGCTGGGTGCCTTTGTGGCTGGCGTGTTGCTGGCCAACTCGCCTTACCGCGAGCAACTGGAAACGGATATTCAGCCCTTTAAGGGGCTGCTGTTAGGGCTGTTTTTCCTGGCCATCGGCATGACCATGGACCTGCGGCTGTTACGTGATTACCCCGGTGAGATCGGTGTCTATCTGCTGGTGTTGCTGGCGGTGAAGGCGGCGGTATTGATGGTGATCAGCCGGATTCGAAAGGCGGACTGGCGTGGCACACTGATGTTCGGAATGTTGCTGAGTCAGGGTGGGGAGTTTGCTTTTGTGCTGCTGACCCAGGCCGTTACGCTGAATCTCATGGAGACAACCCTGGCTGGGCAATTGAATCTGGTTGTTGCCTTGTCCATGGCCTGCACCCCGCTGTTGCTGAAAGCCGTGGTGGCGCTCTGGCCTGAAGCGCAGCAGCCAGCACGTCGTGACCTGGAAGAAGAAACCATGCCCAGCCACCATCCCCGGGTCGTGATTGCGGGCCTGGGGCGCTTTGGCCAGATCACCGCTCGTATCCTGGTAGGACGGCAGATCCCGTTCACTGCGCTAGATTCAGATCCGGATGAAATCGACATGCTGCGGCGTTTTGGCAACGAGGTGTACTTTGGTGATGTGACACGGCTGGACCTGCTGCGTACGGCGGGGCTGGAACATGCCCGGGTGCTGGTGGTGGCGGTGGATGATGCCGAGGCTGCGCTGAAAACGGTGGAGCTGGTGCGCGATCATTTTCCCCAGGTCGCCATCATTGCCCGTGCACGGGACCGTTTCCACGCGTTCAAATTACGTGCCCTCGGCGTGACAGTTATCCGGGAAACCTTCGAGTCCGCTCTGCTGACCGCGCGCCTGACCCTGACCGAGCTGGGAGTGCCGGAATCCACGGCCATCGAACTGGTACGCAGCTTCAAGGAGCTGGATGAGCGCATGCTTGAGTCACAGGTGGAGCATCGCGATGACCATGACAAATTGTTGGAGGCCAATGCCCGCGGGCGGGCGGAGCTCAGCTCTTTGCTACAGGGAGACGAATAACAGAATAATAATCGTATTGAGAACCATTATCATTATATGTAGTATGCAAGCCCAGTGACCGGCTCGTTAGAGTGCCTTGGGGAGAGGTGGAGCCGGTGTGTGTCTAACCGAACTGGGCTTAGTTATGAAATTCCGTCTGTTTGCCGGAGCCGTGAGCGCCTCGCTCCTGCTCCAGCCTCATCTTGCGCTGGCTGAAGAGCCTGACGCCAATAACGACAGCATTGTCCTGGAGACTGTCGAGGTCGGCGGTAAAACCCAGGGTCGCCTTGCCGACAACAGTGAAAGCTACACTCCCAAGACGTCCGTCAGCGCCCCGACGGGGCTGTCGCTGAGTCGTCGGGAAACCCCGCAATCCGTTTCCGTGATTACCGAAACCCAGATGGATGATTTCCAGATGAACGGGGTCAGCGATGTGCTGGCGTCTACCCCGGGCGTGGCGGTGGATCGCGTAGAAACAGATCGTATTTACTACAACGCGCGTGGCTTCGAGATCACCAATTTCCAGTTTGATGGCCTGGGTCAGCCATTGCCCTATGAAACGGTAAGTGGCGATATGGACACAGCTCAGTTTGAGCGTGTGGAAGTGATTCGCGGATCCAATGGGCTGATGACCGGTCTGGGCAACCCCTCGGCTACCGTCAACTATGTCCGCAAGCGTCCGACTGCTGACACCAGTGGCAGCCTGGCATTGACCTACGGTTCGTGGAATGCGGCCCGTGTTGAAGGGGATCTGTCCGGTGCGATTAACAAGAGTGGTTCAGTGCGGGGGCGCGTTGTAGCAGCCTACGACGACAAGGAGTCGTATCTCGATCGCTATGAGAAAGAGAGTGGGCTCTTCTACGGTGTAGTGGAAGCTGACATTACCGAGAATACCCTGCTGACGATTGGGTATTCGCAGCAAAATGAAAACGCCGACAGCCCGCTCTGGGGATCATTACCGCTGTTCTATAAAGACGGTGCCCCTACCGACTATGATGTGGAAACCAGTACGTCCGCAGATTGGTCCTACTGGGATAACGACACCACCATGGCTTTTGCCGAACTGCAGCAACGTTTTGAGAATGGCTGGGAAGCGAAAGGGGTTTTCACTTACCGAAAGCTGAAGGGAGACTCCGAACTGCTTTATGTTTTTGGCGCGCCTGACCGCAATGATGCGGGGCTCTTTGCTTATCCAAGTCTTTACGATAACGAGACAACGGAGCGAGTCTATGATCTTTATGCCCGCGGCCCCTTCGAAGTGGGTGGCCGGGTTCATGAGATGATTGTGGGTGTGAATTACGCCAAGGGTCGGAATGTTGAGAATTCGCAATATATTGCTGGAAATTTCGTACAGTTCGCTCCTGACCAGTCGCCATTCGATGGCAGTTTTCCACGCCCAACCGCCTATGAGGGCACACCAAGAGGCAGCAAATGGGATGACCGATACCGCAGTGGTTATCTTGCTACACGGTTGAGCCTGGCGGATCCGCTAACGGTGATCGCGGGCGGTCGTTATGTCGATGTCCTCAGTAAGGGCGAGGGGTATGGCTCCAGCAAGGATGCCAGTGCTAGTGAGTTGGTTCCTTATGCGGGCATCGTTTTCGACCTCAACGAGGTGCACTCCGTTTACGCCAGCTATACCGAAATTTTCAATCCACAGACCGAAGAGAATAGTGAAGGGCAACGGGTGGATCCGGTAACGGGTGAGACCTACGAGGCGGGCTTGAAATCCGAGTGGCAGGAAGGTCGTGTATATACCCAGCTTACTGCTTTCTGGACTGACCAAAAGGATCTTGCTGAAGCGGTTAATGCTTCTCCGGATACATTCTTCAATGGTCAGGATTACGAAAGCAGCGGTTATGAAGCGGAAATCAGTGGCGAACTGTTGCCTGGCTGGCAGTTGAGTGGTGGCTATACCTTCCTGGATATTGAAAAGAATGATGAAGGTATCGAGCAGCGCACCTACACGCCACGTGAAATCATTCGCCTGACCACCAGCTATCGTCCGAGTGGACTGGAGAAATTGAAGGTCGGTGCGCGGGTAAGCTGGCAGGACAGTATCTATCGCGGCACGGCACCGGCAAAACGCACCCAGGAAGCCTACACCCTGGTTGATCTGATGGCCGGCTATGACTGGACCAGACAATTCTCCACCACGCTGAACGTGAACAACGTGAGCGACGAGAAATACCTGAACTCATTGTATGTGGGGCAGGCTTTCTACGGTGCACCGCGAAACGCCAGCATCCGCTTCGACTATAAATTCTGATTCTGCCCTTTCAGGTTGTGTGCAACCTTTGACGCCGGGTCTTGTGCAAGCAAGAGGCCCGGCGTTTTTTTGGCCGCTCTGCGGCTGCATCATGCTGCACACAACACGCCCAACCCCGTAGAGAAGCCAGCGGTTTTGTAGGAGAGCCAACTTGTTGGCCGAATGAGGCCTTGACCATTCTGCCGAGGCGACAGCAACCTGAAAGCCCTTCGGCCAACAAGTTGGCTTTATTCGCTACCCTCACCCTTCGGGCCAGCCTGCGCTGTTACCTCCGTTGCACTTCGGTTCCTGCCGGGAGGCAGTTTTCGTATGCTCTGGAATCCTTACCTCGCTTGGGCTCGGATCGCGAGCAGGCTCGCTCCTACAGGGAAGGCACGTTGGGGCTTACAGCTTGAGCTTCTTCAAGCCACGACGAATGCCTTGATCCAGCACGGCTTTGACTACCGGGCCAATCAGCGGCAATTTGCCTTCGAACTCAATGGTGTAGTGCAGCATGCTGCCGCCATTGCCGGTTTCGGAAAAATGCATCACGCCCTGATGATTCTTCAGCGGGCTACCTTTGCTGATCGCATAGCGAATCAGCTTGTTGGGCTCTACTTCGGTCACCGTCTCGTGGAAGGCCGGGGCCAGCGGCAGCTTCATCCAGCGAGTGGAGCCCACGCCGTTGACGCTGTCCTGGCCATCCTTGATGCGCTTGATCTTGGCCGGGGCAAAGATCAGCTCCAGGTTGTGATGGTCACTGAGAAAGTCGAACAACTTGTCCACGGAAAACGGAAAGGACTGGATGATTTCAATACGTTGCATGGTCACTCCTGGGGCGGCCCGCTTGATCGGGAAAGCCGCGCTGGCACGGCGGTAAACAGGATGTTGATTCTGCCTAATGCGGCGCGGGCGACAAGGTTAATTTGAGCCAGAGGATAGTCTGGGGAGGCGGCGACAGCAAAGTAAAACCCGTCACGGTAATCCGCTACACTGCCCTTTCAGACAAGGACCAGGAGTCACCCGCATCATGGAATTGATCGTATCACCCACCTCACCGTTTGCCCGCAAGGTGCAAATACTGGCCCAGGAGCAGGGGCTGGCTGATGACATCACGTTAAGAAAGCTGCACCCCATCGAGAATGCGGATGAGCTGGCGGCCATCAACCCATTGGGACGGGTGCCGGCGTTGCGCACGGACAACGGACAGCTGGTGGTGGATAGCTCCGTGATCTGTGCCTGGCTGGATAATCTGGCGGTGTCCCGAGGCAAGGCCACGCTGTTGGGGGAAGGGCCGTCGGCCTGTCTCGCTATTCAGCAGTTGCAGGCCCTGGCGGATGGGATCATGGAGTCGGCGTTTCTGATGGTGATGGAGCGCGGGCGTCCGCCGGCACTACAGTCGGGATTCTGGCAGGAGCGGCGGCAAGCGGCCGTTACCCGGACACTGGATTATCTGGAGAGCGGTGATGTTGAACTGATGCCGACTGACCTTCACCTTGGCAGTATCGCTCTTGCCTGTGCACTGGGTTATCTGGATTTTCGCCATGACGACATGCAGTGGCGAGCGGGACGCCCGTTGCTGACCGCCTGGTTCAGCCATTGGGAAGCGCGCGAGAGCTTCCTCGCCACCCAGCCTCCCGGTTAATAGCCCAAGGGGATCAGCTACTCCCTTCCTTGACGCTCAGGGTGTTTGCCATGTGCCGGGAAAAGGCGTCTGAAAGCGGTTCGTCTTTCAGGGCGCTCAGGAGAGAAGACCGATTGGCAGAGGGTTGATTCTGGCTGGCCTTGTTTTTCCCCTCCATGCGATGGATACGAATCTCCAGGCCCACCAGCGCGCCGGCTAACCTGTCGATGTAATCCGAAGGGGCATCGTCCACCGCCCAGGGCAGGTCCCTGCCCTGTTCCTGCTGCCTGGTGAGCTGGCGAATCTGGCGCAGTACCCACTGCGCATCATCTCTCACCCGCAATACGCCATGCACATGCGTCACGGCGTAGTTCCAGGTCGGCACCACCTGGCCATGCTCGGCCTTGGTGGCATACCAGGATGGGGTGATGTAACCCTGCGTGCCGTGGAAGATGACCAACGCGGGGTGGCTGCCGGTGAGCTGGCTGAGCGGGTTGGCGCGGGGAACGTGGGCATGGAGTTGCTCGCCCTGTTCATCACTGGCGAGCACGAAGGGGATGTGGTTCGCCTCCAGCCCATCGCCATGTTGTATCACTAAAGTGCCAAGGGGGTGCCCCTTGATGCGCGCTCGCAGTGAGTCGGGATCGTTATCCCTGAAGATATCGGGGCAATACATGACGGGGTTGTCCATCCTTCGTTTTGGTGCTTCCCTGCGCATGACGTTGCGACCCGGGTAGCTCCGTGCTCAGTCGCGCGGTGCCTCATCTTCCAGCACTTGCTGGCGTTGGCGTTGGTACGCTTCATATGACATGCCGGCCCGCTCTCTACAGGCCTCATACTCAGACAGAGGCGCGCGGTCGCATTCCTGCAACTGGTTGTGTTGCAGGTTGTCGTAAACCGCCTGGTTGCTGCATGCCGATAGCAACAGGCCAGAAATGATCAGGAGCCAGGGTTTCGTCATTGTCGTGCCCGGGAATGCCCAGTGATCATGGCAGTGTTTGCAACAGTCTTTCCATTTCGGGGTTGGATGCCTGCCCATCCCCTGCCGCCCTTACTTCTGCGCTACCAATGCCGCGGGGATCGCTGGCGGCGCTAACGGCATTGATGTCGCGGCGCCACAGGATGGCCTGCATGTTGCCGTAGTCACGGCCAGTGGAGACCACCTTGTGGCCCAGCAGCATCAGCTGTTTGGCAGCTTCGCTGCCGACAAACTCCGGTTCTGCCTGGACTTCATCGGGCAGGTACTGGTGGTGGTAACGCACGCGGCTGACCCAGTCTTCCACCGGCTTGTTGTCCGCGGCCTCCAGCAATCCCAGCATCACCATGGAAATAATACGGCTACCGCCGGGTGTACCGAGAATCGCTACCCGGTCGTCAAATTCCACGAAGGTGGGTGTCATGGAAGACAGCGGTCGCTTGCCCGGAGCAATGGCGTTGGCCTCACTGCCCACCAGGCCATAGGCATTGGGGCTGCCCGGTTTGGCAGAGAAATCGTCCATTTCGTTGTTGAGCAGTACGCCGGTGCCCGGCGGCACGAAGCCGCTGCCGAAGGGCAGGTTGATACTGAGCGTGGCGGCCACCCGGTTGCCCTCCATGTCGAGGACGGACAAGTGGGTGGTATGGAAGCCCTCTTCCACGCTCACCGGCTTGCCAAGACTGGCACTGGGGGTTGCCTTGTCCAGAGTAATGCTGGCGGCGCGCTGCTCGGCGTAGTCCATGCTCAACAGCTTATCCACAGGCATATCCACAAAGTCCGGGTCACCCAGATAGCGGGCGCGATCCTGGTAGGCACGGCGCATGGCTTCAATGGTGATGTGCGGGGTCATGTCGCCGGTGTGGCCGTTATTGAACTGGCTGAGAATATTCAGGGCATTGGCCATGACGATACCGCCGGAGGACGGTGGTGGCGCAGAAACCACCCGGGCTCCGCGGAACTGGCTGACAACGGGGGTGCGTTCCACCACCTTGTAGTCGGCCAGGTCTTTGAGGGTCCAAAGGCCGCCGGTCTGCTGGACGCCATCCACCAACTTTTGGGCCACGTCGCCCTGGTAGAAACCGTCGTTGCCGTGCTCGGCGATGGCGGTGAGCACCCGGGCCAGGTCGGGCTGGCGGATCACATGGTTACTTGGTGGCACTTTGCCATTATGTAGAAAGATGCCCGCAGACTCCGGGAAGCGATTGAGCACTTCTTCCCGGTAGCTGGCCAGCTTGCGGTATTTTTCGTCCACCGGGAAGCCGTTCTTAGCCAGCTTAATTGCTGGGCTCAGGGTGGTAGTAAGTGGCAACTTACCGTATTTCTCTGCGACATGAACAAAGGCGGCGGCTTGGCCGGGAATACCGGCTGCACTGGGGCCATTCACGGCCCAGTCGCGCATCACCTTGCCGTCCTTGTCCTGATACATGGTTGGGCTAGCGGCACCAGGGGCCGTTTCGCGGGCATCCACGAAGGTCTGGAAACCATCCTGCTCGCGATGCAGCAACCAGAAACCGCCACCGCCCATGCCGGCGGAATACGGTTCCACCACCGCCAGTGCCGCCGCCACGGCAATGGCCGCATCAAAGGCATTACCGCCCTGATCCAGAATCTCCATACCGGCCTGGGTGGCCAGAGGGTGAGCACTGGCCACCGCATTCTGACCGGGCCCGGCGGCCTGGGCGGTGAGGGTGAAGAGCAGTAGTAACGGGATCAGGGTGCGCATGGGTTTCCTCCTTGAAGGCCGGTGTGTGTCGAGCGGTGTCCGGCGTTGTTGTTATAAGAGCTGCAAGCCACAAGCTTCAAGCTACAACGCGGCTCAATACCTGATTGTACGGAAAGGGGGTGTCCGCGCCGCGAAAAATGGAGCGCGGGCACGGCGTAAAATAAAACCCTGTCCTTATCCGTGCTTTAGCTTGAAGCTTGCTGCTTGTAGCTGCTTTTATTTCTGCCGTGCCTTGCGTTTTGCTTCCAGCGCCTCGGCCACCAGCGGCGGCACGAAGTTGCTGACATCTCCGTCCAGCAGGGCGATTTCGCGGATCAGGGAGCTGGAGATGAAGGACAGATGTTCGGCCGGGGTCAGGAAGACGGTTTCCAGATCCGGAGCCAGCTGACGATTCATGTTGGCCAGCTGGAATTCGTATTCGAAGTCGGACACGGCGCGCAGGCCGCGCAGCAGGATGTTGCCTTCTTCTTCCTGGCAGAAGTGTGCCAGTAGCTTGGAGAAACCTTTCACCTTCACATTGGGCAGATGAGAGAGGACCTGCTCGGTGAGATCCACTCGTTCTTCCAGGGTGAACAGCGGGCCTTTCTTTTCGCTGGCAGCAATGCCCACCACCACTTCATCGAACATCTTGGCGGCCCGCTCCACCAGGTCCAGATGGCCATTGGTGATGGGGTCGAAGGTGCCGGGATAAATTACGCGGTTGGTCATACGGGCCTTGCCTCTGTTGCAGTCAACACTGTGCCCGGGCTCGATCCCGGGCACCACATGGCCGCAAGGATACCCCAAGCAGCCGCTGTCGTGCAGGGGCTGGGGGGGTCGGGGAGTGACCGTAGGTCATGCCGGCTGTTGCGTGCCCTGCCCTTGTTGCTGCTGGCGATAGTGGCGGGTGCTGGCGGCAATGACCGGGAGTATGCCCGGATGGGCCAGCCCCTGACCAGCCAGAAAATCCTCCGTGACGCTGGTATCAAAGCGAGTGGTCTGGATGAAATGCAGGGCCTCCGGCCAGGTATTCAGTAATCGGGGCAAGCCGGGTATCCGCAAAAGTGTGGCCAGCACCGCCATGGGCAGGAACCGTCGCGGCGGGCGTTGGCCCAGCCCTTCTGCGGCTTTGCCAAGCAGCCCTTGCAGGCTTGGCGTGTTGGTATCCAGGGCGAGTAACCGGGACGGCACGTCCTCCGCGACGGCAGCGCGGGCAATGAGCGCGGCCAGCAGATCCACAGCGACGAGGGGCAGCCAGTGATCCGGGGTACCGGGAATGGCGGCCATGCGTCCGTTGGCCAGGTTGTCAATCAACTGATAGAGCGGCTGTTGCGAATCCAGTTGGCCGCTGTGGCTGTGACCGGCCACGGTGGCAGGCTGGACCTCGACCAGGTCCAGCCCCTGTTCGCAGGCGAATTCACGTACCCGAATGGCGGCCTCCAGCTTGCTGGCCTCATAGCCCCCGGCGCGGCGATAGACTTGCTGCCATTGGGTTTGGCTGCTGTCCACGAGATCAATGCCCAGTCGGGTCAGGTGCTCATGATTTTCCAGCATGAAGCCACTGATAAATACCAGTCGTGCCTGCTGGCGGAGTGCCAGTCTGGCCACCGCCAGTGCGCCGTCCACGTTGGTACGGCGGGCCTCCTTCATCGGCAGCTGCCAGGCAAAGCGGGCGCCCAGATGAATGATCGCCTGTAGTTCGGGCAGGGGGGCGTTGAGTCCCAGTTCGGCCTGGTCCAGGTCGCCCTGCAGGGCCTGAACAAGACTACCCTGCCCACCCAGCGCATCGACCTGTTGGCGCAGCACGGCCAGTTGCTGTTGAGGTTGGCGGAGCATGGCCAGAACAGGCAGTTGTTCACGGGTGAGTTGTGCACAGACATGGCTGCCAATAAAGCCACTGGCACCGGTGATCAGAATGGTCATGAGATTCTCCTTTTCTTGAGGAAGTACTGATTTACAGACAGGCTAAGGTGTAGAGTAGACTCAAAGGTCAAGCCCCTTTTGATGCCTGTTGGAGGAGAGTCATGCGCATCGCTGAACTGGAACAGCGCACCGGAGTCAACCGCCACACCCTGCGTTATTACGAAAAGGAAGGCCTGCTGCTGGAGGTGATCCGTGGGGAGAACAACTACCGGGATTATCCGGAAAAAGCGGTAGAAAGGGTCACCATGGTCAGCCAGCTAAAAGAGCTGGGTTTTTCCCTGCGGGAAATCCGCGATCTGCTGAATGCGTTGCGCAGTGACAGTCTTGACTGTGAGCAAGGAGCCAGGCTGATGGCAGAAAAGAAGACAGCAGTAGATCAGCGCATCCGTGAACTGAAACAGGTGAGCCGGATGTTGGGCGCGGAGCAGAAGCGCCTGGAAGAGAGCGCTGAGGCGCAACGGTTGCGCGGTAATTGTACCCGCTAGGTCGTTGATACAAGCGATCCGGTCAATTCTGGTGTTTTTGGTCTATCCGCTTGCCAGACAATCACGATCTCGCGCTGGTGGTTGCCAGTCACCCCCACTAATGTTGTGGCCTCGATCATTGGCCTTCAAGGAGCTCGGCATGGGTGCTTCAAGCAAAGAAACACAGGGTATGCAGGAAATCAGTTTTGCCGCTGCGCAGGCGCAGGGGGAGGTCACCTGTGATGATGCCCTGGCCATTTTCGATGCACTTGAACCGGTGGAAACCGATTTCATGCTGGGGGCCTGGAAAGGTGAAGGGTTTGACACCGGCCATCCCATGGACGGCATGCTGGAGCGCTGCCACTGGCACGGAAAGCGTTTCGAGACCACCGAGCATGTGCATCCGCTGGTGTTTCGCAAGCGCAACGGCGAGCTGGCCAGCGTCAAGCCACTGCTGGCCATGCCGGGTCTGGGACTGCTGGATAAATGGGCGTTCCTGAAGTCCGCTGCTGTCGGCACGGCCTTCCAGATATTGATTCCGCTGTTGGCGGGAAACCGGTCTGCTGCCCGGCTTCGCATGACCACCTACCGGGGCAAGCCTTCGGCCACCATGGTGTACGACAACTTGCCGATCAACGATGTGTTTCGCAAAGTGGATGAAGACACAGTGCTGGGGGTGATGGATTTGAAAGGGATGAAGAAGCCGTTCTTCTTTGTGCTGCGTCGGGAAAAGTAACGCCAGGCGCGTGATGCTTGATCCCAAATGCTGAAAACAACCCTGGGCCAATCAAACAAATACTGAAAAATCTGTCACACTTTTGCTGAGTATTTCTCGGGGGAACCGGATGGATCAGTGGGCACCACAGTATTCCCGCCATGAGCGGCTCAAGCTGCTGGCCTTTCATGGGGCCTGGGCGTTGCCGTTGTTGCTGGTGACCCAGTTGGTGTTTTTTCCCTGGTTTGAAACCTTCGTTGAGACGGCCCCCTGCCGTCAGCTGGGCCCGTTCAGTGCGATGGAGCTGGTGATCTACGGCATCTTCGTGGGCCTGCCTGGTAGTTTTGTTCTGCTCGCTCTGGCCATTGAAGGAAAGCATAGCCTGCGGGTGTGGCAGCTGGCCCAGCACCCGCTGCCGAACGAAAAAGTGCTCAAGCCCACCCGCTACGTTTACGGTCGTCGTGCACGGGTTCGGCCTGTGCTGTTCCTGCTGGTGATACTGTGTGTCGCTGGCTTAACCGTGCAAGGTGTGTTCTGGGCCGGCGAGTTTCTGGTGCAAATTGAGCCTGTGGAGGGCTGTTGAGCGCCAGAAAACCTCGAAAAGGTTGCTGCAGCAGATCTGTCCTCAAGAACACAGAGCCCGCCCCCAGCGGGCAATTTGCACTAAGTCGCAATGTGTTGTTTTCCCCTTTGCTACTATCCTGCCTTTGTCAGGGGGAAGGAGCTTGCCATGTCGCCAGTTCAATGGGCGCTCACCGGCGTGTTGCTGGTGGCGGTGCCGTTTGGGCTCAGTCTGTTGGGCAGCGGTATTGCCGCGCTGAAAGGAACCCGGCTGGATGCCGGTAGTGCAGAACCTTGCCTGTTGCTTGGCGTGGATATCAGCGGCCTGCTTTACACCCTCTTCATGTGCTATTGGCTGGTGCTGTTGACTGCGCCCGTGGCCATGGGCTGCCTGATCTGGGCGGCCATCAAGGCCTGGTGGTAGCCAGCGGCGTTGTGCTGTTTCAGGGGAGGGAGTAAGGGCTGCCTGCCCGAAGGCAGACAGCCGGGCCGATCAGGCGGTGAGGGAATCCGCCAGGGCGGTGGCATTGCGGGCGCTCATGCCGTAGATGGTCAGCTGCGGGTTGACCCCGAGGCTGGTGGGGAACACAGAGCCATCGATGACATAAAGACCATTGAGGTGCTTGTAGCTGCCGTCGCTGTTGACGGTGCAGCGCTGGTCGTCCTGACCCATGGTCAGGCCACCCATCACATGGGCACTGCCGAGACCGGTGATGGTCGGTGCGTACTCCAGGTTCTCGATGCCGACCCGGGCTTCTTTCCAGTTCTTGTAATAGGGCGCATGGGCATGGCCAGGGCGCACTCTCTTTGCGCCAGCAGCAAACTGCATTTCCAGCATGCTCAGGTGAGCCTGCTTGGTGCCTTCGAGCAGGTACTCGTTGACCGGGTAATCCAGCAGCGGCTCGCCGTTGTCGCGCAGTTCCACCGTGCCACCCACGCTGTCTTCGTGGAAGCCATCGCGCAGCAGGGCAATGGAGGCGGCCAGGTTCGGTAGCAGTCTGGCGTCATCAAACGCGCTTTGCCCGTAGCCACCCACCAGGGCGGTGTTCAGGCCGGGGTGCATGGGCATCATTTCCAGCTTGAAGCCAGCAGGGCCATCCACGCCGCGCTTGAACACGAATTCGTCGGAGTACATGGACTGAGGCGCGCCGTAGTAGGGGGCGATTTCCTTGTCATAGATGCCGTAGGCGAAGTTGGTGGGGTGCAGGAAGGTGCGGGTACCGACCAGGCCGTGGGGATCCGGGGCGCCGGAACGCATCAGCAGGGCCGGGCTCTGCATGCTGCCGCCCGAGGTGACCACCACGCGGGCTTTGAGCGTCAGTTTGGCGCCGGTGGGGGTCTTGTCATCCTTGAGCGGACGCACGTTGACGCCAGTGACGGTATCGCCCTCAATGATCAGGGTGTCGGCCTGGGCACTGTGGATCAGGGTCGCGCCGCTGCTCAGGGCACCGGGTAGTGTGGTGACCAGCATGGATTTCTTGGCATTGGTGGGGCAGCCCATGCCGCAATAACCAATATTCCAGCAGCCACTCACGTTACGGGGGATGACATCGGCGTGCCAGCCCAGGGAGTCACAGCCGCGTTTGAGCACATCGTTGTTGGCATTGGGGGGCATCAGCCATTTCTCGATGTCGAGGCGCTTTTCCATGATGTCGAACCAGGGGTTCAATTCTTCACGGCTGAGACCTTCCACCGCAAACTGGTCACGCCAGAAGTTCAGGGTCTCATCGGGGGTACGGAAGGAGCTGGTCCAGTTCACCACGGTGGTGCCGCCAACGGCACGGCCCTGGAGAATGGTCATGCCGGCGTCCTTGGTGGCACGCATGGCTCCTTCCTGATAGAGGTCGCGGTAGGCCGCGCCTTCGTCCATGTCGAACTGGTCGGAGGTTTTCAGCTTGGCTGCTTCCAGCACGATGACCTTGAGGCCGCGCTGGCTGAGAATTTCGGCGCTGACACCGCCGCCAGCACCACTGCCAACGATAATGACGTCAGCTTCCAGGGTGCGGTTGTCGGTAATGGTGCGCCCGTCGATCACGTTCCAGCCGTTTTCGGCCGGGTTTTTCCACGGGTCTTGTACCTTGATCTGGAGTGTTGTCAGGTCCTGCATGTCGATTCCTTGTTCTTGTGTGCGGGCGCGTCAGCGGATCAGGCGAGCACTTTGGCCGGTGGGCCAGGGTAGCCTGTGGTACTGGCGGCGGCCGGTTTGACATACCAGGCCATGAACATGGGTTGGGTGAGCCCCTTGATCGCCATGCGGGCAATGCTGTTGCTCTTGGCCGCCCAGGCATCCAGGGTTTGCAGCAGTTGCTCTTCGCTTTGCTCTGCAAAGTGTGCCCAGGTACCGGTGAGGAACCAGCGGGCGGCACCCAGCTGCATCAGATCAAGTAATTGAAAGAGGGTATCGCGGGTGCCGGGCATGGCCCCTTCGAGCAGGTCGTCATAGGCTTTCATGCCGTCGGCAGCGGTGGCGCCAGCAGCAGCCAAGGCGGGGCCAAGCACCGCTCCCACCAATGGGGTCAACAGATCCACGTCCTGTTGGCGGAAATGACGATAACCCTGGGCGGGGCCATCATTGCTGGAACATCCGGAAAGCAGTGCGACACCGGAACCGGTTGCCAACAAGGCAGCACCGGCCGTGCCCAGCTTGAGAAAGCCGCGGCGGTTAATTCCCTGGTCCATAAAGGTTCCTATTCTTGTTCTGACTAGCCTGCTGCAAGCATTGAGCAGGTAAAGGCCGACCACAAGCCCGTCTTTGTAAACGGGCTGTGGTGAGGCCGGGTGGTGCTTACTTGATCATGTGTTTTTGAATCAGCTTGTGCATGCCGCGACCATAGGGCGGCAGGATGAAGCGGGTGGCGTTGAATTTGCCTTTCTTGTAAATGCCCTTGGCCTTGGAGAAGGTCTTGAAACCTTCCGGGCCGTGGTAGGCGCCCATGCCGGAATCGCCAACACCGCCGAAGGGGATGTCATCCACGCCCACATGGGAGATGGTGTCGTTGATACACACACCGCCGGAGTGGGTGTTCTTCAGCACATAGTCGCCGTTGGCGCTGTTCCAGTCGAAGTAATACAGGGCCAGCGGACGGGGGCGGTCATTCACGTAGTTGATGGCATCGTCCAGGGTCTTGTAGGGCACCACGATCATCAGCGGGCCAAAGATTTCGTCCTTGGCGATCTGCATCTCCTCGGTCACGTTCAGCACCAGGGTATGCGGAATCTTCTGGCTGTTGCTGAAGTCTTCGTTGGCCGGGTTGATTTCAATGACCTCGGCACCCTTCTCGCGGGCATCCTTCAGGTAGCCGAGCAGGCGCTGCTGCTGACGACCGTTAACGATGGACGTGAAGTCCGGGTTGTCGAGCATGGTCGGGTAAGACTGGGTCACCTGGGCTTTCCAGGCGTCCACGAATTCCTGCACGCGATTTTCCGGGCAGAGAATATAGTCCGGGGCCACACAGGTCTGGCCGGAGTTCAGGCACTTGCCGAAGGCTATCCGCTCGCAGGCGTCCTTCATGGGGAAGTCCTGCCCAATGATGCAGGGGCTCTTGCCGCCCAGCTCCAGGGTGACCGGAGTCAGGTTCTCGGCAGCAGCGCGCATGATATGGCGGCCTACCGCAGTGGAGCCGGTGAACATCAGATGATCAAACGGCAGCTGGGAGAAGGCCTGGCCCACTTCCACCTCGCCGTTGAAGATGGCGACCTGGTCTTCCGGGAAAGATTCGCCGATCAGTTTTTCCAGCAGTGCGCCCGCTTTCGGGGTCGCTTCGCTCATCTTCACCATCACCCGGTTACCGGCGGCCAGGGCGGTAATGATGGGCACCACGGCCAGCTGAATCGGGTAGTTCCAGGGCACGATCACCCCGACGACGCCCAGCGGCTGGTATTCCACCCAGGTCTTGCCGGGCCAGCTCAGTGCACTGACGCTACGCTTGCTGGGCTTCATCCACTTGCGCAGTTTGCGGGTGGTGTACTTGAGGCCTTCAAGGGTGATGAGGATTTCTGCCAGCCGGGTTTCATCGGCTGCACGGTTGGTAAAGTCCTCGTTGATCGCCTGGACCCAGTCGTCGGCGTGGTTGGCCAGCAGCGGGCGAATCCGGTTGATCAGCTCGATACGCTGTTCGGCTGTCGGATAGGGGTGCTGGCGGAACGCAGCCTTCTGGGCAGCAAATACGCGCTTCATGCGCTCGATGTCGGTGTTGCTCTGATGTAGCTCTTTCACTTCGGCGACCATGGTCTTCGCCTCCCGAGTATGTTTGTTATGTAAGATAGGCGGCCGGGCCGAGAACAGCCCGCTTGTAATTTAGCCTTGATGAGGATTTTTAGAGTAATTACTCTAGGAGTCAACTCAACGTATCAAAATCACAACAGTTGGCCCGAAATGACCAGCACAAAACAGAGAATACTCGATACCAGCCTGGCCCTGTTCAACCGGCAGGGCGAACGCAATGTGACCACCAATCACATTGCCGAGGCGTTGGGAATCAGCCCCGGTAATCTGTATTACCACTATCGCAACAAGGGCATGATTGTGTCGGCCCTGTTCGATCGTTATCAGGCCCAGTTGCTGGGGTCCCTGGAAGCACCCCAGGAAGCCATGAACTGGCGGGTGAAGGTGTACTACTTTGAAAGCCTGCTGGCCTCCATGTGGCAATTTCGTTTTTTCCATCGCGACCTGTCGCACCTGCTGCATGCGGATCCGGAACTGGCGCAGAGCTACCGGAATTTTGTTCAGGCGGTGACCGAACGCGGGGCGTTGATCTTTGGTGCCTTGCGCGACAGCGGCATCATCAAGGTGGACGACGAACAGCTTCAGGGGTTGATGGTGAATACCTGGATCATCATGTCCTCCTGGGCGTCCCTGGTACATGGCTTGCGCCCGGACGCGGCCGGTGATGAAGCGCTGGATGAGCGTCTCATGCGCCATGGCATCTACCAGATGATCTGCCTGGAAGAGCCCTTCCTCACCGGCGAAGCCCGCGAACACCTGGAAGAAATGCGTGCCCGTTATCGCGGGGCCGAAGTGACCACATCGTTGTTGCTGGGGTTGCCGGAGGAAGCGGCGGAAGAAAAGGCAGGCTGAATCGGAGCTCCCGTAGGAGCTTGCCTGCAAGCGATCCGAGCCTCGGCGAGGTAATGAGTTTCGAGTTACGAGAAGCGAGTTTCGAAAGGCAAACCTCAACCCCAAATCTGGCCACCGGTTTTTGGATTTTCGAAACTCGTTACTCGTCACTCGCTTCTGGAATCCATACCTCGCCAAGGCTCGGATCGCTTGCAGGCAAGCTCCTACAAGGGAGGGTGCTGGCCCTGTTGCCCCTACCGAAACCCGTAGCCCTGCACGAACGCCAGCAGTCGCTGCTCCAGCCAGTAACGATTGGCTGCCCCGCCGACAAACCCCACATGGCCACCATGCTGGCTGACTTCCACCGTCACCGCTGGCCCCAGTTCAGCTTTTCTCGGTAGCGTGGCCGGCGTCATAAAGGGGTCATCCAGGTTCTGCAGCACCAGGGTCGGAGTGCGAATCTGCAACAGCCGTGGTCCGGCGGAACATTCTGCGTAGTAATGGCTGGCTCCGCGGAAACCGTAGAGGGGCGCGATGATCTGGTCGTCGTAGCGCCAGAACGATCGGATGCCACTCATGTTCAGCCGATAAAGCCGTTTGGCTTCGGGTGGATTGACCTTATCCAGGTGGGGTTTCTTGCGATCAAAGCTGGCCAGCAGCTCGGTAATCAGGTGCTTGCGGTAGATGCGTGACATCCCCTTGTCCAGCCGGTTGGCACAGATATCCAGCCGCAGGGGGGAGCACACCGTGGCCACACCGGACAGCCGCCCGCTGTTGCGGTGGACCAGCCAGTTGAGCAAACGACTGCCGCCCAACGAGACACCAATGGCCAGGCGGTGGCCGCTGGGATCCTGCTGAAAGACATGCTCAATGACGGCGTCCACATCGTCGGTTTCCCCCGCGTGGTAACACAGGGCGGTATCGTTGGGCTGCTTGGCGCCACGGCTGTTGATGGCCACGGAACGAATACCGGCATCGGCAAAGGTTTTTTGAAAACCACGAATGTAATGAGAGTCGCTGCAGCCAGACAGGCCGTGCAGCAGAATCACCGTCAGCTGGCCGGGCCGCGCTGCCGGGCCAGCCCAGTCCAGCAGCAGATAATCACCGTCCGGCAGCTGCAGCCGTTCCTGCTGGCGCTCTACTTCTGGCAGCTTGCGGCCCAGTGGCCCCCACAGGGTTTGCAGGTGCGGGTTGCGTAGTAACAACGGTGGGCGAAATGAAGAATGGATGATCTCACCCATGGGCGGCTCTCATTGCAAGATTCTCGGAAGGCGTCAGCGCGCCTATGGTAGCCTTTTGCCTTTGCCGCGACATCCCCGAACCCTGGAGCTTTCATGTCACGTCGCTTTTTTGATGATCAGGATTTTGCCGCCGGCCAGGTGGTTGAGTTGGGCACCGCCGCCAGCCATCACATTGGCAAGGTGCTGCGCATGGCCGAGGGCGATGCCATCGAGGTGTTCAACGGTCGGGGTGGGGAGTGGCAGGCGCGCATCCAAAGCATCAGCAAGAAAGCGGTAACGGTGCAGCTTTTATCGTTCAACGCGGACAACCGCACCCCGCCGCTGGCGGTGACGGTGGCGCTGCCGATGATCAAGGGCGACCGCATGGACTACGCGATCCAGAAAGCCACTGAAATGGGCGCGGCGCGTATCGTGGTGCTGGATACCGAGCGCTGTGAAGTGCGCCTGAAAGGGGAGCGAGCCGACAAGAAGCTGGCCCAGTGGCAGGCCATTGCCATCAGTGCCTGTGAACAATGCGGGCTGAATATCCCGCCCGTCGTAGCAGGGGTTGAGAGCCTGAAAAGCTGGCTGGACAGTGAGCTACCCGGGCAGAAACTGATTGCGCATCCAGGCGAACAGCCATTTGACCCTGGCACCCTGCTGCGGGACCAGCCGCTGGTGTTGCTGAGCGGACCGGAAGGGGGCTTTTCCGATGAGGAACTGGATGCGGCCCGGGGGGCGGGTTTCACCTCTTTCGCGCTGGGTGAGAGGGTGCTGCGGGCGGAAACGGCGCCGGTGGCTCTGCTGGCGGCACTCTGGGCCTGGCTGGGATAAGCGGCGTACGCGATGCGAAAAAAAGAATTGCCGCTGGCCTGTGGCATTGCCCTGGTCTACCTGGTGGCACTGTACTGGTTGAGCCGTGACTACACCTTTTTCCCTTTCCTGCTCGGCGCGGTCGGGCTACTGAGCCTGATTACCCTGCTGTGCTATGGTTTCGACAAGCGCGCCGCCGCCCGTCAGGCGCAGCGTACTCCGGAAAAGACCCTGCACCTGCTGGCAGTGGCTGGCGGCTGGCCCGGTGCCCTGATCGCCCGCCCCCTGTTCCGCCACAAGACCCGCAAGCAACCCTTCACTGGCATCTTCTGGACCACCGTGCTGGTCAGTAGTGGCCTGCTTGGCAGTTTTCTGCTGCTGGAACAAACCGCGGCGGCCCGGGACTGGCTGGACGTGGAAGCCCTGCAATGGCGCTTTTTTGTGCAGCAGTACCTGTCGGCATAACGCCCGGCCGCTAAGCTGGATCCGGTCACCCGTCCGCAAGAAACACCGTTCGCCGCCGGCGCCTTGAACGTCGAGGCGGATGTCGTATTACTCAGGGGTTTGGTGCTGGCGGTGTTGCTGGCCTGGCGAACAGAAACGAAAGTTTCGAGTTGCGAGAAGCGAGTTTTGAAAGGCAAAAACCCGGGCGCTCCGATTGCCGGTTTTCGCAACTCGAAACTCGCCTCTCATAACTAAAAAACAAGGGACTGTACATGCTCGATACTATGGCCATCAGCAACTACCGGTCGGCGCTGGACCTGGCCTTGCCGCTGGGGCCGTTGAATGTGATCACCGGCGCCAACGGCAGCGGTAAATCCAACCTTTATAGGTCGCTGCGTTTGCTGGCGGCCACCGCCCGCGACGATGTGATTGCCGCGCTGGCCAGTGAAGGCGGACTGGAATCCACCTTCTGGGCCGGACCGGAGACCCTGACCACCGCCATGCGCCGGGGGCTGGTGCCTGTTCAGGGCGGCCCCCGCCAGAACAGTCGCCGATTACGCCTGGGATTCACGGGTGAAGACTTTGGCTACCTGATCGAACTGGGCCTGCCCAAGCCGGATAGCACCACGGCCTTCAATCTGGATCCGGAGATCAAACGCGAGATCATCTGGGCGGGCGGGGAGTTTCGCCCGGCGTCGGTGCTGGTGGATCGCCGCGGGCCCATGGTCAAGGTACGTAGCGATAGCGGCTGGAAACTGATTGCCGCCCATCTGAACAATTTCGACAGCCTGTTCAGCCAGGTAGCGGATGCCAACAGTGCCCCGGAAGTGCTGACGCTGCGTGAGCGCATTCGTGGCTGGCGGTTCTATGATCATTTCCGCACCGATCGCGATGCGCCGGCCCGGCAGGTGCAGATCGGCACCCGCACCCCGGTGCTGAATCATGACGGCCATGATCTGGCCGCGGCGTTGCAAACCATTCGTGAAATCGGTGACAGCCACGCGCTCGACGTGGCCATCGAGGACGCCTTCCCGGGGGCACGGCTGGAAATCGCCCCGCTCCCTGACGGGCGTCTCAAGCTGGAATTCCACCAGCATGGTTTGCTGCGTCCGCTCACTGCGGCAGAACTCTCCGATGGCACCCTGCGTTACCTGCTGCTGATCGCTGCCTTGCTGACGCCGCGCCCGCCGACCATGATGGTATTGAACGAACCGGAAAACAGCCTCCATCCGGATCTGTTGCCCGCCCTGGCGCGGCTCATCGAAAAGGCCTGCGAGCACAGTCAGCTGTGGGTGGTCAGCCACGCCAACGAACTGGTGGAAGCCCTCAAGGCACATCCCCATTGTCAGCATACCGAGCTCACCAAGGAGCTGGGGGAAACCCGGGTGCTGGGTCAGGGCATTCTGGATACGCCGCGCTGGCATTGGCCGGAAGCGGGTTAACGGGCCCGGTCCCCAGCCAGAGATTGGCCTGATTTACGGGCTGTCTGCGTTCAGCCCAATGGTATAAACAGGGACCCCAACCAAGGAGAGTCCGCGTGCCGATTACTACACTGTCCACTCCGATCCTTACCCCTCTGGTCGTCCTGGTGGCCTGGTCCATGGTCATGTGGCTATGGATGTACATCACCCGTTTGCCGGCCATGAAGGCGGCGAACATGAAGCCGGACCCCAACGCCCCCAGTGGCGAACAGATGAGTACTCTGCCTGCCAACGTCCGTTGGAAAGCGGATAACTATAACCACCTGATGGAGCAGCCCACGGTCTTCTACGCCATTGTGTTGGCGCTGGCACTGTTGGGTCAGGGTGACGGCATTAACCTGACGCTGGCGTGGGCGTATGTGGGCATTCGCATCGTGCACTCCCTGCTGCAGGCGTTGGTGAACAAGATCGAAGTGCGCTTTGTGCTGTTCTTCCTGTCCTCGCTGGCACTGATTGGCCTGACTATCAACGCCCTGCGCGTTGTGTTCGCTTGATAGCGGGCGCGTTGAGGCTGGACGGGCGGGCCAAAGGCTG
The DNA here is from genome assembly GCF_009601165.1 of Alcanivorax sediminis. NCBI lineage: Bacteria > Pseudomonadati > Pseudomonadota > Gammaproteobacteria > Oceanospirillales > Alcanivoracaceae > Alcanivorax > Alcanivorax sediminis. The sequence goes on along the minus strand of NZ_WIRE01000001.1, from coordinate 587,181 downwards.
ATGGCGGGAGGCGGCGAGCATGGCGTTTGATGCCGAATTAGCGCAACGGGTTCGGGAGGGACTCTACCGGGTGTCTGGCGGGTTGCCGGATGAGAAACGCATGTTTGGCGGTTTGTGCTTCATGATCGCCGGCAACATGTGCTGCGGCATACTCGGTGATGATCTGCTGGCTCGGGTAGGCGCCGATGCTTATCCGTCACTGCTGAAGGAGCCGGGTGCGGCAGAAATGGATTTTACCGGCAGGCCCTTGAAAGGCATGATCATGGTAGATGCAGCGGCAGTGGCCGAGGACGATGCGCTCCAGCAATGGTTGTCCCGGTGTCTGGCGTTTGTCATGACGCTGCCACCGAAATAACCCCACAACACCTTGATGGAGTATGCATGCGAACCATCGGCATCGTGATTTATGACGAAGCGGAAGTGCTGGATTTCGCCGGTCCCTTCGAAGTGTTTTCCACCGCGGCACGACTCAGCGAGAACAAGCCCTGGTCGGTGTGCCTGATCAGTGAGCGGCAGACCGTGAACGCCCGGGGCGGCTTTTCAGTGCAAAGCCATTTCACCCTCGATAATCACCCTCCCCTGGATGTGTTGCTGGTCAGCGGAGGGGTACATACCTGGGCCATGAACAACCGCAAATTGTTGGCGGCTATCCGCAAGGCCGGAGAGTCGGCCATGTGGGTGACCTCGGTGTGCACTGGCGCCTTCCTGCTGGCCGAGGCGGGCTTGCTCAGCCATGAAAAAGTCACCACCCACTGGGAAGACCTGCCTGACCTGCATCGTCGTTTTCCCAGTTTGCAGGTGCACGAAACCGTGCGCTGGGTGGAAGACGGCAACCGCATTACTTCCGCGGGGATCTCTGCGGGTATCGATATGAGCCTGCATCTGGTAGAGAAACTGCACAGCCGCGAATTGGCCGAAAAAACCGCACGGCAGATGGATTACGAATGGCTGCAGATTGCTAGCGAATAGCCGGAAGGCTGGTTATATTGCGAGCGGGAACGATGTTGGGGATCACTATGAAAGTTTCACAGGCAGCCGCGGGGCTGTTGGTCTGTCTGGGTCTGGTGCCTTTGGCTCAGGCGGATGTGGTGTGCAGCATGGAGCGCTGTCAGGACGTGGGCATGCAGGAGCTGGATGCCTACCCGGCGCAAAACGGGTTTACCCCGGATGCGATCTTTGCCATCGTCGAAAACATCATTCAGCTTTCCGGTCTGACACCCAACTTCCAGATTCTGGAAACCCCTCGTGTTGGCAATGCGGCAGCCACCGTCATGGATGGCCAGCGTTACCTGCTTTACAACCGCAACTGGATGGATGGGCTGCGCGGGGATGAAGAAACCTGGAAGTTGTATGGTGTGGTGGCCCATGAAGTGGGGCACCACTTGCAGGGGCATACTCTGGATGGCCTGGGGAGTCAGCCAGCCAAGGAGCTGGAAGCGGATGAGTATGCTGGTTTTGTGCTGGCGGCCATGGGGGCCAGTCTTGGTGATGCCCAGCAGCTCTGGCAAGGGTTGAATGCGGGCGCCTCGTCCACCCATCCGGCACGCCGTGATCGTCTGGTAGCGGTAGAAAAGGGCTGGGATCGCTGGCAGCGGCAAGTGGCGGCCATTCGCGGCAGCAGCCGTCCCGTAGCAGTACCGTCCTCGCGCGACACCCAACCCGCCTCACGCAGTTCAGCGTCGTCTCCGTATCTTATTGCCGATAGCGCCCGACGGGTGTTGTCCGATAGTGATGTACGCAGTCTGGATGCCCAGGCCTTGCGCGTGGCCCGTAACGAAATCTTTGCCCGCCACGGTTACACGTTCAACTCGGCCGATCTGCGTCGCCACTTTTCCCGTCAGCCCTGGTACGAGCCCACGGGAAAACAGGTATCACTGAATGCAGTAGAGCAAGCCAATGTGGCCTTCCTGCTGGGACGTGAGCGGGTGCTGGAGAACAGTGGCCAGAGCTTGATGGCCATGACCAGTGAAGACTACCTGTTGCCGGACTCCCATCGCCGCAAGCTCAGCTATGCGGATATTGATGGGCTGGATAAAAGCACCCTGCGACTGGCAAGGAACGAGATCTTTGCGCGACATGGCTATGTGTTCAAATCCGAGGACCTTAACCGGTACTTCAAGCGCTACAGCTGGTACAAGCCGCACGGTGGTGCGGTGTCGCTCTCCGGCGTTGAACAGTACAACGTGGGGTTTATTAAACAGTACGAATAAAAAAGGGCGCCACTGGCGCCCTTTGTTTTGGCAGAAACCACGTTGCTGATAATGACGATGACTTCCGCCATGAACGTTGCGATAGCTGCTCACGGCCCTCCGCCGGCTGCCTCAGCGCCGGGTCCGGCTGTGGCCCCAGTACACCACGGCCAGGGTAGCGGCTAACGCGGCGGGTACCATCAGCGCCACAAAGTGCAGCCCGCGGAACAGCAGTGTGCCAATCACCCCGCCACAGATAAAGCCACCAATCAGCAGTAGGAACAGCAGCAGGCGGCGTCCATCCAGAGTGCCGCCTCGAAGCCGGTTGCCCAGCATGATGCCCAGATCGGTAAAGATCCCGGACAGGTGTGTCGTTCGAATGATGGAGCCACTGTAGGTGGTCACCATGGCGTTCTGCAGGCCACATGCCATGGAGGCGAGATAAATCCCCCACGTCGCTTCCTCGCTGCAGGGCCAGCATGGCCAGCGTGAGTAGCAGCGCCTCAATCAGCAGGGAAAACCCATAGTGTCGGCCCAGTTTCAGCGCCGTGCTGGTGATCAGCAGACCACTGAGCATGGCGCCGGCAAGAAAACTGAACAGGGTGAGGAGTAGATGCCCGGCTTCAGCCAGCGCCAGGTCGGCCAGCGCCAGCCCCAGCAGGGAAGAACTGCCAGTGAGGTGCGACACGGACTGGTGACTGAAACCCAGCAGGCCCACCGCATTGACGCTGCCGGCCAGAAAGGCGAGCAGAAAGGCCCCGACTTCTACCCAGGGCGGCAAACGTGTTAGCACCACATTCCCCCAATGCCTGATGATCAAAACCGCAGTCTAGCACGGGGGTATCGGGGTGGTGCTGCAAGCCAACGCCTAAACCCCTAAACCCGGAAAACCGTTTCGAGTTTCGAGTCACGAGTTTCGAAAATCAAAACCGCTTGCCGTGCCAGGCTGCAGGAATTGCCTTTCGTAACTCGTGACTCATCACCCGCTTCTGACATCCTTGGCTTCAGGCTTCAGGCTTCAGCTTGCTGCTTCTCCAGCATGTTGGCCTGGAGGATTTCGATCCAGTAACCGTCCGGGTCCTTGATGAACGCCAGGCCTTTCATGTTGCCGTCATCGGGACGCTTCACAAAGGTCACGCCAAGCTCCTCGAAGCGTTCTGCCGCGGCATACACATCCGGCACGGTGATGCCGATATGGCCAAAGCCCTGGGGCTGGGCATTGCCGTCGTGGTAAGCGAAATCCGCATCGTCTTCCGTGCCCCAGTTATGGGTCAGCTCCAGCATGGCCTCGCGACCGAAGGTGTAGGTGAGACGTTTGACATCATCTTCCGGTACCTGGCTGGCTTCCTCGTCATTCAGGTAGGCAAGAAAGTAGAGGCTGAATCTCATCTCCGGGAAGTCCAGCTTGCGCACCAGTCGCATGCCCAGCACCCGGGTATAGAAATCGAGACTGCGGCTCGGCTCCTTGATACGCAGCATGGTCTGGTTGAACAGAAAGTCTTGGGTGGCAGCGTCGGGCTGTTCGCAAAGGCCGTCAGCCTGTTCGAAATGACGTGACATGTGAGCTCCTGGTTCTGCGGAAAAGGGGGAGCTTCAGGATATTGGGATGCAAAGGAGTGATTACAAGGTGGGTATGAAGGGCGTAGCGGTAGGAGCCAGCCTGCTGGCGATGTTCGCTTGCAGGCAAGCTCCTGCAGGAGCTGTCTCTCCTTAGCCCGGGGTTTTTTCCACGGTTTTGAGCACTTTCTGCAAGCCCGCTACGGCAGCGCCAATGTCGCTCAGGCCGTTGGGCAGCAGCATGGTGGTGGATTCCTTGGCCACTTTCTCGAAGGCGGCCACATACTGCTCGGCGATGCGCAGGCTGACAGCTTCTTCGCCGCCGTCTTCGCGTACCGCACGGCCCACCATTTGCAGACCCTTGGCAGTCGCCAGTGCCACCAGCTCGATCTGCTTGGCACGACCTTCCGCTTCGTTGATCTGCTTCATCTTTTCACCTTCGGAGATGTTGATCATCTCCTGCTTCTCACCTTCCGAACGGTTGATAGCCGCCTGGCGGTCACCCTCGGAACGGTTGATGGCGGCCTGACGTTCACCCTCAGACTCGGCGACCACAGCACGCCGTTCCCGCTCGGCGCGAACCTGTTTCTCCATGGCGTCCTTGATGGACACCGGCAGGTTGATATCGGCCACTTCGTAACGCAGTACTTTCACGCCCCAGGGCTGAGCGGCTTCGTCAACGGCTTCTACCACTTCCATATTGATCTCGCCGCGTTCCTCAAAGGTCTTGTCCAGATCGATCTTGCCGATCACGGAACGCAGGGTGGTTTGCGCCAGCTGCTGGGCGGCCATCACATAATCATCCACGCCGTAGCTGGCGGCTTTCGGGTCGACCACCTGCAGATACATGACACCGTCGATGGAGACTTCAATGTTGTCTTTTGTGATACAGCTCTGACGCGGCACGTCACGCACAATTTCCTTCAGGGAATGCTTGTAGGCCACGCGATCGATAAAGGGCATCAGGAAATGCATGCCTGCTTCCAGGGACGTTTGGTACTTGCCCAGACGTTCCACTACATAAACCTGCCTCTGGGGCACGATACGGATGACCATGAACAGCAGAACGACAGCCAGTGCTGCAAGGAATCCGGAAATAATCAAACCTTCCATGTGAATTGTGTCCTTATAGTCGAGTGATTCAGGAGGAGGAGTTGGTCCAGGGCTCAACGGTGAGCCACAAACCGTCGTGTTGGGTAATACGTACAATCTGACCGGCTTCAAGAGTCTGGTCGCTTTGTGCCTGCCAGCGGGCGCCGCGATAGGTGACGGAACCGGTTCCATTGGTGAAGGGGGCCACCACTGTGGCGCGCTGGCCAATCAGCCCGGCGCTGTCTTCTTCACCGGCACTGACGTTTTCCTTGCCCATAAGCTTGTCGCTCAAGAAGCGGCGCACAAACACCAGGGAAAGAATGCTGAGCACAGCGAACAGGGTGAGTTCCCAGACGGTGTCGTCCAGCAAACCGAGATACTTGAGACTGCCCACAATCAGCGCGGCAACGCCGAAGAAAATCACCACCAGTCCGGAGACCACGAACTCGGCAATCACCAGCGCCAGCCCGGCAATAATCCAGTAACTGTATTCCGGCATTCCTGTGCCCTCTTCTCATGCTTTTGGATTGGTACGATAGCACGAAAAATGGATTAAGTAGGTAGGAAATGGCTGAAAATGAGGAGGAGTTGAAAGTTAAAAGTTCAAAGTTGAAAAGCGCGGTGCAGGGTGTTTAGTAAGGGGCGGTTGTGCCCGCGAAGGGGTGTGGGAAGAAGCAAGATTCAAGTTGCAAGTTTCAACGCGGGAAAGCTGTTCGCTGGCTGAGATGCCAGAGTCGCGCACGCAGGCCTTGCGGCTGCGGCGCGGGGACGGCGGTCTCGATTACCGCCTGTTCCCCGGTCGCGCTTTTCAACTTTGAACTTTTAACTTTCAACTCAGTGATGATGCCCGCCTACCCCGTGGGCATGTTTGTGGGCGATTTCTTCTTCGCTGGCGTCTCGGATGTCAGTGATGTCGACCACGAAGCGCAGGGCCTTGCCGGCCAGCGGGTGGTTGGCATCCACGTCCACGGTTTTCAGGCCGACTTTCAGCACGGTGAGCATGCGCGGGCCTTCTTCGGTGCTGACAGTCACCACCTTGCCGGGGGTCAGTTTGCCCGCGTGCTTGAGGTACTTGCGGGAGATGCGCTGGAACAGGGTGTTGTCGTATTCGCCATAGGCATCCTTGGCGTCAATGGTCGCATCCACCTGCTCGCCCACATCCTTGCCTTCCAGGGCTTTCTCCAGGCCGGCGATGATGTTGTTGTAGCCATGCAGATAGGCCATGGGTTCGCCGGTTTCACTGGAGTTTTCAATTTCGCTGCCGTCTTCGGCGTTGAACAGTTGGTAATGCAGGGTAACGACCTTGCCTTTTTCGATGGTCATGGATGTCTCCGGAGGTGGGCCTGATGGTGTCGCTCAGCAATGGCGATGCATTGTGCCGCCCCGATAGGTAGGGGGCAATGGTTTGGTGTGACAGGCATTGCCGGGAGCGCGTTACCTTGATTGAGTTACGAGTTACGAGTTACGAGTTACGAAAAGCGAAAACAGAACGCATGGGATTTGCCTTTCGTAACTCGTACCTCGTCACTCGCTTCTGATCCTGCTGCGTCACTCCTGTCACAGCATCCTTCGTAGCGTTTCATCCTTGTCGATAAAATGATGCCAGAGCGCACCCGCCACATGGATGACCACCAGTGTCAGCAGGGCAGTCCACAGGAACTCCTTGTGGATCCAGGCGACCTGTTTGGCCAGATCCGTATTCACGGTCGTGATTTGGGGAAGTTCAAACAGCCAGAGCAGCTCGGTGTGCTTGCCCGCCAACTGGCGCATGCCCATGCCGGTCAGCGGCATGGCCAGCAGCACCAGATAGAGCAGCACATGGACGACTTTGGAGGCCAGCGTCTGCCAGGGAGAGGCAATCAGTGCGGGCCGCGCAAAGTGGGCCCGGCCATAGAGGCGTAGCACGATGGTCAGCAGCAGGGTGAAGCCAAGGCTGAAATGCAGTAGCTCCCACCACTCGCGCCACGGGTCACCTTTGGCAAATTGTTCATGCAGTTCCACGGCGGCCCAGGCGGCAATCACCAGCGCCAGTGTCAGCCAGTGAAGTCCTTTATGCAGCGGATGCCAGCGTTCAGTCTGATTCATGGCGGTGTTTTCCTTTCCGTTTCAGACATCTTCCCTGGTGCAGATTAAAGCAACCTTAACCGCGGGCTATTGATGCTTGTCAGCATCCGGGTGCAGCCCCAGTGCCTTGCGGTCAGCGCCTTTGCGGATTTCGCGAAGCAGCGGCAAGGACTGGCGATACCAGTTGCGCCGACCGTCCGAACTCCATTTAAAGCGTTTGTAGGTCCACTGGTACTGGGGCAGGTTGCGATCAATGCAGCGCTGCAGGGCTGCATTCATTTGGGTCAGGATCTCGGTACAGTCACTGGCCTGCTCGATTTCCGGCGCGGGCTCAAAGTGCACATGGATATCCTTTACGCCACCTTTGCCGCGATGACAGGAAACGATAAAGACATGGGGGCGGTAACGCTGCACCAGTTTGTCGATGAGTGCCGGGGTGGGTACGTCATAGCCAAAGAAGGGCACGCAGGGGTTGCTGCGGTTGCCGGGGTTATGGTCGGAGAGGATGCCCAGGGTGCCACCGTTTTTCATGGCGGCCAGCGCCTGTTTGACGCCCTGGCTATTGGTGGGGATCAACACCGAACCGGTACGTTCGCGGGCGGCCTTGACCATGGCATCCATCAGGGTAGCCGGGTGCGGCTGATACATGATCAGGGTCTTGCCTGCTTCGGTCTTGTTGCCCAGATACAGGTTGCTGATTTCCCAGCTGCCCTGATGCAGTGACAGCAACAGTACCGGTTTGTCACTGGCGGTGGCGTCGAGAAAAGCCTCCTCGCCATGCAGGTGGGTGACCCGTGCCAGGGTTTCTTCCACCGGCCGATGCCAGACATGGCTGAACTCGGTCAGGGTGCGCCCCAGTTCTGCCATGCTGCGGCGGCCAATCCGTTTGGCGTCGGCAAAGCTCATGTCCGGATGAGTGGCGAGCAGATTGATCAGCACGACACGAAAAGCGCTGGCATAGCGCAGCGGCACCAGGGTGATCAGGGTGGCAATGAAGGCGCCGAATGCCGTCACCAGCGGCAGCGGAAGCCAGGCCAGTAGACGAACCAGCATCCACGTGCGGCGGCCTTGGGATTGTTTGCTCATGATGATGTCTTGTTAATCCTGCTGCAGGATCAGGGTTTCGCCATGTTGGGGTACGCGAAACTGATCCGGGTGAATCGAATGGCTTTCCATGGCCAGGGCCAGCGCCTTGGGCGGCGCATCCATGGGCTCATCCGTCAGCACAAAGGTGCCCCAGTGCATGGCCACAGACTGGCGGGACTGGATATCCAGGTGGATACGCACCGCTTCGGCCGGGTTGATATGCACTGGCGACATGAACCAGCGAGGTTCGTAGGCACCGATGGGCAACAATGCCAGATCCACCGGACCGAACAGTTCGCCAATCTCGCCAAACAACGGCGCATAGCCTGTGTCGCCGGCAAAATACAGGGAGAAGTCGGGAAATTCCAGACGCCAGCTGCACCACTGGCTGCGATTGTGGTCGCCGGGGCCACGGCCGCTGAAATGTTGTGCGGGCAGGCAGAAGGCTTCCACCTGACCGTGGAATTCACTTTGCCACCAGCCGAGCTCGATGATCCGCTCCACGCCCAGCTTGCGTAGCCAGCTGGCTACCCCCTGTGGAGCGAACCAGAGAATGTCACGACCAAAGCGCGCCTGTAGCTGTTTTACCGAGGCCTTGTCCAGGTGATCGTAATGGTTGTGGGAGACGAGTACCGCATTGATCGGGGGCAGTGCATCGATGGTCAGGGCCGGGGGCACGGCCCGTTTCGGGCCGGCAAAAGTAAAAGGCGAGCAGCGTTCGGAAAATACCGGGTCGGTGAGCAGATTCCAGCCCTTGTACTGAAACAGGAAGGTGGAATGTCCGATCCAGGTCAGCTGCGGCGCAGCACCAGGCTCCGCCAGCTGTGCTGCATCCGGTTTTTGCTGGGGGAAGGACAGGTGGCGAGGGAACTGGCCGCGGCTGTCCCACTGCCAGCGCAGGAATTCGCGCAGGCCATGGTGGGGCGTCTCGTAGAGGTTGCGATAGACGCCCGGGCTGACAGGCTGTTGCGCCGCCAGGGCGGCAAGGCGCTCCCGATCGATCATATCTGCAGACCGGAGACCGCGCCTTCAATGGCATCCAGATCCGGAATCACGGCCAGATCGCCGGCAACCTGAATGTACATGGATTCTGCCGGGCCGGTGTCTACCGGTTCTTCCACGGGGTCGTCCTTGCCGACCTTGATCAGCCTGGGGATCCCCTGAACAATCACGGCATAAAAGGGGCGCTTGCCGGTCACGGTGTTGAGTACCGCGATCCGCGCATCCTGACCAATAGTGATCTGGCCGGACTCATTGAGCCGCTCGAAGGACACCAGCGGAATATTCTGGTCACGCCAGCTGAGCCAGCCCAGTAACCATTCCGGACCATGGCCGGGGCGGTCCGGCTGACGCAGCGGGATCACTTCCGCCACGACGATATTGGGTACCAGCCAGGGACGACCCTGCATGGGGATTAGCAGGCTGGAAATTTCCGTGGGCAAACTGCTCATAACTAACCTCAAATGACGCTGGACGCCTGAGGCCGGACATAATCCGGCGGATCAGGTGGTCGAGCTTTCGACGTTCTTCAGTTCTCTTCTTACCTGTTCTACCAGCTGCTGTGCAAGTTGCTCCGGTGAGCCACTGAAGGTGACACAGCCGGTTTCGCGCACTGAATCCGGCTGGCTGCTGCAGGCACAGGTATCGCTGCTCTGAGCCCATACCGGGTGGCCACTGGCCGCCAGTTTGGGGGCGGCAATGGCACCGTCGTTACCCATGCCTGAGAACAGGATGGCGCCGCCTACCTGCGGGCCGAATCCGTCGCTGACATTCTGGATGACCTGATCAATGGAGGGCGCGTAAGGGCCCTCCCACGCTTCGCCAGTAGACTGAATACGGCCGTCATGCCGGAAGCGGATGGCGTAATCCACCGGGGCAATGGCCACTTCGCCGTGGCGCAGGGCCTCGCCATCGACGGCCACCTTGCATTGAATATGATTGTCGCGGGCCAGCACGCCACACAGGGTATCCAGAAAACTGCCATCAATATGCTGGGCCAGCACAAAGGCCACCGGCAGATTGGCGGGCAGGCAGTCGAGAAACTCCTTCACGGCGGCCGGGCCGCCCAGGCTGGCACCCAGCACCCACACCCGCTGGGGGCGATTGGCGGGCATAATGGCCTGAAACTCTCTCGGCTCGGGGATGCGTACCTTGGCAACCCGCTGCGGAATGATATCCAGCCGTTCCTGCACCTGGGGTTTGCCGATGTAGTCCACCAGCTTGGTGACCAGGCGGCGCTCCCAGCGCGGGTAGAGGGCGTCGGTGCGGGCAGGTGCCTGGCCGTCACAAAACAGGATGGGAGCGCTGGCGTTTTCCAGCAGGTGATCAAGGAAATCCTGCCAGCGGTCTTCGCTGGATAAATCGACTACCCACAGGTCCAGGCTATCTTCATCGAACCAGCGTTCTTCCAGGTTGCCGGGCTCGGTGTTGACTACCACCTGATAGCCCTGCCCCTTGACCGCGCTGGAGAGCAGGTGTCCCTGCAATGTGCTGTCGGCAATGACTCCGACGCGGCCCGGTGCGGTCATCCTTGCGTGGTTTCCTGCAGCTCGCCAAGCAGTTCACGAATGGTGGACAGCAGTTCGTTCTCCTGGAAGGGCTTGCCCATGTAGCAGTTCACGCCAATATCGAATGCTCGGTCGCGGTGCTTCTCGCCGGTTCGGGAGGTGATCATGATGATCGGTACATCCTTCAGGCGGCTGTCGTGACGCACGTGCGTAGCCACTTCGAAGCCGTCCATGCGTGGCATCTCGATATCCAGCAGCATGACATCCGGGCGGATATCTTCCAGCTTGGCGATGGCGTCTATCCCGTCCTTGGCGGTGACCACTTCGTAGCCGTTCCGCTCCAGCAGGCGGGTGGTCACCTTGCGCACCGTTACCGAGTCGTCCGTCACCATGACCAACGGGGTTTCGCGCTTCGGTATTGCCGGCTCTTCCGGCAGCTTCGGCGTTGCCGCGGCGGTCTCTTCCACCGACAGGGTCGGCACCTGAACGTGAGCGGCACGGATCAGGGAGTGGATATCGAGAATGATCACCACAGAGCCATCCCCGAGGATGGTGGCACCGCTGATGCCCGCCACGCTGGCCAGCTGCGGACCCACGGACTTCACAACCACTTCGCGGGAACCCACCAGATCGTCTACGACGATGGCTACGGTGTGCTCGGCGCTGCGAATCAGCAGCACCGGCATGGGCGTGCTCTGGTTTTCCAGATGCGGCGCGCGAATGCCGTGAACAAAGTTACCCAGATACTCCAGCTCGTAATCCTGGCCCACGTAGGTATAAACCGGGTTTTCTTCGCTGAAATAGTGCTGCAGCTCGAACGGGCTGATACGCACGATACCTTCGATCTGGTTCAGCGGAATGGCATAGCTGTCTTCGCCCGCCTTCACCATCAGGGCGCGGTTCATGGCCAGGGTAAATGGCAGGCGAATGATGAAGCGGGTGCCTTGTCCCTTGTGGGAGTCAATGGTCACCGAGCCGCCCATCTGCTTGATCTCGCTGGCCACCACGTCCATGCCCACGCCCCGGCCGGAAATCTGGGTCACGGCGGCGGCAGTGGAGAAGCCGGCGTGGAAAATGAACTGCTGGATTTCCTGCTCGGAAAGCTGGGCGTCTTCGGTGATCAGGCCGCGCTCGATGGCCTTCTTGCGTACCGCGTCGGTGTCGATCCCCTTGCCGTCGTCGGACAGGGTAATGACCACCTCGCCCCCTTCCCGGCCCAGCTCAAGATTGATGCGGCCGGTGTTGTCCTTGCCGGCGCTCTGGCGGCCTTCGGCGGTTTCGATACCGTGGTCCACTGCGTTACGAAGCATGTGCTCCAGCGGCGCCACCACGCGCTCCATCAGGGAGCGGTCCAGTTCGCCTTCGGGGTTGAGCACGTCGAATTCCACACGCTTGCCCACCTCGCCGGAAATCTGCCGGACGATACGGCGCAGTCGTGGCACCAGGCGAGTGAACGGCACCATGCGCGTACGCATGAGCTTTTCCTGCAGCTCGGTGTTGATTCGCGATTGCTGCAGCAACAGGGTTTCTGTGTCCTTGGTGCGGTCCAGCAGGGTGTTCTTCAAATCCAGCAAGTCAGAGGCAGACTCCGACAGCTGCTTGGTGATCTGGTGGAGTTCGGAGTACTGGTCCATTTCCAGCGGATCGAAATCCTCGTCGAACTCACCGCGGTCCACGCCCTGCTGATAGTTGGACATGATCTGCGCTTCGGTTTCTGAATCGAGACGGCGCAGCTGTTCGTAGAGACGCTGAATGGTGTTACCCATTTCCTCTACGTTGAAAGTGAACTCGGTGAGCCCCTGCTCCACCCGGCCACGGTTGATGGAGGTTTCCCCGGCCAGGTTAACCAGCGCTTCCAGTACATCGGCGCCCACCCGCACCATTTCCTGGGGCTGGGCCTGGTTCTGGCGCTGGCGGCGGTCATCTTTCCGGGGCTGCTGCTCGGCTTGCGGGGCCGGCATCAGCTCGCCGCTAACGGCTTCAGGTTCAGCTGCCGGAGCGGGTTTGGCCGCCTGGCTGGCGCGGGCGCCCTTGGCCACGGTTTCCATGCCTTTGCTGATCTGGTCGTGCCAGTCGAGCATGGGCTGGAAGTCTTCCTGGCTGGGTGCGCCGGTGCGCTTTTCCAGTTCCAGCAGGTAGGTTTCGAAGTCGTGGCTGATGTCACCCAGCTGCTTCAGGCCGGCCAGACGGGCACCGCCCTTGAGGGTGTGCAGGGCGCGTTTGATATCGTCGACAAAATCGCGGCTCTCCGGGTGGTCTTTCCAGGAGCTCAGATTACCGTCGATGATCTCGGACAGTTCTTCGGATTCTTCCAGGAAAATTTCCAGGATTTCCGGGTCCGTATCCGGCTGCCAATGTTCATCGGTCGATTCGGTCGACTCGCCGGCGGCAGCGGAGGTTTCTTCTTCCGGGGCGCTGGCTTCTGCTGGTGCCGGGGCCTCTTGCGGAGCTGGGGCTGCGGGTGCCGCAGCAGACAGGGCAGGCAGAGTGAAGCCTGCCGGATCGGCCACGTAGCCATTGATCGCGTCGATCAGCTGCTCGCCGCCGGGCAATGGACGATTGGCGCGCAGCGCCTCGACCATTTCCGCCAGACGGTCATGGCAGCGATGCAGCAGATCAAACAGGGCCGGCTGCACTGCCAGCTGGCTCTGGGCCAGACCTTCATAAAGGGTTTCCAGTTCATGGCCGAGATCGCCCAACTCGGGTACTTCGGCCATGCGTGCACCGCCCTTGAGGGTGTGCAGATCGCGCTGCAGGGACTGCAGCTCAATCAGGTTGTCCTGCTCGCCGATCCACAGGTCCAGGCTGTTGCCAGCGGACTCGAGAATTTCGTCAGCCTCTTCCAGGAAGATCTCGACCAGCTCCGGGTCTCGCTCCGGTTGAGGGGGAGCCTCTGTGGCGGGCGCGTCCTCAACCGCAACGGGCGCGGGAGTAACCGGTTCGGGCTCCGGGATCGGCTCCTGAATGATCGGCGAGGCGGGTGCTGCCGCGACGGGAGCGGCCGGCTCGCCTTTGATGTAGGCCTGGATGGCGCTGACCAGTTCTGGCGCGTCCTGCGGGCTGGCATTGCTGCGCAGGGCATCGATCATGTCGGCAAGGCTATCGTGGCAGCGATGCAACAGCCCGAACAGGTCGCCGTTGGCTTCCAGTTGGCCTGCGTTGTAGCCCTCATAGAGGTTTTCCAGCTCGTGAGCCAGATCTCCCACCGGCGCTACACCCGCCATGCGCGCGCCGCCCTTGAGGGTGTGCAGATCGCGCTGCAGGCTGTCTACATTGCTGCTGTCGCCTTGCTCCCACTGGTCCAGGGCGTTGCTGGCGGTTTCCAGGATTTCTTCGGCTTCTTCCAGGAACAGGGAGACCAGCTCCGGATCCAGATGAGCCTGATAATCGCCATTGTCATTGGTGGGGACATCAATGGGTTCAGCGATGCTCTCGCTGGTGGGCTCGGACATCTCCAGCGGCGCGGGCTTGCCACCATCGGGGCCATTATCATCCGGGCCTCCTTCGGTCAGTTCCCGCAGGGAATCCACCAGACCCAGTTCCGGGCGCACTGTCTGGCCGGCGGCCAGGCAGTCCATCATGTTCATGAGGGCATCCTGCCCCTCACTGACCAGTCCAAACAGCACATCGCTATAGGCCAGATGCCTGTTCTCGACGGCACTGTAAGTATCGGCCAGGGCGGCTGCCAACTGATGGATTTCGGTCAGCCCTGCGGTGGCGGCGCTGTTGGAGAGCAGCTTCAGCTCATCACGCAGGCGCACCAGCTCTTCGGTTTTTTCAGGGTGCTGAGCCCACTGGGCCAGTAGTTGTTCGGCGTCCACGATCAGATCCATGCCCTCAGAGAGGAACACGGACAGGATGTGCGGATCCGTATTGGGCGCCGGGGTGTCGTTGCCGGTGAGGCCGTCGCGTTGTTGCTGCAGGGCAACGATCAAGGGCTCGGCACCGGGCAAGTGAGCCAGGTCCAGATTGTCCAGATTGCGTTCAATCAACTGGCAGGATTGGCGCACCAGCTCGGCCTGTTCGGTGGTGGCACGGCGGTTGTTGCTGATCAGGTCACGGATCAGTTTCTCAGCCGGTTCGGCCACTTCCGCCACGGCTTCGATCTCGGCCATACGCGCGCTGCCCTTCAGGGTATGCAGGGCGCGATGCACTTCGTCATCCACATCATGCTCGGACAGGTCGCTGTCCAGGCTGTCCAGCCAGGTGCTGACCAGAGTCAGATTGCGGCGCGCCTCGCTGGCGAAGATCTCGCGCAGTACCGGGTCGGGTGCGTCGCCGTTCTCGTCTTCAGCGGACAGGTCGGGGATATCGGCCAGCTCATCACTGGCTTCGAACTCCACCATTTCAATGGATTCAGATGAGCCATCTTCGCCGTCATCCATCGCCAGCGCGGTGATTTCAAGGGTGTCATCCTCGCCGGCGCTGTCCTCTTCCGACAGGTCCAGCGTGATGCTGTCCTCCGCCTGGTCGTCTTCGTTATCGAACGCTTCCAGGGTGATTTCGTCTTCAGCGTCTTCCCAGCTTACGGCGGGTGCCGGCGAGGCGTCTTCGATCTCGACATTCGGCAGGGTGTCGAGGGTCAGGGTGTCGTCTTCGCCCTGCTCCTCGTCGCTGTCGAACTCGACCAGCTCCAGATCGTCGGCTTCCGCAGAGACCTCAGTCGTGTCGTCGGCAGGCTCGACAATATCGTCTGCCGGACTCTGTGCGGCCTCTCCGGTAACGCTGGGAATAGCATCAATCTGGCCGCCAGCGGCCAGGGTGTCAGCCGCATCAGAAAGTGGTTTTGGGTCAAACGGGTCCGGCTGACGGGTACAGAAGGCGTCCACCAGCGGCTGGATATGATTACGTACGGTCTGCACCAGCTCAATGAGAATCGGGGTCGGCGTGATGGTTTTGTCGATCACCCGGTTCATCATGTTTTCTACTGACCAGGCCAGTTCGCCAACGGTCATGGCGCCGACCATGCGGCCGGACCCCTTCAGGGTGTGGAAGGCACGACGGAATTCCACCAGGGATTCTTCATCACTGGTATTGGCAGCCCAGCGCGGAAAGTATTCGTCCAGGGCTTCCAGTACTTCACCCGCTTCTTCCTGAAAGATCTCGATGATTTCGTCGTCGATCAGGTCGTCATCGTCTTCCTCGGCGGCCGGGGCTTGCGCCACCGGTTCCGCAGCGGCGGGCTCGACAACAGGCTCGGCAAACGCTTCTTCGCTGGGGAGCGTGATGTCGTCTTCATCCGCCTCGACGAAAGCGACGTCGTCATCCGAAGCAGCGTCCAGGCTGAGGTCTTCAGCCTCTTCCGGTTCTGCGGATTCGAGAGTGAGCTCACTGACAGTGTCATCTTCATCGGCGGGCGTTGCTTCGTCAGAGGCGCCATCTTCGATGACCACATCGGTATTCATCTCGATGCGCTCAACCTCGACGCCACTGTCAAAATCACTTTCTGAATCCAGAGGATAGCCAAGCGCATCCACACTGGAGCGGGCCAGCTGGAGGATGTCATCGCTGGTTTCCGGATCGTCGCTGAGACGTTCCAGATAGTATTCCACCGAGGTAATCGCATCGGCGAGGGTATCCATGCTTCGCCAGTCCGGCTTGGCGCGGCCCTCTTCGAGCAGTTGTTCCTCGATATAGCGGACGCACTGGCGCAGGATCACGGCAGGACGGTTGAGCTGGATCACTTCCAGGCCGCCGCGAACGGCGTTGAGGCGCTCCGGCACCGGTGCCAGATTCTCTGTATTCCACTGCGAGGCAATGAATTCGACAATGCCGTCTTTGGCTTCTTCCAGGCCAGCACGGCATTCACGCAGCACGGCATCCATGGCCTGGCCCACGTGGCCGGGCATGGTGGTGGGCTCGCCGCCCCCGGCACCGCCGCTGTGGCGGTCGTTGCCGGAGAGGCCGGCCAGGGTCGCTTCCACGTACAACAGCGCGCCGGCGATATCCATCAGCTGGTCGCGGTCGGCCGGGCGTTTACCGCCGACGATCTCTTCCATCACCCTCAGTTGTTCTTCCACCAGCTTGCGCGGCTGGCCAAGGCCAAGCACGGCAACGGTGTCGGCCACCTGCTTGAGGGTAATGGTCTGGGGTTGCAGTTGGCTGGCATCCCGTTCGCCATTGTGGACGAAGGCTTCCAGGGCATCCTTGACGGTGGTGATCTCTTCGGAGAGGGCCACCACCACCGAGTTAATGGCATCGGCATCCGGACCGGTCATGCGCTCGCGTTCGGCGCTCACCAGATCATCCGAGGGCAACGCGTCTTCGAGACGGAAACGGGCCTTCACATCCTTGATGCGCGGGCTTTCCACCTCGGCCTTGGCCACGTAGTAAAGCAGGTTCTTGAGCAGGTCGGTGGGCGCAGGTTCGTTAAGACTGGCAGCGCCTTTGGCGGTCAGGTCACGCAGGGTGCGATCCACCTGACCCAGCATCATTTTCACCGAGGTGCCCAGCACGATGGCGTTCTCGGAGAGGCCTTCTATCAGGGCATTACTGATACTCCACAGCGGTGCGCGGGGGGCATCACCGGTGACCTGCTCCAGCTTGGTGAAGACCTTGGCCATGTAACCCAGGTTCTCGCCCATGCGATCGTTACGCAGCACGCCAAGCAGGGCAATCTGGAACATCTGACGAATTTTTTTGGCCAGGCTGGCAAAGCGCGGATCGTTGAGTAGTGCTGCGGGGATTTGCCCGCGGCCAGTGGCATCGGTGAGATCCGGCTTGAACAGGGAGGTTTCGGACAGCAGGGATTCACCGCGAGCGGCACGCAGGTCATTGAGCAGCGGCAGCAGGACTACGGGCAGGTCGCGGCGGTTGCTGGCGACACGGTCCAGATACGGAGGCAGCTGGAGCAGGGCCCGCATGAGGGTCTCCTGACCATCTGCCACATTGCCGACACGGCCTTCCAGCAGTGCCTGGGCCAGCTTTTCCATTTCTTCGGCGAGCAGGGCTGCGCCATAGAATTCGACCATCTGCAAGGTGCCGTACACCTGATGCAGGTGTGCCTGGCAAAAACGCATGCGGGTGGCATCGCTCGGGTTTTCCACGAACGCTTCCAATGCCTGCTGCGCCTGGTTCAGGGTTTCCTGGATTTCCCCGCGAACCCAGTCCAGAGCCAGATAGTCGTGACGGTCACTCATGACGTCTCCTGTCATACATAAACCTGCCTTCTCTACAGGCAGATTTCTTGTTATCTACAGCGGCGGAAAGCCAATGTGTCGGCAAAATGCACCCGTTCCAGATCCGGATGTTGCCAGTCGGTGACTTCGCCGGGGCCCAGTACCAGTAACCCCCCGGGAGCCAAACGTTCCGCCAGCCGGTTAACAATCTGGCGTTTCCGCCAGCGGCGGAAGTAAATCAACATGTTCTGGCAAAAAATCAGATCCATGTTGTTCATGGGCGCATTGCCCAGGTCGAGCACGTTGAGACGGGCAAAACAAATGTGCTGCTTCAGTTCTGGTGCCACCACCACAGTCTGCCCTGTTTCGCCCGGCTTGAAGTATTTCTCCCGCAATACAGGATCGACCTGCAGGGCGCGGCGCGCCGCGTACTCCCCTTTACGGGCCTTGGCCAGGGTAGGCAGGCTGATGTCGGTGGCGGTAATGCCAAAGAACATCTTGCGATCATTGCCGGCAAGTTGCTCGTTGATCAGCATGGCAAGGGAATAGGCTTCCTCGCCGGTGGAGCACCCCACGCTCCACACATCCAGGTTGGCGTTGTCAGGTTGTTCGGCGACAAAGCGCTGGACGTATTCCTCCACCAGTGCATAGGAGCTCTGGTGACGGAAAAAGCTGGTTTCCTGAACGGTAAGACGGTCCACCAGGATGGACCATTCCATGGCACGGGATTCGGTGGTGCCCACCATCAGGTGTTCGTAATAGGCTTCGTAGTCCTCGAAGCCCAGCTCACGCATGCGAATGCTCAAGCTGGTTTCGAGGAAACTCTTGCGTGCGTCGGACAGGGTCATGCCGGTTCTGTCTTCCAGCAATGCCTGCCATAGCTGGAATTGCTCCGCATCCATGGCGGGCGTGCTTCTGATTGACCATCGGTCTGTCACGGCAGCACCCATATCCTTGTATCCCTAACCGGCGCAGGCCGGATCAGGAATGCTCCGGCAGGCGGAAGCCGGCTACGGAGTTACGCATTTCCTGAGCCATCTCGGCGAGGTTACCAATGGACCGCGCGGTGGCGGTGGTACCGGCAGAGGTCTGAGAAGTAATTTCCTGGATCACGTTCATGGTGTTGGAAATGTGACCCGCAGACGCCGCCTGCTGACGCGCCGCGTTGGAAATGTTCTGGATCAGGTCCGCCAGGGTTTTCGATACGTTCTCAATTTCTTCCAGTGCCACACCAGCGTCCTGCGCCAGGCGGGCCCCTTTCACTACCTCAGCGGTGGTCGCCTCCATGGAGATTACCGCTTCGTTGGTATCGGTCTGAATCGTCTTAACCAGGGTTTCAATCTGCTTGGTTGCAGCGGCAGAACGTTCCGCGAGGCGCTGTACTTCATCCGCAACCACCGCGAAGCCGCGGCCCGCTTCACCCGCCATGGACGCCTGAATCGCGGCGTTAAGAGCGAGGATGTTGGTCTGGTCAGCAATGTCGTTAATCAACGATACGATGTCACCAATTTCCTGGGAGGATTCACCCAGACGCTTGATCCGCTTGGAGGTTTCCTGAATCTGCTCGCGGATGGTGTCCATGCCGTGGATGGTTGCCTGTACCACTTCGGCGCCCTTGTTGGCGATGGCTACCGCTCGTTCCGCTACCGCCGCCGATTCGGAGGCGTTAGCCGATACCTGGTCAATGGAGACCGCCATTTCGTTCACAGCGGCAGAGGCCCCGGCAATTTCCTGGGCCTGATGCTCGGAGGCCTCGGCCAGATGCATCGCCGTGGACTGGGTTTCCTGGGCAGCGGAGGCCACCTGTACCGCCGAGTTGTTGATCGTCTGTACCAGGCTGCGCAGCTGGTCAATGGAGTAGTTGATGGAGTCCGCGATGGCCCCGGTGAAGTCTTCGGTTACCGTCGCCTGTACGGTAAGGTCACCATCCGCGAGGTCGCCCAGCTCATCCAGCAGACGCAGAATCGCGGCCTGGTTACGCTGGTTCTCGCTTTCCAGTTCGTCTTTCTTTCTGGCTTCCTGACGGTTCCGCTGGGCCATGATCAGGAAGAACAGCAGGATGGCGATGGCGCCACACAGCGCCCCCAGACCCACCGAGGGGAACAGGCTGCCGGTAGAGCGCTCAAACTGGTTGTTCAGGTTGGTGGATTCCTGCAGCAGATCCTGGGAGCGGCGGAAGATGGTGTCGGCCGCGTTACGTACCTGGAACAGTTCCGGCGCGGTTTCCAGGATCTCATCCACGGACTGGTTTACGAATTCGTCAAACAGGTCGGCAATCTCGGCCAGGTAATCCAGGGCGTCCGGGTCGTTCACCTGGTCGATGCCCATGGCGCTGTCGCCTTCGATCATGCCGTTCATGACACGGCCGAACTGGCTGGCGTCACGACCGAAGGAGTCCGCCGCGATGACCGCGCCGTCGCCCCCTTCCAGTACCTTGGAGATGGATCGCACGATACGCTCGGCCAGCCAGGATTGGCGCTGCGCAAAAGCAATCTGTTCCGGTTCGGCACCGGTAGTCACGAGAATCTCGACAACGCCTTCATATTCGGCTTGCAGGGCAGGAATGGTCTGGGCCAGGGTGTCTGCCACTTCGTGCAGATCCAGAACCGTATCTTCCCCTCGCAGAATGGTGGCGGTGTTTTGGTCAACCTCTTTCCACAGGGTTTCCAGACGCTGCATTACCTGGGGATCGGAGACCTTTTCGTCTTTTACTGCGTCCCAGGCCTCCTGGAAGCTCTTGCGGGATTTATCCAGCAATTCGAAGGCGTCGGCGTTGCCGGCCGCGGCTTCAAGGGAGTTCTTGGCGATCTGCTGGGACACTACGCGCATCTCTGAAGCCCGGGTAATATTTTCCTGGGCCTTGTTCGCGGTGGTGGCAGAGAGGAGGAAGTTGACCAGTGCCAGTACGATAAAGATGGCAAGGCCCAGATACAGCGCAAGGTTCAGCGAATTGC
Organism: Alcanivorax sediminis; assembly: GCF_009601165.1. Taxonomy (NCBI): domain Bacteria; kingdom Pseudomonadati; phylum Pseudomonadota; class Gammaproteobacteria; order Oceanospirillales; family Alcanivoracaceae; genus Alcanivorax; species Alcanivorax sediminis. Next base: position 566,614 of record NZ_WIRE01000001.1, on the reverse strand, counting down.
CGCCGCTGCCTGCACCCCCCCGCAGTTTTTCAAAAAATGCTCCCGGATTGAACTTCATAGTCTGGCTCCTGGCCTGGCGTTCACTCTTCTTATGTACCCCAAAGTACGCGCAATGCGGTTAGCCTGTGCGGGCCACCTGCATGAAACGCGGGTCCTCTGCCAGCCGGGACAGGCTGAACACGGACCAGTACTCCCCGTCGCGCCGATAGGCCCCACGGACATAACCTGTCACGCTGGGATCACTGACCGGCAGTGATTCGACAAATTCATCAATGGGGAAATGCTGCATCCCCAACACCTCATCCACGGTCATGCCTGTGTAGAGGTCGTCCTGATCCAGTACCAGCAGTCGACGCCGCTTTTCCTGAATCGGTGAACTTTTTTCCAGAAAGCCGCTGAGATCCATGACGGTCATCAGGCGGCCACGTACGTTGGCGATACCCTTCATCCAGCTTTGCGCGCCAGGAATATGGGTATAGGCCGGCACCGTGAGGATTTCGGATACTTCATCAATCGGTGCAACGTATTTCTTGCCATCAAGCACAAAGCCCACGCCACTCCAGTAGCTCACCGCATCCTGTTGCATGGGCAGGTCTTTGGCCTTTTCCCGGCAACGCTGATGGTATTCAGCAAGCTTGATGTAGGCGGCGGAAGCGCTAGCGCTCATTCATGGCTCCTTGCGGTTCAGCTGTCGGCCAGCAGGCGGTCGACGGTTTGCAGGAGCAGATCTTCATCCACCGGCTTGGTCAGGTAGTCCCTGGCGCCCTGGCGTTTCCCCCAGACACGGTCGGTTTCCTGATCTTTGGTGGTGACGATCACGATGGGAATATGCGCGGTATCGGCGCCCTTGGTCAGTTGACGGGTAGCCTGGAAGCCGTTCAGGCCGGGCATCACCACATCCATGAGGACCAGTTCAGGCAGTTCGGAGCGGGCCATGGCCACGCCATCGGCGCCGTTGGCAGCCTCGAGAACCTCGTGGCCGTGCTTTTCCAGAATCTCCCGTAACTTGTAGGTTTCGGTGGGAGAGTCATCAACAATAAGAATTCGAGCCATCTTTTCCTCTATCCGGTCAGCAAAGGTGCTGCCTAACCTGCCATGTGCTGGCGAATTGCGCCGAGCAGTTCATCCTTGGAGAAGGGTTTGGTCAGGTATTCATCAGAACCCACGATACGCCCCTTGGCCTTGTCGAACAGGCCGTCCTTGGAAGACAGCATGATCACAGGGGTGGACTTGAAGGCGCTGTTGTTCTTGATCAGGGCACAGGTCTGATATCCATCCAGTCGCGGCATCATGATGTCCACGAAGATGATGTTGGGCCTGGTGTCGGCGATTTTGGCCAAGGCGTCAAAGCCATCGGTGGCGGTGATCACTTCACAACCTGCTTTTTTCAACAAGGTTTCCGCGGTTCGACGAATCGTCTTGGAATCGTCGATAACCATCACCTTGAGGTCTTGGAAATTGTCAGTCATGGAAACTGCCTTTAACCGTGAACCGTAATTGGCCGCAACTTGTTGTAATTTTTGGCCTTTCTAATAATGCGTTGGGCGGGTCCTGTGGCGGTGTCAGCCCAAGGAAAGTTTTTAACACAGATTCTACAATCAATCTATAAGACCCTATGAAACTTGGGAAAACTCCCCCGCGCCACACGGTGGTTTCCCGCATGGCGATCCCCTGCTGGCACTGCTAATATTGCCCGGCTCGCACCCCTATCTGTGGAGATCCCATGAGCCTGAAAATCGGCGTGGTGATGGACCCCATCGCCAAGATCAAACCCTGGAAAGACAGTACTTTTGCCATGATGCTGGAGGCCCAGCGCCGTGGCTGGTCTCTCTTCTACATGGAGCCTGGCGATCTCTACGTGCGCGATGGTCGCAGCTTTGCGGCCACACGGGCAGTCACTGTGACCGACAATAACGACGATTGGTACCGTCTAGCCGATACCGTGAACCAGGACCTGGCGGATTTTGACATTATCCTGATGCGTCAGGACCCGCCCTTCAACACGGAATACATCTACGCCACCTATTTGCTGGAGAAGGCGGAGCGGGAAGGCGTGTTGGTGGTGAATCGCCCTGGCAGTGTCCGTGACAGCAATGAAAAGCTGTTCGCCACGGACTTTCCCCAGTGTTGCACCCCGACGCTGGTGTCCAGCCAGGCGGGCCTGCTGCGGGATTTTGTACGGGAATTCGATGACACTGTCATGAAGCCGCTGGACGGCATGGGCGGCAGCAACATCTTCCGCGTGCGCAAGGACAGCCCGAATATCTCGGTAGTGATCGAAGTGCTGACCCAGCACGGCAAGACGCCGATCATGGCCCAGCGCTACGTGCCCGAGATCAAGGATGGCGACAAGCGCATCCTGATGATCAATGGCGAGCCGGTGCCCTATGCGCTGGCGCGGATTCCCAAGGAAGGCGAGCTGCGGGGCAATCTGGCCGCCGGCGGTACTGGCCAGGGGCGCGAGCTGACTGACCGTGATCGCTGGATCTGCGAACAGGTCGGGCCCACCCTGAAGCGCAAAGGGCTATATTTCGTGGGGCTGGACGTGATCGGTGACTATCTCACCGAAATCAACGTCACCAGCCCCACCTGCATCCGCGAGCTGGATGCGATTTTTGATATCAACATTGCCGGGCAGCTGTTTGATGCCCTGCTGGCGGTGCGGGACGCGTCCTGACCGCCTCTACCGCAGGAGCCTGCCTGCAGGCGAAAAGAAGTAACGAAAAGAAAGTAACGAGTCACGAGAAGCGAGTTTCGAAAGGCCAAACCCGGTACCACGCAGGCCTGGTTTTCGCAACTCGAGACTCGAAACTCGCTTACACCAGTGTATTCTCATGTGATGGTATGCCCGGGGGCACGGAGAGTGCTTGCGGAAAAAACACAATAAGCAGTAGTGAAAAGAAGAATTCATGGCAGCCAACTCACCCGTCAGTGCCTCTGATCGCCTCACCTTTACCGTGTTTCTGGCGCTGGCATTTCACGGCATTCTCATCTTTGGGGTCAACTTCGCGCCGGAGAAGCCGCGTGCGGCACCCCATACCCTGGAAGTGACCCTGTCCCAGTTCCGCAGCGATGACGAACCGGATGAGGCCGACTTTATTGCCCAGAGCAACCAGCAGGGCTCCGGAGACCTGGCCGAAAAACAGGAGCTGACTACCACCGAGCAGGCTGATTTCGCCGACAGCAAGCTGGAAAATGTCCAGCTCAAGGAAAAGACCACTCGCCAGCAGCGAGATCGTCAGTCCCAGCTGTTGGTGATCACCACCGCCCGTGAAAGTGAGCAGAAAGTGCAGGCGGAGCAAAAAGAAAAGGCGGACAACAAACCCCTCAAGGTGGCCGAGCAGGAAAATCTGCTGGATATGAGTCAGCAGATCGCCAGCCTGCAGGCCCGGCTGGCCGAGCAGAAGCAGGCCTACGCCAAGCGCCCGCGCATTCGCCGATTGACCTCGGTTTCCGCCAAGGCCCACTACGAAGCCCAGTACATCGACAGTTTTCGCCGCGAGGTGGAGGCCATGGGAACCCGCAACTTTCCCGCCCAGGCCCTCAACAGCAATACCTTTGGTGCGGTGCGCCTGATGGTGGCCATCAAGAAGGATGGCAGCCTCAAGGAAGTACGGGTGCTGCAATCGTCCGGCCACAAGTTCCTGGATCAGGCCGCGATCCAGAGCGTGCGCCTTGCCGCGCCCTTCGACACCTTCACCCCCGAAATGCGCCAGCATATGGATGTGCTGGAAATCATCCGCACCTGGAAATTCGATAGCACCCGCAAGGTGTCGTCGAAGTAACGCAACACGCAGCACGCAGCACGCCAGGACCGAAGCCGCGGTAGGAGGCTCAACGTGTTGAGCGAAAATCAGGGTTCGAGTTGCGAGTAGCGAGTTTCGAAAGGCTAAACCTCGGTGCGGCAAGGCCTGAAGGTTTTCGCTCCTCGAAACTCGTCACTCGCTTCCTGCTTGCAGCTCCACCCCCGGCACCGGATACTGTCCCCATGGACAACACAAGCCTCAAACACCAGTTGCTGGTGGCCATGCCACAGATGGCCGATCCCAACTTCGAACATTCCGTCACCTATATCGTCGAGCACAGCAGCGAAGGCGCCATGGGGCTGACCCTCAATCGCCCGGTACAGATCAGCCTGGGCGATATTCTTGAAGACATGGACATCGAAATCGAAGTGCCCCCCTCCGAGCGGCACCGCGTGGTGGCGGGTGGTCCGGTGCAGCAGGAAGCCGGGTTCATTCTCCATGAGGCATCCACTCACTGGGAATCCAGCATCCTGCTCAGCGATGGCCTGATGCTGACCACCAGTCGTGACATCCTCGAAGCCATCGCGGTGGGCGAAGGTCCGGACCGATCCCTGGTGTGCCTCGGTTACGCGGGTTGGGAAGCGGGGCAGCTGGAACAGGAGCTGGTGGAGAACGCCTGGCTGAGCACCCCGGCCAGTCGCGAACTGGTCCTGGATACCCCCTTTGAACATGCCTGGCATGATGCCGCAGCCTGCATCGGCGTGGACATGAGTCTGATCGCCACGCAGGCGGGACACAGCTAAACAGTTAATAGTGAATAGTTAACAGTGAACAGTGACGCGAGATCGGTTTGTTTTTTCTTCAAGGCGGCAGGCCGCGCTGAGAGATTGTGCGCGGCAGATAAGCTTTCAAAAGCACAATTAGCTTGTCGCGCCACTGTTCACTATTCACTGTTCATTGTTCACTGCTCCCCATGATTCTGGCCTTCGATTACGGCACACAAAAAATCGGTGTGGCGAGCGGTAATGAGCTGCTCGGCACCGCCTCTCCCCTGAAAGCCCTTCCCTGCAAAAATACCCAGCCCAATTGGGATGATATTGCTGCGCTGTTGAAAGAATGGGAGCCGGAAGCCCTGGTCGTGGGCTTGCCGCTGAACATGGATGGCAGCGAAAGCGAGTCCACTGCCCGGGCAAAGAAATTTGCTGGCCGTCTGAAAGGCCGCTTTGGCATGAAAGTCTGGCTGGTGGATGAGCGCCTAAGCACCCGCGAGGCGCGAGAACGGACCGGTATCCAGAAAGCCGATCCGCGTGTGGATTCCATGGCAGCGGTGATAATTGCGGAAGGTTTCTTAAGCCAGGGAGGAAAAGAAGTTTGAGGTACTTGTGGGAAATGGGAGGCCTGACCCATCTCACGTGTTTTGATGGCTAAGGATAATGATGGTGTTTGGAAAATTAAATGGATATGGCCTCATAATCTTCCTCTTTACTGCTGCTGTTTTTTTATATTTATGGGGAGGGTCTGAGAAAACTTACAGGACAAATGATATCAGCATTAAAGTTTTCTCCGGTGAGGGGGTGCCCATCGTTAACGCTTTGGTGGTGGCAGCTTGGCTGGATCGATGTGCCCCACATGGATCTTTTAGGGCAGTGGTTTTTGCTGTAGAAAAAGTTACTAACTCTGACGGCATAGCTACTTTTCCTGGAATGGAAATTGAGACATTGAATTGCATTGATCAAGATCAGCCGAGCATTGGTGTATTTCATTCTGGTTACGATTTTATTGGTCGAACCATTCATTCTGAAAAAGAAAGGATTGGATTGTTTGAATACAAGCTGATTTATGACGACGAATTTATAGTTACGGGTAGGGAGTGTTCTGATTGTTTTGACTTTAATACCAAAGTTTATTCGGTTTTAAGTCCAGTTAAATATCATGAGATGAGCTTGGAGCAGAAAAAAAATCTGCCAATTTTAAAAAGTCTGGTAGATGGGGTTGATAAAGAAGGTGTCTGAAGCCGGCCCATGACCCTAGGGAAGTTGAGAAAAGTGTAGCGTTAGCATTGTGAGAAGAGTAACGGGGCCAGGTCTTGCATCGTGTGTCTAGATGAAACACGCAGGAACTAACCCCGAATCTGACAAATCTCCGCCGTTGTATCAGCGCTGCTACTTCTTGATCCCTTCCACTGAAATAATAATCGCCACAGACTCAGAGGCCGGGCCCAGATCCTTGGTGATGCCGAAATCAGACAGCTTCAGGGTCGTGCTGGCTTCCAGGCCCATGCGGTAACCGCCCCACGGGTCAGCGCCGTAACCAATCATTTTGGCGTCCAGAGTGACCGGCTTGGTCACGCCATGCAGGGTGAAGTTGCCGGTGATCTTGGCGGTGTCATCACCGGTTTGCTCAATCTTGGTGCTCTTGAAGGTGGCGGTGGGGTATTTGTCCACATCCAGGAAGTCATCGCTGCGCAGGTGCTTGTCACGTTCGGCGTGGTTGGAGTCGACGCTGGCGGTCTGGATGGTGGCTTCCACCTTGCTGTTTTCCGGGTTATCCGCATCCACGGTGAAGCTGCCATTGAAATCATTGAAGCGGCCATACAGCCAGCTGTAACCCAGATGGGAAATCTTGAACATCACAAACTGGTGGGCACCCTCCTTGTCGAACTGGTAAGTGCCTCCGGGCTGGGCGGCCAGTGCCAGGCTGCTCATCATCACCGTCACGGTAATCAGCGCGGCTTTTTTCATCAGGTTCATCATGGTCTGTTCCTCAGGTTTTCAGGTGGGTGTTCATGGAATTTGACGGAGTGACATGCCCAGCATTCGGCGCAGGGTGTCATCCCGATCGAGAAGATGGTGTTTGAGTGCAGCCAGTGCATGCAGGCCGGCCAGAATGATCAGCGACCACACGGCGATTTCATGAATGTCGCCGGCAATCTCTTCGAGGCCGGAACGGTGGCCGGTGATCGATGGCACCGCGAACCAGTTGAATACGGATACGGAGGAGCCATCTGCGCTGGTGATCAGGTAACCGCTGACCATGGCCACGAACAGCAACCCATAGAGTGCCCAGTGGGCGAGATGGCCAAGTATGACCTCCCAGCGTTGATGGGTAGCCAGAGTGGCAGGGGGCGGAGAAATCCAGCGCCAGAGTAGCCGGGCAGACATCACCAGGAAAAGCAGGATGCCGATGCTGCGATGAAGGTCGGGGCCCTTGCGATACCAGGCATCGTAGTAGCCGAGATCGACCATCCACAGCCCAAGTGCAAACAGGCCGACCACAGTCATGGCCACCAGCCAGTGCAGGCCGATGCTGATCCATCCATAGCGTTGGCTGTTGTTGCGCAGCTGCATCCCTGTTTCCTGTAGATCGCGGTGACAGGTTAGAACCTGTTCTGCGTGCCAAGTTTCATTAATGTACAAAAGGTACCTTGCTGCTGTGTACGACTCCCATCCCAAAAAACTGAAGGGTTTGATCGGATTGTTAGGTAAAGAGTGTAGCGGACGATTGTGGGAGCGTGCCTGCACGCGATGGGAAGGAGGGAAAGCGAGTTTCGAGTTGCGAAAACCAACCCTCAGGAACCACCCGGTTTTGCCTTTCGAAACTCGCTTCTCGCAACTCGTCACTGATCAGGCTTTATTCTTTGCACAACAGGCGCCATGCTTGGTTCTTTCGCCATGCGAGCATGGCACCTTTGGATCGCTTTTCTGGAGAGCCCTTTGAGCTGGGACGAACAACAACTGCAGACACACCTGGATACCATGGCTGTGGCCGTGGCAGAGCGTTTTGCCGGGCAGGCCCCGCTGCTGGTCGGTATCGAATCCGGCGGAGCCTGGGTCGCGGAGGCCCTGAATGCGAAGCTGGAGACTCCGCTGCCGCTCGGTACCCTGAACCCGGCGTTCTACCGGGATGATTTTGATACGCGGGGACTCAAGGCCACCGTCACACCGTCGAAGCTGCCTTTCGAAGTGGACGGTCAGCATATTGTGCTGGTCGACGATGTGCTGATGACTGGCCGCACCATTCGTGCCGCCATGAACGAACTGTTCGATTTTGGCCGTCCGGCGTCTATTAGTCTGGTGGTGTTGTTTGATATTGGCCACCGGGAATTGCCAATCCGTGCGGATATTTGTGGCGAAACTTTGGCATTGCCCCCCCATCAACGGGTAGAATTACGCGGGCCCTCACCACTCATTGCGGAGATCCGCGAACTGGTGGCTGAGGACAACAGAGAGACAAGGTCCTAAGAATGACGCCGACGCTTGCGCCATCCTCCCGCGTACAACTTACCGAAGACGGTAAGCTTCGCCATTTTCTCACTACAGAGCATCTCCCCCGTTCCCTGCTGGAAGATATTCTCGACACCGCCGCCAGCTTTGTGGATGTGGGTGGCCGGTCCATCAAGAAGGTGCCGCTGTTGCGCGGCAAGACGGTGGTGAACCTGTTCTTTGAATCCAGTACTCGCACTCGCAGCACGTTTGAGCTGGCCGCCCAGCGTCTCAGTGCGGATGTGCTTAATCTGGATATCGCCAAGTCGGCTACCAGCAAGGGTGAGACCCTGCTGGATACCCTGCGTAATCTGGAAGCCATGGCCGCAGACATGTTCGTGGTCCGCCATCAGGATTCGGGTGCGCCGTTCTTCATTGCCAATGAAGTGACCCCCAATGTAGCGGTGATTAATGCTGGCGATGGTCGTCATGCCCACCCTACCCAGGCCATGCTCGACATGTACACCATCCGCCACTACAAGGGTGGTTTCGAAGGTCTCAAGGTGGCTATTGTCGGTGACATCCTGCACTCGCGAGTGGCCCGCTCCCAGGTACATGCGCTCAATACGCTGGGTGCCGAGGAAGTGCGGCTGATTGGCCCGAAGACCTTGCTGCCGGTGGATGCGGAGGCTCTGGGCGCCACGGTCTTCACCGACATGGCCCACGGCCTGAAAGATGTGGATGTGGTGATCATGCTGCGCCTGCAGAAGGAACGTATGGATTCCGCCCTGCTGCCCAGCGAGGGCGAGTTCTTTCGCCTCTACGGGCTCAACAACGAAAAACTGCACTACGCCAAAGAGGACGCCATCGTGATGCACCCGGGCCCCATCAACCGCGGTGTGGAAATCGCCTCGGAAGTGGCCGACGGGCCCCGTTCGGTGATCCTCAACCAGGTGACCTTCGGCATTGCCGTGCGTATGGCCGTCATGTCCATGACCATCAGTGGTCAGGACAGCGCCCCGGCGGGAGGTGCCGCCCATGGCAGCTAAGGCCCATATCCTGATTCGCAAAGGCCGGGTCATCGACCCGGCGTCTGGCCGCGACGATGTGGCCGACCTGCTGATCGAAAACGGCAGGCTGATTCGTATCGGTGCCAGTCTGGACGCGCCTGGCGCTGACATCATCGAGGCTGAGGGCCACTGGGTGTTGCCCGGTCTGGTGGATGCCTGCGTGCATCTGTCGCTACCCGGCAGCGGCCGTGCCGGTGACATCGCCAGCGAAACCCGTGCGGCGGCAGCCGGCGGGATTACCCACCTGGCGGCCCAGCCGGACTGTGGGCCGGTGGACTCCACTGCCGTGGTGCGCTTGATCCGCGAGCAGGCCGGCCAGGCGGGTTTTGCCCGCATCCTGCCCATTGCGGCCATGACCCAGGGGTTGAAGGGTGAGCAGCTGGCGGAAATGGCCACCCTGGCCAAGGCCGGCTGTATTGCAGTGGGTAACGCCGGTGGCAAGGTGGCCGATGCGCTGGTGCTCAAGCGTTGCCTGGAGTATGCCGCTACGTTCGATCTGCCCGTGATGTTCCGCCCCCAGGACGCCGCCCTGGGGGCGGGAGGTTGTGCCCATGAAGGGCCGGTGGCAACTCGCCTCGGTCTGCCCGGTATCCCGGCGGTGGCGGAAAGCGTGGATCTGTCCCGCGACCTGTTGCTGGTTGAGGCCACTGGCGTGCGCGCGCATTTCCAGCAAATTTCCAGCCGTGAATCCCTGCGCTTGCTGCGCGCCGCCAAGAAGCGTGGCCTGCCCGTCACGGCGGACGTGAGCATTCAGCACCTGTTGCTGGACGAATCGGCCCTGGAAGGCTTTAACAGTCACTGCCATGTGATCCCGCCGCTGCGCAGCAGCGATGACCGCGAGGCACTGCTGGAGGCGGTAGCGGATGGCACCATCGACGCTATTTGCTCCCAGCACACTCCCGTCGGGTCCTCGAGCAAGGCCGCCCCCTTCCCGGCCACCAAGCCCGGCATGGCAGGCGTGGATACGCTGCTGTCGCTGGTGCTGGGCCTGGTGGAAGACGGCAAGCTGGAGTTGCCGCGTGCGCTGGATGCCGTCACCGCCGCGCCGGCCCGTTGTCTGGGTATCCAGGCAGGCCAACTGGAAACCGGTCGCCTGGCCAGCCTGTGTGTGCTGGATGCCCGGGCCGAGAAAGACTATGGCGAACAGTGGCTGTCGGCCGGCAACAACTCGCCCTGGCGCCGCAGTGTGCTCAAGGGCAGCGTCAAACTGACAGTGTGTCAGGGCAAGGTGAGCTGGCTAACGGACTGAGGCAGTTAACAGTGAATAGTGAACAGTGCGCGTTAGCGCATTGGGATTGCTCAAGGCCAGGAGGCCGCGCCCGAATCTGGGTGCGGCCTTTTTTGTTCGGATCAGTTAATTAACGCTGGCAGTGTTGTGGTGCGATTGCCGCGGTCCAAGGCGTTGCGGAAACAGAAGCCCGCTATCGCGGGCTGTTCACTATTCACTGTTAACTGTTCACTGAAGTCGAAACACCTTCTCCCGCAAATCCCGCTCCCCGATCACTCCTGAGGCGCTGTGCCATTTGCCGTTGCGGCCCTGGTAGAACAGGGTCGGGGTGCCTTGCAGGCCGAGGTGGATAAACAGGCCGGTATTACTGTGGATCTGGCTACGGATGGCAGCAGGCACGGGCTCCACGGGGCGAATACCCCCTTGTTGAAACTGGCTTTCATGACGGGCCAGGGCGTTGGCGGGGTGACGTGCACCGAGTACGGCAGCACCCTGGGTGAAGCTGCGCTTGGGGTGGATCATGCCGACAATGATGTGACGAACCTCCAGGGTGTTGTCGGGATCGTTGACCATGGGCTGCATGTTGACCCACAGGCGCGCGCAATAGGCGCAGGCCATATCGGTAAACACATAAGCCACCCGTTCCGGCTTTTTCGGGCCCTCGGCCACCCAGTGACTGGATTCAAGCCTGCCCAGCAGTTCTTCCATGGCCGGGTCGCTCTTGGCCTGTGCCAGTAATGGCAACATCAGCAGGGCCAGCAGCAGGCGTGCAGTCTTCATGGGATCTCTCCGCTCAGGTAAGGATGGATAAAGTGGTGCAGGCTTGCATTGGACAGGGGACCAAAGTGGCGAGCCAGTTCATTTCCGTCGGCATCCACCAGCAAGGTCAGAGGCAGGCCGCTGTTGCCCGCATACTGGCCGAGCTGGGTGCGCGGGTCCATAAACATAAAATTGAAATGTAGCCCTTGCTCCGTGAGATAACGTTGCACAGTGGCGCTGTTTTCACCCTGGTTGGCAAGCAGCACCCGCAACGTCGGGTAAGTGGATTGGGCGGCCTGCAGCACGGGCATCTCCCTGCGGCAGGGTGGGCACCAGCTGGCCCAGAGGTTGATCAGTGTGAGATGACCCTGGGTAACGGAGTGCAGTGCCACAGGCTCACCCTGCAGGGTGGTCAGTACTGTGTCGGGAAGGGGTGAGGCCACAGGGCGCAAGGCAAGCAGCGTGACCAGTGCCACGGTGGCGCTGGTTGCGCTGGCCCCCAGGGCGATCATCAGGCCTTTGCGGTTGGCGGATTGTCGCCACACACAGACCGCGGCCACGGGGATCGCCAGCGCTGCGCCTGGCCACCACCAGCCGCCATCACGGACATCCAGCATGTCGGCAACACTGGGATACTGTTCCTGATAACGCCACAGAAATGCCAGTCGGGCAGCCAGCAGGCCGCTTAAAGCGGTGAGCCAGAGGGTTGTTTCGCTGCGCTCGCCGTCTACCCGCTTTTGCCACCACTGGTAAGTCAGCAGGGCGGAAAAGAAGGCAATCAGGGTGACAAAGGCGGGGGCAGGCAAGGCCAGGGGCCCAATGATGACAGCGTCCAAGCGGTATCCCGGTGAGCGAGGGTCGTGGGGTGAAGTGAAGAGCGCCGTTTAGTTCAGACGTTCGAACATGTCCTTCACGGCCTTGTCGATGTGGGCCTGACGCCGTTCGCTACTCATTTCATCGTGCAGGCGGTCGCGGCTGGTGGCCTGCCACACCACATTATTGCTGGCGGGATCGACGAATTGAACAACAAGTTTGTATTCCTCGGTCATCTCCCCTTCCACCGGCGTACTGGCGCCGACGCCAAAACGGTCGAAGCCGTAGCCAAAACCAAACTGCATGACAGAGCCGTCATAGCGCTGCTCGCGTTTGAAAAAATGCCGCACATGAACCTCGGCCTGATCCGCCGCCGCGGGCTGTACCCCCTTGGCCGCAAGAGCGGTTTCCAGTGCCTTGCGGGCACGCTGGTCGTCCAGTGCCCGCGGGGTGTCCTGATTCTGGTCGATGAAGGCGTAGGTCTGGTAGTTGCCCGGATTGGTGCCGCTTTGCTGGTCGATGACCACCGGGCTGACGCAGGCGCTGAGCAGCAGGCTGGCAATCATCAGGATCAGTGGACGCATGAACTTCTCCAAAGTGCTTTGCTATTCAGTGTGCCGATGCGGGGGTCACTAAACCGTGACGCCCGGACAAGGTTGGGCAACAGCCAGACGAATCTGTTCCCCAAGATAACGGGCAGCCTGCCCGGCGTATTGGCCGTCCGCATAGATCAGGTGCAGATCCACGAAACGCTCGAAGCCCTCTGCCAGCGGTAACACCTTCAATTCGCCGGTCTCAAGACTGGTGCCGATGTCTGATTCTGGCATCCAGGCAAAGCCCAGGCCGCGGAGAATGGCCGCATTGCGCGTGGACGAGTGCGACACGGTCCAGCGCTGCTCGGCGCCCAGCCAGCCGGCATCCATGCGGCGGGTACCAGAATCACGGATGACGATCTGGCGATGCTGGCGGAGGTCCTCGTGAGTCAGCGTTTCCCGCTGGTTCAGTGGGTGATCAGCCGCCGCCACGGCCAGAAAGCGAACCCGCATCAGGGGTTCACCAACGAAGCCGGGCGGAATCCGCGCATTGACGACCACATCGGCTTCCTTACGTAACAGGGCCTCATCAGTGCCAGAGAGCACCGTTTCCGTGTACTCAATACGGGTCAATGGGCTCTGTCGGGCGAAAGCGTCCAGCGCAGTGAGCATGCAGTGTTGCGGAAACAGGGCGTCAGCGGTCACACGTACCACCGGTTCCCAGCCCTGGCTCAACTGGATAGCGGTACTTTCGATTCGCTCAGCCTCTTCCACCAGAATCTTGGCCTGGCGGTATAGCATCTGGCCGGTTTCGGTGAGTTTGGCTTTGCGGCCCTCCAGGGCAAACGCCCGGACCCCCAGTTCGGTTTCAATTTTTTGCACCGCATAGCTGATGGCGGACTGGCTCTTGTCCAGTGCTTCAGCGGCGTTGGCGTAGCCGCCCTCGTCGACCACGGCAATGAGAGCCTGCCACTGATCCAGGGAGATTTTGGCTGACATATCGAAATTCCTGACCTAAACAAGCAAATTTACTCCGTTTTATATCGCCTAAACTGAAATCACAATAGCTTCATCGAATAAATACACCCGGCCAAGGTGGTCGGTGAGCGCGATGGAGTGAACGACATGAATATTCTGGTGATCAAGAGCAGTGTTTTCAGCGATGGCGGCAACTCCTCCACCCTGGTGAACGCCAAGGTAGAGTCTCTGAAAGCCGAACATCCCGACGCCACCATCGTGGAGCGGGATCTGGCTGCCAATCCGATCCCCCACCTGGACGGCGACCGCGTTGGAGCCTTCTTCACGCCGGCGGAGAATCGTACTGCTGAGCAGCAGCAAGTGGATGATTTCTCCATGACGCTGATCGAGGAGTTGAAGGCGGCTGATCACGTGGTGGTAGGGTTGCCCATGTACAACTTTGGCATTCCCAGCCAGCTGAAAAGCTGGATCGACCACGTGGCACGGGCAGGGATCACCTTTCGCTATACCGAAAACGGTCCTCAGGGTCTGATTGAGAACAAGCCTGTCACTATCCTGGCGGCTCGCGGTGGCCTCTACGCCGGCACCGAGAATGATACGGTGACCCCGTACATCAAGCTGTTCTTTGGTTTTGTAGGCATTACGGACGTGGAATTCGTGTTTGCCGAAGGGCTGAACATGGGTGATGAGACGAAGGCAAAAGCCATGGACGAAGCCAGGGCGGCGATTAGTTAAACGCGGCAACAGGCACGTTTAACGCAATAAATCCGGGACACTGATCAGGAGACATCATGGGACTGTTGGTAGATGGCAAATGGCAGGACAAGTGGTACGACACCAAGAGCACGGGTGGTCGTTTCAAGCGGTCCGAAAGCCAGTTCCGACACTGGATCACCGCAGACGGAGAGGCAGGGCCCAGCGGTGAATCCGGCTTTGCAGCCGAAAGCGGTCGCTATCACCTTTATGTCTCCTACGCCTGCCCCTGGGCGCATCGCACTTTGATTGTGCGGGCCCTGAAAGGCTTGCAGGAGCATATTGGTGTCTCGGTGGTGCATCCGCACATGCTGGAAAACGGTTGGGAATTGCGTGATGACTTTGACGGCGCCACGGGTGACGCGCTTTATGGTTTTGAAAAACTGTATGAGCTGTATCTGAAAGCGGATGATCGCTATAGCGGTCGGGTCACCGTGCCGGTGTTGTGGGACAAGCAGCGTGAAACCATTGTCAGCAATGAGTCTGCCGACATCATCCGCATGTTCAATGCCAGCTTCGATCATCTGGGGGCATTGCCGGGTAACTATTACCCGCAAGGGTTGCAGGCAGATATTGATGCGATCAACGAGCCGGTTTATCACGACGTGAATAACGGTGTGTACAAAAGCGGATTTGCGACCAGTCAGACGGCCTATGACGAAGCGGTAACTACCTTGTTCGAACGCCTGGAAGCCCTTGAGCAACGCCTGGCTGAGCAGCGCTACCTGGTCGGCAATACATTGACTGAGGCCGACATTCGTCTGTGGACTACCCTGGTGCGGTTCGATCCGGTTTACGTCACGCACTTTAAATGTGACCGCAAACGCATCAGTGATTACCCGAACCTGCAAGGGTTCCTGAAAGAGATTTACCAGCTGCCCGGGGTGGCAGAAACGGTGAATATGGCCCATATCCGCCACCACTATTTCTGCAGCCACCCGACGGTAAACCCCCACGGAATTATTTCCATCGGCCCGGAGCTGGATTGGCATACTCCCCATGGCCGTGAGCGGTTGGGGGAGCGAGAAATTATCAACCAGTAACGAGTTGCGAGCTGCGAGTTACGAGAAGCGAAAGGCAAAGACGTAGTTCTCTTTTGATTTTCGCAACTTGATACTCGCTTCTCGAAACGAATTATCAGGAGGTTCCCATGGAACGCACAATTCTCAACACAATTCGGGCCCTGGATACATCCGACGGTGCTGGCGTTCGCCTTAAGCGCGCGCTGGGTTATAACCCAATGGTGCGCCTGGATCCGTTCCTGATGCTGGATGCTTTCTCTTCGGACAATCCGGACGATTACATTGCCGGATTTCCGCCGCACCCGCACCGTGGCTTCGAAACCGTGACCTATCTGGTGGAAGGCCATATGCGCCATCGTGATCACCTTGGAAACGAAGGGGATCTCAAGCAGGGTGGCGTACAGTGGATGACCGCAGGCCGCGGAATTATTCATGAAGAAATGCCACAACAGCAGGATGGTTTGCTGCGTGGTTTTCAATTGTGGATCAATCTGCCGGCAGCGGAAAAACTGAAGCCCGCCGGCTACCGCGACATCGTGGACACGGAAATGCCGCGCCAGGATTTACCCACGGGTGGCCAGGTGAAAGCCATCGCGGGTGAAGTCACCCTGGACAACGGCGTGCTCACCGCACCGGTTAAAGGCGGTGCCACCGATCCGCTCTATCTGGATGTGGTGTTGCGCCCGCAGGAGAGTCTCACGGTGCCGATCAAGAAAGGCTATGGCAGTTTCCTGTACGTGTTTGAAGGCGCGATGCAGGTGGCGGGTGAAACGGTGTCCTGTGACCATCTGGCGACACTCACTGACGGTGAAGCCGTCACCGTGCAGGCTGGCAAAGACGGTGCACGGTTGCTGTTGCTGGCGGGTAAGCCTCTGGGCGAACCCATAGCGCAATACGGCCCCTTTGTGATGAACACCCAGGATGAGATCAATCAGGCCCTGAGTGATTATCGCAACGGGACACTGACGGCAGAACCGTCACTACTCTAAAGAGAAAGTAACGCCCCGGTTGATCCGGGGCGTTACGGTTAGCGAGAGGCAATCACCCACACGGCGTGCACAATGCCAGGCAGGTAGCCGAACAGGGTTAAAACGATGTTAATCCAGAAATGCTTGCCCAGCCCTTCCTGTAGAAAAACGCCCAACGGTGGCAGGAGGATGGCAATAAGAATGCGTAACAGATCCATGAACTGATTTCCTTTATTGTCTTGTCATAGTGAAAAGCCGTGACCCGAAAAAGGCCCCTCGCCCAGTCTTTACAAGATAAACATGGTTGCCCGGCAGTGTCAGCGCCAGGACGTAAAAAATGCCAGGGGATTTGCAAAAAGTGTTGGCTACGTCGGTAGGCGGCGCAACGTTGGATTGATTTCTGAAATGAGGTGTTCATCTCATGCGCTAACGGGCGTACCGTGGCAAACGAAAGAACCGATAACCCCAGGTGCAGGAGTGATTGCATGAATGTGTTAGCGTTTTCAGGGTCTCTCAGACAGGCATCGTTCAATTCAGGACTGATTCGCGCGGCGAAAGAACTGGCCCCGGAAGGAGTAAGGGTTGAACAGGCCGACATTTCAGCAGTGCCGCTTTATAACGGCGATGAAGATGGTAACAACAAGCCTGCTGCGGTTGCTCATCTGGCACAGAAAATCATCAAGGCGGATGCTTTGCTATTCGCTACCCCGGAATACAATTATTCCATTCCAGGTGTGTTGAAGAATGCCATTGATTGGTTATCCCGGGTCGAGGGCAGTATCTTTGCCGGCAAGCCGGCTGCGATCATGGGAGCGTCCATGGGCGGGATGGGAACCAGCCGAAGCCAGTATCACCTGCGTCAGGTACTGGTGTATCTGGATGTACATCCGCTCAACAAGCCGGAAGTGTTTGTGTCGGCAGCGCATCAGAAGTGCGATGAAAGCGGTAATCTCACTGATGAGAAAACCCGTGAAATGATTGCCAAACAACTCCAGGCATTGAAAGAGTGGCACGACACCTTGAAGGGTTAGCGTAAGATAAGGCGCGGGTTGTGAGGTACGAGTTTCAAGTTTGGAAAGGCAAAAGATCAAGAGGAAACCCTTTCGGTTATAGCCGGACCGGGTTTTGCTCTTCGAAACTCGAAACTCGAAACTCGAAACTCGAAACTCGAAACTCGAAACTCGAAACTCGCGATTGTCTCGCGTGCAGCGTCCTGCTCACAACTGGCTCGTGCGCTCGATCCAGATGTCCAGTAAAGGCGCGGGTTCGCTAAGGAAGTTGTCGAGCAATGTTTCGGGGTCCTGCTGAACCCGCAGCAAGTCACGATGCTGCTGGCGCAGTAGTCCTTGCTCTACCGTATGATCCAGAAACTGGATCAGGTGATCGTAATAGCCATCAATGTTCAAAAGGCCGACAGGCTTGTTATGAAAGCCCAGCTGAGCCCAGGTGAGAATCTCGAACAGTTCCTCGAAAGTGCCCATGCCGCCGGGCAAGGCAATAAATCCATCGGACTGATCTGCCATGGCGGCCTTGCGTTCATGCATTGAATCAACCACCTGCAACTCGGTCAGGTGATCGTTGCCGATTTCCCGGCGCATCAGTGCCTGCGGCATGATGCCAATCACGCTCCCTCCGCGCTCCATCACGGCGCTGGCCAGCGCCCCCATGATGCCGATGCTGGCGCCGCCATAGACCAGCTCCAGGCCGCGCGATACCAGCGCGTCAGCCAGCTTATCTGCAGCGGCAAGATAGGCATCCCCCTTGCCGGAACTGGAACCGCAATACACACAGATTTTTTTCATGGATTTCTCTGCCATTGATGCGATTAGACAGCGCAGAAAGCGAGTGTCGAGTGACGAGTTTCGAAAGGCAAACCCGATTTTGATTTTCGCAACTCGCAACTCGCAACTCGCAACTCGTTGCTTGGAATCGTATTGATTGTGGCGCTAACACTGATGCTCGCAGGAGAAAGGCATCCTGCGTACAGGGCGTGTTATCCCGCCACCGCCGTGGGCTTGTTGACCAGTCGATCAATGGGGAAGTGGCAGGTAAAGGTGCTGCCCTGTCCCAGCTGGCTCTTGATTTCGAGTCGCCCACCGTGGCGAATCATGACGTGCTTGACGATGGCCAATCCAAGACCGGTGCCGCCGGTCTGGGTGACGCGGCTGTTATCGGGTCGGTAAAAGCGTTCAGTGAGACGGGGGATGTGGGCCGGGTCTATACCCAGACCATTGTCTGTCACCGACAGATGTGCGCCCTTGTCATCCTGCCACCAGTTGATCCTGATGTGGCCGTTGGCGGGAGTGTACTTGACGGCATTGGTAATCAGGTTGCCGAATGCACTTTCCAGTTCTGCAGGGTTGGCGACCAGGCGAGCATCATCGGGTACCTCCAGTTCGATGACGTGCTGTTTGTCTGCACTGATGGCCAGCGCATTTTCCCGCATGCGGTTGAGCATGCCATGCACGGCCACGGCCTGGCGGTCATTGTCGGCATCGGTGTTTTCCAGTCGGGACAGTAGCAACAGGTCGGTCACCAGGGCTTCCATCCGATTGGACTGGCTTTCCATCTGGGACAGCGCCCGGCGTAAACGCGCCTGCTCTTCGGGAACGGTATCCAGCAATGTTTCCAGATAACCCTTCAGCACCGTGAGCGGGGTTTTCAGTTCGTGACTTACATTGGCGACGAAATCTTTTCGCATCTGTTCGAGGTGATGCAGACGGGTCACATCCCGGGCCATGATGAGTTGTTCGCCTACGCCAAATTCCGTGACCCGGAATTGCAGAATACGGTTGTCATCTACCGGAGAGGGGATTTCCAGCGGTTCCTTGAAATCACCTTCGTGCAGGTAATCAGTGAAACGCGGGTGGCGGACCAGGTTCGTCAGTGGTTGGCCCAGATCCTGGCCTGCATTGAAGCCCATGTAGCGTTCGGCAGAAAGGTTCCAGTACTCGAGATAGCCGTGTTGATCAATCAGGATGACCACGTCTTCCAGGGCATTAACCGATTGCTGGGCTCGATGAATGATGCCCTGAAGGGTTTCCTGCGCGCGGCGTTCCTTCTGAAAGAGATGTTCCAGGCGAGTGTAGAACTCCCCCCACAGGCCGATACTGTCCGGTGGCTCGGTGTGGTCATCGCGCACTAGCCAGCTATACAGGGCGAACAGCTGGCGGGTACTCCAGAAAATATAACCCACCAGGCCCGCCAGCAACGGCCAGATATGGCCGACGGCAAGGGCCGCAACGGCGGCCAGTGTGATAAGGCCGGCAATGCGGTTAACTTCTTTGGCCAGACTGGCTTTCATGCTGTCGAGTTGCCCTTTTCGGGAATCATCGGGGTACGGCGAACAAGCTGCACCCTATCACATTTTCCACTTCAGGACGCCTTGGCCGCCTTCACTGAAAAACGGTACCCGGTGCCACGTACTGTCTGGATAAAACGATCAAAACCAAAGGGGGCCAGGGCCTTGCGCAGGCGGCGGATATGGACGTCGATGGTGCGGTCTTCCACATACACATTGGCACCCCAGACCTGGTCCAGCAGCTGGGTGCGGGAATAGGCGCGCTCCTGATGGCTCATGAAGAATTCCAGCAGGCGGTATTCGGTGGGCCCCATGTCGACAGGCTCGTCATTGGCGCTAATGCGGTGGCTCACGGGGTCGAGGCACAGCCCTTCTACCTCGATGGCTTTTTCGGCCGCAGCGCTGGAAACGCGGCGCAGCACTGCCTTGATACGGGAGATCAGTTCGCGGGTAGAAAAAGGCTTGGTGATATAGTCGTCCGCACCCACGTCCAGCCCCTGCACCTTGTTATCTTCTTCGCTCTTGGCGGTGAGCATGATGATGGGGATTTCGTTGGTGGTCTCGTCGCGCTTGAGGCGGCGGGCCAGCTCGATGCCGGTGACGGAGGGCAACATCCAGTCCAGCAAAACCAGATCCGGGCGTTCGTCCACGATGATCTCGTGGCCGCGCTGGGCGTTTTCGGCTTCCAGAACGTCAAAGTCGGCCAATTCCAGGGCGACGGCGACCATCTCGCGGATAGCGGGCTCGTCATCAACAATCAATATGCGGTTTCGGGACATGGCGTACCTTTCCTTGCCTGTCTGTGATTTGACCCTATTAGATTGCTCTTTTATGACATCAGTATGACAAGTTGGGCTGGATTTGGGGGAAATGCAAGAGTAGTGACAAGCTTCAAGCTGCAAGCTACAACGCGGATCGATTGCGGAGCCACCCGAAGACTTCGGGGGCCGCGTTTCCAGGTCCGAGTGGGTAAGCAGTGGGCTGGACTTGAAGCCGTAAGGTTTGATCAGCCATTAATCGCGGGTACGGCATGGCAGAACCTGAAACCCTGACCCGCGTTGTAGCTTGTAGCTTGTAGCTTGTTGCTTGAAGCTTGCTACTCAAAAGTACTGGAAATACAACCCCACAAACACGCACGCCCCGCTCCAGTGATTGTTCAGGAAAGCGTGGAAACTGGGCCAGCGTTCCCGGTAACGGATCAGGGTATGCTGATAAATAAAGGTCAGCGACATGGCGGCGATGCCGGCATACCAGGGCCAGGTAAACTCCAGCCGCTGACCGACCATGATCAGTGCCAGCAACGTGAGTCCCTGCAACACCCCGATCATCAGCCGGTCGGCATCGCCAAACAGGATGGCGGTACTCTTGATGCCCATCTTCAGATCATCCTCCCGGTCGCACATGGCGTACTGGGTGTCATAGGCGACAGTCCACACCACATTGGCCACATACAGTAGCCAGGCGATTTCCGGTACTTCGCCGGTTTCCGCAGCAAAGGCCATGGGAATGGCCCAGCTGAACGCAGCACCCAAAAACAGCTGCGGCATGAAAGTGAAGCGTTTGGTGAACGGGTAAAGCACCGCCAGACCCAAACCGCCGAATGACAGCCAGAAGGTCAGCTCATTCAGGAACAGCACCAGCACAAAGGCCAGCAGGCCCAGCCCGGCAAACAGGGCCAGTGCTTTTTTGCTGCTGATCGCCTCGGTGGCCAACGGCCGCCCCTTGGTGCGCTCGACGCCGCCGTCAAAATCCCGGTCGGCAAAATCATTAATGACGCAACCGGCGGCGCGCATGATCACAACACCGAGAAAGAAAATGACGATGGTCTTCAGGCTTGGCGCGCCCTCCCCGGCAATCCACACCGCCCAGAGAGTTGGCCACAGCAGCAGCAAGGTGCCAATGGGGCGATCCAGGCGCATCAATTGCAGGTATGGCCATAGGGCAGGATAGCGGCGTTCAACGAAGGCAAACATGGGACATCCGGTTGTCAGGGCGGGGATAAGTTTCAAGTGACAAGATGCAAGTTGCAAGGAGACAGTTTCGAGTTACGAGAAGCGAGTTTCGAAAATCAAAACCCCGGCCCGCTTGCGGGGTTGTTGCCTTTCGCAACTCGAAACTCGTTACTCGCCATCATCGGTAATGCTGATCAGGCAGATGCGTGGTCCGCGCCTTGCAGCTTGAAGCTTGTCGCTTGCACCTCCGTTCCTACCTTCTCCCACAACGCCGGCAGGAAATACTCCGCCACCAGCAATGGCGCGCCGCGTTTGATAAAGCGTGACTGGCGGCCCCAGCACACCGGGTGGCCGTGACCAGGGGATGCCAGCCGGGCCCAGACCTGATCACGCTGGCAAAGCGGCCGTTTGTAGAGCTCCAGCCCCAGGGAGCGACTGCCCATGTGGCCCAGGGAGCGATTGGCGCCGCGCAGGCTGGTGATGGGCAGGATACTGCGGGCAGCGACCACGGGCGTATCATCCAGCATCAGGGTGACTTCGCGGATCAGTGCAGCCTGGCGGTCCGGTAGCCCCAGAAGCAGCCTTTCCTCAAGGGCGGGCACGGCCATGGCGTGAAAGCCCGGAATGACCCGAAACTGGCCATGACGCTTCAGACGCAGGGTCAGGGAATCGGGGTCAGCCATCCAGTCGCGGATCTGCACAGGCATCACCAGCTGTTCCAGCGGGCGCCAGTGGCTGTCAGGATGCAGGGGGGCAGGCAGCATGAATGTCTCTACAGATCAGAAAACGCAGGCGGCAGGACTATGGCCCATGGCGGCAGTCAGGGCAAGTGGAGCCCGGTCAGATGCCCGCAGCGTCTGAATATGACAGTGCCCACTGTCATTGATTTTTGGGGCTGGCACCGATAGGTTAGGCTCCCCCGAGAAACGCCCTGTATGCGCCATTGTGAGTGTGCGCTTACTATTAATTGATGAGGTTCACCATGAAGAAGTGGGAATGTGTTGTTTGTGGTTTCATTTATGACGAAGCCGAAGGCCTGCCGGAAGAAGGCATTGCCCCGGGTACCGCCTGGGATGAGGTGCCGGAAGACTGGGTATGCCCCGACTGCGGCGTCGGCAAGGAAGACTTCGAAATGGTGGAAATCTGATTCCGGACAGCATTGTCCGGGATTTGCCCCGCAGTGGATGCGGGGCTCCATTGACTTCCGCGCCACGCTGACAGGCCTGGCCCACAGCACCTCTGCCCATCCATCGCACTTTAAGGATCATCCATGAACCCAGTCGTCATCATCGGTACCGGTCTGGCCGGCTTCAATACCGTCAAGGAATTCCGCAAGCTGGACAAGGAAACGCCCATCGTCATGCTCACCGCAGACGACGGTCGCAACTATTCCAAGCCCATGCTGTCTGCCGGTTTTACCAAGGAGAAGACCGCGGATGATCTGTGCATGGCCACGCCGGAAAAGGTGGCAGAGCAGTTCAACGTGGAAGTCCGTACCGGCATCCATGTGGCGGGCATCGATACCGCTGCCAAGCGCGTACTGCTGCCGGATGCGCACCTGGATTACAGCAAGCTGGTGTTGGCCCTGGGTGCCGATACCTGGACGCCGCCGCTGGAAGGCGATGCGGTTGGCAAGGTGTTTTCTGTCAATGATCTGATGGACTACGCCAAATTCCGCGCGGCGCTGGAAGGCAAGAAGAAGGTCACTATTCTCGGCGGTGGTTTGATTGGCTGTGAGTTTGCCAACGATCTGTCCAATGGCGGTTATGAGGTCGCGCTGGTTGAGCCCATGGGGCGCTGTCTACCGCTGCTGTTACCAGAGGCCGCGTCAGAAGCGGTGGGCAACGGCCTGGCGGAACTGGGTGTGTCTTTCCACTTTGGTCCGCTGGCCAAGGCGGTACACCACGGTGAGGGCGAGACCCTGGTGACCGAGCTGTCCGATGGCAGTGAAATCGAATCCGATGTGGTGCTGTCAGCTATTGGTCTGCGTCCGCGTATCAGCATGGCGCAGGAAGCGGGTCTGGAAACCAACCGTGGCATTATCACGGACAAGACCCTGCGAACCAGTGCCGAAGACGTTTATGCGCTGGGCGACTGCGCGGAAGTGGAAGGCCACGTGCTGCCTTATGTGCTGCCGTTGATGGCGTCTGCCCGTGCCCTTGCCAAGACGCTGTCTGGTGAAACCACTGAGGTCAGCTATGGCGTGATGCCGGTGACCATCAAGACCCCGGCCTGCCCGGTGGTGGTGTGCCCGGCGCCCCATGGCAGCGAAGGCGAGTGGGAAATCGACGCTGATGGCAGCAACGTGCAGGCGCTGTTCCGCGGCAAGGATGGTAACCTGCTGGGGTATGCCCTCACCGGCGATGCGGTGAAGGAAAAAATGAAGCTCAACAAGGAACTGCCGGCGGTTATGCCCTGATAGCGCATCACGCGGCATGCACCACGCAACAGGCAACTGGGGTGTGGTGCTGATTTGATAAAGGACTCTCCATGAAATTTGCTCTGGTTCTGCTGATCCTCGGCTGGCGCTTGCGCTGGTTGGCGTGGCGCAATGAAGGTTTCCGCAAGCAGCTGGAAAACCGTAATGTGGTGATGCAGTGGCGGACGTTTTCCGGCAAACCGGGGCGTTGGTTTCATTTCACTCCGGGCAAGGTGGTCGCCAGGGGTGGTTTGAACCCCTCACCCACTGTCACCCTCAACTTCAAGGATGCGGACTATGCGTTCGCCACCCTGAAGCAGGCGGGCAAGAACCAGATGGCGTTCATGGAAGGCATGCAGGCCGGTGACATCAAGATTGAGGGGGATCCTGGCCAATTAATGTGGTTCATGACGCTGATGAAATTCATCATGCCCGGTGGGAAAAAATAAGCGAGCCTGGTGACCTTTGGTCGGGTCGACTGTCCGGCGTGGGGTTTGTTCGGTAGCATGACCAAAACAATATAATTGCATTGGTGCAGCATGCTACGACTCGCCTCCCTACTCTTTTCTTTGACGCTGGTTTCTCTCTCCTGGGCAGCAAAAACTGCGGATACCGATAAGGTTTATCTGGTCGCCAAGTT
Organism: Alcanivorax sediminis; assembly: GCF_009601165.1. NCBI lineage: Bacteria > Pseudomonadati > Pseudomonadota > Gammaproteobacteria > Oceanospirillales > Alcanivoracaceae > Alcanivorax > Alcanivorax sediminis. The sequence goes on along the minus strand of NZ_WIRE01000001.1, from coordinate 542,230 downwards.
TGATGTGGACGGCACCACCTATAATGAAGTGGTGTTTTTCCAGGATGACGCGATTGATGAGCTGGCTGACTGTAATCGCGAGATCATGTACGGGCGTCGGGGAGGGTGGCAGGTTTATACCCATATCACCAAAGCGGTCAGTGGCTTCACCTACAGTACCAGCTATGCCTGTGCCGCTGGTGCGCAACGCTTCTCTGACTGGGATCGCAGTGGCCGGGCTCCGCGTAGCCAAGTCTTTTCCGTCACAATAAAAAATGAGCGTCTAGAAGTGAAATCGCACGCAAGCTATAGCCAGTGTATGGGCTGGGTGCGCCAGCGAGGCGGTGAAACCAGCAAACAGTACTGCGGGAAATCAGCGCAACGTATTGTGAATCAGTAATTGCGATGTTTTTGGTGCTTGGCGAAGTCAGGCTTGAGCATTACCCTGACACCATTCACTTTCTGGCATACCGAAGGATTCCCCATGCAGATGGTTCAACGTGCGTTTGTTTTGTGTGCAGTCTTGCTGCTGGCAGCCTGTGCCACCACCACGGAAACCCACTCCACCTGGCAGACGAAGACCGGTGAACCCCGCCCGGCCTTTGAGCACCTGTTTGTGATTGTGCTGGCGGAATCCCCGGTGACTTCTGCGGTGGTGGAAAAGGAGGTGGGCAAGAGCCTTGCCAAGCGTGATGTGAAAGCCACGTTGTCGTCAGACAGCCTGGGCGGGGAAAGCCAGAAAGCGGAGCAGTACCGATCCCACGTGGAAGCGGCCGTGAAGGAAAGCGGTGCTGACGGGGTAATGGTAGTCAGCCTGCTCAAGGTAGAAGAGCGCGATGAGTACGTGCCGCCCCAGGTCGATTATCTACCCATGACGTCTGCCCCTATGTATCTGGGTTACGGCCCCTATGTGGGTTACAGCTACAGCGCCGTTTACCAGCCGGGCTACTACCAGAACGCCACCGATTATTACCTGCAGACCCAGCTCTATAACGTGGCCAGCAAGAAGCCGGTATGGCAGGCCCAGTCACGCAGCATGAACCCCTACAGCCTGAATGCGGGCGCGGAAGGCTATGCCAAGAGCGTGATCGGCCAGCTGGACCGCGACGGTGGCCTGAAGCGGTAGTTTGCTTGTCCTGAGTACCGGGTTGCGGCAGGAAAGCGCCTGCCGGAGCTCGGCACTCGCCGCCGCTCCTCCGAATGTGTTTTTTCAGAACCTCTCGTCCGATCTCCCCTCCAAACCCGCCTGCTGGAAACCCTGAAAAGCAATGACAGCACCCGCTCAGGGCGCGAACACGTGTGAATTGAGACTTGCAGCGCCCCTTCCCGGCAGCTCTGAGTGAGTTTTTTGGGCACCCGGCCCCGGCTTATCTATTTCGAACTGATAATGCAAAAATGTGAACCAGGTCACTTTTGGTGCTGAGCGGTAGTTTGGACCGGATATGCGTCTGTTCGGGTTATAGAGTTCCATTGGCAGGGGGGTATGATGAAAAGAAGAGAGTTTGCATGGGGCCAGGAAGGCCCGCGGGGGCGAGGGAGCCGGCATGCCAAACATGAAAACCCTGCTGGAACAGCTGCGCTTTACTGAGTCGGAGATTCGCGTCCGCAAACGCCTGTTGAGTTTTACGGCGGAGGATGTGAGCGCGCTGAAGCATTGCTGCAGCCTGATCGAACAGCGACTCGATACTATTGTCGATGCGTTTTACAGCATCCAGACCAGCGAACCGGAAATCGCCGCCTTGATTGGCGATGCGGATACCCTGGAGCGCCTCCAGTCTGCGCAGCGTCGCTATATCCTGGATCTTTTCACCGGCAATTATGACCTTGAGTACGCCAACAATCGGCTACGAATCGGCCTGGTTCATAAGCGCATCGGGGTTGAGCCGAAATATTACCTGTCTGCGGTCTATTTGCTGCGCAGGCTGTTGGTGGAAAACCTGAATGATCTGCTTGGCGACAACGACTTGCGCCTGCGTGCCATCCAGGCGCTCGACAAGCTGCTGTACTTCGATGTAACCCTGGTGTTCGAAACCTATATCCAGAGCATGATGTCTGCACTGGAAGCGGTGAAGAACCGCACCGAGGATTATGCACGAGCACTGGAAGAAACCGTGGCCATGCGCAACGGCGAGCTGCGTACCGATGCGCTGACCGGACTGACCACCCGACGTTTTCTCCATGAGGCCTTGCAGCGTACCCTGAACGCAGCACAACGCCGCGCTGAGCCGGTGAGTGTGATCTTTGTGGATGTGGATGACTTCAAGTATCTCAATGATCATCGCGGTCATGCCTATGGCGATCAGGTGCTGTGTGAACTTGGCAAGGTGTTGCTGGATGCGGCTCGTGGTGAAGATACCTGCGTGCGCTATGGCGGTGATGAATTCTGTGTAGTGCTGGCCAACAGCACCGAAGAACAGGCGCTGACCAGTTACTGTAAACGGATCAATAGTCTGCTGGCAGAGCGGCTGCCTAATGTGAAAATCAGCATGGGCGTGGTGCAAACCGGGCCGCAGCATTTTGATAAAGCAGAAGAGCTACTCAAGCATGCCGATCATCGCATGTACAAGGAAAAGACGGTGAAGAAAAACGGGCTGGCAAAGCATTGAATGAATGCCGGACGCAAGACGCCCGATGCCTGACGTTGGAAACCAAACCCACGCTGCAGGAGCGTCAACTTGTTGGCCGAAAAGGATTAACCATTCTGCAGGTGATCCGAGCCGTGGCGAGGAAAAACAGTAACGAGTAACGAGTTTCGAAAGGCAAAAGATTAAGGAAATAACCTTTCGCTTATGGCCGGGCCGGGGTTTGATCCTCGAAACTCGAAACTCGAAACTCGAAACTCGAAACTCGAAACTCACACCATTTCTGCCCGGCGACTGTGATCTCGCTCAGTCCGACAGTCGTCTCCACAACACCCACCCCATGCATATCCCCCTTGTCGCCATAAAGCCGTTCATGGTCAGCCACAGGCCGTGGTTCCCCATCCCCTGGGTCAGTGCCCAGAAAAGGAAAAATATCACCACCGATAACAGCATGGTGTTGCGCATGGCTGCGCCCCAGGTGGCGCCGACAAAGATGCCGTCCAGCCAGAAACCTGCGCTGGCGGTCAGCGGTAGCAACAGTATCCAGGGCAGGTAATGAATAGCGGTATCGCGGATTTCGGGCAGGTCGGTCAGCAGCCCGATAAGGGGAGCCCCTGCCAACGCAAAGATACCCAGCCCAAGTGCAGCGCAGGCCAGTGTCCAGCGACCGGTGGCCGTAATGGCTCGAACCAGGCTGGCATGATCCTGTTTGCCCTTGGCTTCACCCACCAGCGCTTCGGCGGCATTGGCAAAACCGTCCAGCAGATTGCTAAGGATCAAAAGAAAGGTAATCAGCACGGCGTTGGCCGCCAGCACGGCATCGCCCAGGCGTGCGCCCTGGCTGGTAAAGAAAAAGAAAGTGCTGAACAGTGCCAGGCTGCGGATAAAGATATCCCGGTTGACGCTCATCAGCGCCAGGATGGCAGGCCATTGCCAGATCGTTTCCCGTTGGCGTGGTGGGCGCAGGGCATGACGCAACCAGAACAGGCCCCCGGCAAGACCGATATATTCCGCACAGGCGCTGGCGGTGGCGACACCGCGCACATCCCAGTCCCATACCTGCACCAGCAGGATATCCAGCAAGGCATTGCTGCTGTGCATGAGCAGGGTCATCTTCAGCGGCACCCGGGTGTTGTGGGTGCCGATGGCAAAGCCGATCAGGGCAAAGTTGGCCAGCGCTGCAGGTGCGCCAAGAATACGAATGTTGATGTACTGCCGCGCCAGAGCCTGAACCTCATCGCTACCGCCCAGCAACCACAGGCCGGTTTCCCGCAATAGCGGTGTCAGCAGGATCAGTACCAGCCCAAGTGCGCCGGAGAGTACCAGCCCGCGTAGCAGCACCACACGGGTGTCGCGTTCTCCGCCGCGGGCTTGGGAGGCAAAGCCCGTCGTGCCCATGCGCAGGAAGTTGAAGGAGAAATACAAAAACATGAAAAAGTTGCTGCCCAGTGCCACCGCCGCAAGATAGCGGGGATGCGCCAGGTGCCCCACCACCGCGGTATCCACCAGCCCCAGCAATGGTGCCGTCAGATTCGACAGCAGCAATGGCCAGGCCAGCATCCAGATACGTTGGTTAAGGGAAAGACTCATTCACACTCCGGGAAAATGCCTCGCCGTAGGGGCGCCGCAGGCGACGCGAAAAGGCAGTAACGAGTTACGAGTCACGAGTTTTGAAAACCAACCTCACTGGCCGGGAAGGTTTTGAGTGAGGGTTTCGCCTTTCGCAACTCGAAACTCGTTACTCGTTGACGCTCGCTTTACGGCTCAAGCGGTGCTCCTGCAGCACAGAATGGCTACGAGGTTTTCCGCAGCAACGTCAACACAAACAACCCGCTGGCGGCCACCACAATGGAGGGGCCTACCGGGGTATTGGCAAACCAGCTCACCGTCAGCCCGGCCAGTACCGACAGGGTGCCAAGCAGGCTTGCCACTGCGGCCATCTGCGCGGGGGTATGGGTCAGTCTTCGGGCACTGGCCGCGGGAATGACCAGCAGGGAAGTAATCAGCAGGACACCGACGGTACGGATGGCGCCAGCGATGAGTAGCGCCAGCAACAGCATCAGCAGCAGGCGGGTGCGTTGCACTGCCACCCCTTCCACCTGTGCCAGTTCCTCGCTGACGGTGATGCTCAGCAGGGCGCGCCATTGCCACAGCATCAACATCAGGATGACAACCGCGCCGCTCCACAGGCCGATCACATCCTGCCAGCCCACGGCGAGCAGGTCGCCGAACAGATAGGCGAACAGGTCCACCTGAATGCCTGTCTGCAGGCTGATGGCGATTACGCCCAGCGCCAGGGTGGTGTGAGCAACGATGCCAAGCAAGGTGTCACTGGCCAGCTGCCGCTGCCGTTGCAATCCGGTCAGCGCAGCAGCGAGTCCCAGACAGACTGCCACCACGGCCAGATACAGGTTGATATCCATGGCCAGGCCCAGAGCGGCCCCCAGCAGAGCGCCATGAGCCAGGGTGTCACCAAAGAAGGCCATGCGGCGCCAGACCACAAAGGCACCCATGGGGCCGGACACCAGCGCCACGGCCAGGCCGGCAAGCAGCGGGGGCAGCAGCAGTTCAATCATGGTTGCAGGGGCCTTCGTGGTCGTGGTGATGGTGGGCGTTACCGTGCAGGTCATGGTCGTGATCATGATCGTGGGTATACAACGCCAGATTCGGGGTGCCGGCGGCCGGGCCGAACAGCTCGTGGTAGGCCGGGTCGCGGCTCACTGTCTCCGGGTTACCGGAACAGCACACATGGCGTTGCAGGCAGATCACCTCATCCGTGGCCGCCATCACCAGATGCAGGTCATGGGAGATCAGCAGGATGGCGCAGCCCAGTTCATCACGGACATCCTTGAGCAAACCGTAGAGCGCATTCTGGCCGGCCACATCCACGCCCTGGGCGGGTTCATCCAGCACCAGCAGGTCCGGTTTACGCAGCAGGGCGCGGGCCAGCAGCACTCGCTGCATCTCACCGCCGGAGAGCTGTTGCACGGCACGACGGCGCAGATGCGCTACCCCGGCCCGCTCCAGCGCAGAGCGGCGTGCAGCGGTGGGACCCGTAGCCGCCAGCCAGAGGAAACGATCCACGGTCAGTGGCAGGCTGTCGTCCACCTGGATCTGCTGTGGCATGTAACCGATACGCAGCCCTTTGCGGCGGGTCACGGAACCGTGGTCGGCTTTTACCAGTCCCAGTACCACCCGCGCCAGCGTGCTCTTGCCAGCACCATTGGGTCCGATCAGGGTGGTGATGCGCCCGGGGGCCAGGTTCAGGCTCACATCGGACAGCACCGAAGTGCCACCGAGCGTGACAGAGACTGACTCAACCTGAACAAGGGGGTCCGACATGAGAAGGCGTCCGAATAACAAAGGCGCAATGATATACTGCCCGCCTTTCGCCTGCACTGAAGCATAAACGAGAAGCGAGAGACGAGTTTCGAAACGCGTGACTCGACACTCGCCTACCTGCACCGGGCAACTATGAATCGTTATGGTGAACTTCTATGCGCCGTCTTTGGCTGACATCCTTGCTCCTGCTTTGCTCCCCCGCCTGGAGCCAGACTATTGTGGCCAGTGTGGAGCCTCTGTCGAAGCTGATCCGTAGTCTGTATGGCCCGGAGGTCGAGGTGGTGACCCTGATGCAGGCCAACCAGAACCCCCACCAGCTGGCGCTGTCCCCGCGTCAGGCGATGCTGGTGAAGCAGGCTGACCTGATGGTGTGGCTGGGCGCGGCGGTGGAAGCGCCGCTGGCGCCGCTGGTCGCCCGGCGAGACAGGCCTGCAGTCGCGCTGCTGGATCTGCCGGACGTGGTCCGTCGCGATGGCGGTGGCCATGATCATGAGGGGCACGGGGATGATCATGCTCAGGATAATGCCTATCTGGATCCGCACCTGTGGCTATCTGTGGCGAACATGATCCTGTTATCCGACGCGATTGCGGCAGCCATGCCCACGGGGCTGGCGGACCTGCAGCCCGCGCAATGGCAGGAGCAGGCACGGCAGCGTCAGCAGAATCTGCGTGACCGTGTGGCTTCGTTTGCCGCGGTTCCCTGGCTCACCTATCACCACCCCTGGGGGTATCTCACCGACCCGCTGGGGCTGGCGGAGCCGGTGGTGGTTAGCCAGCAGCTGGATGCCGGGCCGGGCAGCCGCCGGTTTGTCGCCCTGGCCGCCGAGATTCGTGAGCGTGGTGTGCAATGCATGGTCCGCGAGCCAGAAGCGCGCACCGCGATGTTGCAGCGCCTGTGCGCAGGTTGCAGGGTGGAGGCGCTGGATCCGCTGGGTCGTGATCAGCCTGCGCTGTCGTACCTGGACTGGCTGGATCATCTGGGGAGCGGGTTTGAGCGCTGTCTGCAGGAGAGAAAGTGAGCACGCTGCTGCCGCCTCTCTCTCCCCATGCAGGAGTTCAACGTGTTGAGCTCCTGCGTGTAGCATGAGGGTGGTGCGTGCCGCGTCTCTGTTCTATAGATCCCTCACCGGCATCAGGGTCGGCGGTGGCGGTGGCGGGGTGTCATCCGGGGTGGGGATAATCTGCACCGTATCGCGCTGGCGTTGCAGCAGTTCCTGATCATTTTCCAGATAGCGGGAATCCGAGCTCAAGGCATTGAGGCCCTGGTTCTCATCAGTGGTGTCCAGTTCCACGGGCGATTGCAGATAAAGTGCTTCCAGCTCATGGCTTTCGAGCGCCTGCGAGGGGCCCTTCTCACGGCTCTGGGGCGCTTGTTCGTCAGGGGGAGCGCTATCCGGCAATTGCTCCGCCGCCGGCAGGGCGGCCGGTGCCAGAGAGGCGATCAACAGGGTGCGGAGCATGATTGTTTTCATGTCTCAGATCATAGCCTGATGGCTCTGCAAGGGGAATCGTCGAGGGCTCGCGTGTGTCAAGGTGGGTCATTTCGCCGATAACAGGGCCCACAGCCATTGAGGCCGGTCTGGAAAACGGTATGCTGGTGCGCTTGATTGGGAGACTGCAACGATATGCCTCAACCCTTGGCAATAGCTCGCTGGGATTTATCCTGGCTACTGCACCGCGATATTCGCGATGGTGCCTTTGCCTCGTTGGAGCGTGTCCTCGATGAAACCCAGCTGCGTGGCTTTAATGCGCTCAGCCTGGATCCCTGTCCCCACCTGATCGCTACGCCGGACAATGGCGTTCATCTGGATCGCTGCGAGCTGATGCCCGCTGGCGGTCCCGCTGTGGAAGTGAAAATCCGCAGCGCCCTCAGGCACCTCATGCAGTCCACCCACGAGCGTGGCATGAAGGTGTGGTTCAGCAGCCGCTTTATCAACGACAGCCGTGCCCGCCGCTCCTTTGTGCGCCGTCCGGAAGATTTTGTGTCGGTGTGGAGTGATACCCTGGCGCTGGTGTCCGACTGGGGTTATCTGGATGATGTCGTCGGGCTCGACTTCTGCTACCAGTTTCCGTCCCTGCCGGCAGCACACGGGGTTACCCGGCGGGTGTTTCAGCGTTCTCCGGAGCGGCCGCTGCCGTCTCACTGGTCGGAGCAGGCCAATCGCCGACTGGAAGACTATCTGCTGGAGATTCCCCGTGCCCTGCATGCCCTGTTTCCGTCTGTGCCGGTGGGGATGAGCACCACCGTCGCCTTGAGTGAGCGTCTGCGGCAACTGGATACCAGTGAGCTGGACTTCCTCGATTTCAGCCTGTGGCTGGATGATGATCCGCGTTACCGGCTAGCCAGTGGCGAATCCATGCCCATGTCCGGCCTGCTCAGCCGTTTCGCCAGTCCGATGAAGCAGCTGCTGCTGGATGCGGCGGGCAATCACTGGCAGCGGCGGCTGGAAGACCAGCTAAACCGGCGCATGGCCTTCACCCGGCTGCGGCGTATGCACCCGGTGCTGAGCGAGGGGTTCGTCAACCAGCCCCGCGATCTGCGCAGACTGCCCACCGGCTGGGCTGACCTGCACGAAATGATGGTGGTGAACGCTCTCACTCAGGGTGTGGAAGCCCTCACTCCCAGCTCGCTGGCCTGCCCGGATTACCCCTGGCTCTGGCAGGAACAGGAGTACCTGGCGCATTTGAACCAGATGATTCTGGCGGGTAGCGCCTGATTAAAGGTCTGACGCTCGACGCTGGATGCTTGACGCAAAACGCTGACCAGGGCGCTGTGCGGATTCATTTCAGGTGTCGAGCGTCAGCCGTTCAGGGCCTTCACTCGCCACCCATAAATCCTTGCGAACTCTTCCGGGTCCTTGCTGCCCTGCCCTTCACTGTGTTCGGCCACTGGTCCGGCCAGGCGGGATAGCCAGAAGCGCAGGGCGGCCACCGCCAGCGCCTGTGTCAGGCGGGCGTCGTTGATGCGGCCACCGTTGGCCCGATAGGCCTCTAAGAGGGCTTGCTCCCGGTTGGCTAGCGGTTGCCCGGCGCTGTCCACACACCAGTCGTTCAGGGTCACTGCCAGATCGTATTCGGGATCATCCAGGCAGGCGTTGTAGAAATCCAGCAGGGCGCTGATCTTGCCGTCTTGCCACAGCAGGTTGTCTCGGAACAGATCACCGTGGATCAAGGTGGCGCCGACGGGGCTGGCCTGCCAGTCACTCAACAAGGCGCGGGCGCGGGCCTGTTGCTCCTGCGGAAGCTTGCCGAGCTGTGCGGCCAGCGTGTTCAGCCGTTGGCGTTCGTTTGGCAGTGGTAGCAATGCCGTCGTGTCGCACTGATGCAGCCGCGCCAGTAGCGCGCCCACCTGACGGCAGCGGTCGTCATCCACCGCAAAATCATGTTCGCCGGGCAGGCGTGGCATCAGTACGGCCGGTTTGCCGGCGACGCTGATCTGCCATTGCCCCTGATCATCGTTGAGGGGGCCTGGAACGGGCAGTTGCCGGTCGGTCGCGAGCTGGGACAGCAGATGCAGATACGGACGCACTGCGGCTTGATCCAGACTTTCGAACACGGTCAGGACCAGGGCCCGTGGCTGGCCCTGGCTGTCCTCGGCCTCAATCAGGAAAGTGCTGTTTTCAATGCCGTGGCTGGCTCCCCGGTAACCCACCAGCGTAAAGCCAAACGGCCTTAGCACCTGTGACATCTGGGAAGCATCAAGCGGGGTATAGACAGACATGAAGGATTTCCTGATTCAGCCAGTGGGGCAAAGACTCTGCCCGCTGGCGATGGTATAACAGGCAGCCGTTACTCGAACAATAACAAAAAGGACGACCTTCCATGCGTTACTGGATGCTTATCGGGCTGCTGTTCAGTCCTGCCCTGTGGGCGGCAGATGAAGCCGAAGAGACTCAAGGCCCCCGGATAGCTCACTTTCAGGATTCGCGCTACGGCTATGCTGCAGCCAACCTGATGCACTTCAACCTGGATTACGACGAATACGAATTGACCCCCTCTGGGCTGGGATTGCGCCTGGGAGGCATGGTCGATGAGAACTGGGGGGTGGAGTTGCGTTTGGCCACCGGCCCCTCACCTGACACCCGCCGCACGGAAACCCGCCGCTACAAGGTGGATTACACCGTCGAGCACGTGGGTGCCCTGCTGGCGACGGGCAAGTGGTCGTTTCAGTCGCCGGTAACATTGCCGGGACTGGACCCCTACATCGACAGCTTCTTCGTGCAAGGCTTCGCCGGAGTGGCGGACGTGAAGGTGAAAACCGAGACCCGCCGTTGCAATGCACTGGGTTGCCGCACCGACACTGATCGCAATGATGATACCAGCCTGGCCTTTGGTGCGGCGATGGGGCTGAGGACGGCCTACAACATTGGCTTGAGCCTTCAGTACATGCAGTACGTGGACAAGGACTACATCACCGTCTCCGCCGTTGAAGGCGGCCTTGAGTGGTATTTCTGATACACTCGCGCAGGTTCTGTTTAGGCTTCGCCGCGAGGATGGCAAGCCGTTCATGCCTGATGCCAGTGAGATCACCACGAAAGGAGTCCTGATGAGCCCTGTTGCCCTGGAGCGCGTTGCGCTGAAGTCCCTGATGCTGCTGCCGCGGCCGGTTTTGTCCCGTCTGGCGGCTGGCGTGGAAACCCGGGGGCGTGATCATCTCGACCCGCACATGCGCTTTCTGTTGGCTCTCAGCAGTGCCAAACCGACCTTGAACAGTGCCTCTGTGCCCGAAGCACGCAAGCTGTATCAGGACATGATCGCGCTGATGGATGTGGCAGAGCAGTCGCTGCCAGTGGTGGTGGATCATCAGGTGCCGGTGGAAGGCGATGCCTCCATTCTGGTACGCCGCTACCGTCCGGAAAATGCCCCGCGACTGGCTCCGGCCATTCTGTTCTTCCACGGCGGCGGCTTTACCGTGGGAGGCGTGGAAGAATACGACCGCCTGTGTCGCTACATCGCCGTGCATACCAATGCGGTGGTATTGAGTGTGGATTATCGCCTTGCACCGGAGCATCCCTCCCCCACGGGTGCCAACGATGGTCTGGCGGCCTGGCGTTGGCTGCTGGACAACACGGCGGCACTGGGGCTCGATCCGGATCGACTGGCCGTCATGGGTGACAGTGCGGGCGGTAATTTGAGTGCGGTTGTATCCCAGCAGGCCAGGCTGGCCGGGTTGCCCGTGCCGGCCCTACAGGTACTGATTTACCCGACCACTGATGCCGAGTTGAAGCACCCGTCTGTTCAGAGCCTGGGGCAGGGGTTTGGGCTCGATTTGCCGCTGCTGACCTGGTTCCGCAGTCACTTCATCACGGACCCGGCGATGATGGAAGATTACCGGTTGTCGCCGCTGCGTAACCCGGACCTGGCGGACCTGCCGCCGGCAATTCTGGTCACCGCTACGGATCCGCTGCGTGATGAGGGCCTGGAATACGGTGACAAGCTGCGCCGGGCCGGTGTCGACGTTACCAGTCTGGATTATCCGCAGCTGGTTCATGGATTTATCACCATGGGCGGGGTGATCCCGGCGGCCAGAAAGGCAGTGGATGCGATCTGCGACGCCACAGCAAGGCAGCTCAAAGCCTCCCGCGTCTGACGTGCTGAACGCCCTCTAAACGCCTTGCCAGGGCGAGAGGGGCAAGCAGCGAGTAACGAGTTTCGAGTTGCGAAAACCAGACATCGCAAGCCTGACGGTTTTTCCTTTCGAAACTCGCTTTTCGTTACTCAAAACTCCCCGACAAACTGATTGTAAAACTGCCTTGCCGTACGACCGGAACGCACCCCCTTTTCAATAGAGAAGCGTCGCGCGCGAATGTGCAGTTGCTGACGATGCTTTACCTCGCCAAAAAGATGATCCACGATCGCGAAATATTGTGGTTCGCTGATTGGATAAAAACTCAACCCGAGCCCGAATCGATCCGCCAGGGAAATTTTTTCTTCCACCGCATCGCCATGATGCAGCTCTCCGTTAACCACGCGAGACTCAGCGTTGTCACTCATGTATTCAGGCAACAAATGACGGCGATTACTGGTAGCGTAGATACGCACGTTTTCCGGCGGTAGCTCCAGCGAACCTTCAAGAACACTTTTCAAATGTTTGTACTGGTTTTCGCCATCCTCAAACGACAGATCATCGCAGTAAATGATGAAACGTTGGCCACGGTCACGGATGTCATCCACGATCTCGGGCAGGTCATGCAGGTCGTCCTTGTCCACCTCAATGACTCGTAGCCCCTTGTGGGCATATTCATTCAGCAGCGCCTTGACGATAGAGGACTTGCCGGTGCCCCGGCTACCCCACAGCAGCACATGATTACAGGGTTTTCCGGCCAGAAAACGTTCCGTGTTCTGAATGATTTTCTGCTTCTGGGTATCAATGCCGAGCAGGTCATCCAGGCGCACGGGATCCGGTTTGGGCACTGGTCGCAGGGTGCCGTTGCGGCCGCGCCAGATGGCGGCCGGCAGGGTGCGCCAGTCGATGGGTTGGGGTGCGGTCATTGAAGCCTCAGCAATGGGATTTAACGAGACCCGGATTATGCCAGAATCACTGGTGCAACTGTCGTGTCCGGGGCGTTCCCGGTTTGCGTCAGGCGCCCGGGTGGCTTGCCTGATGCGTCAGCCGTGATGCGTAGGTATGCTTGCAGCAGGAAATGTTTCCCCACTGCTTCAGGAGAACCCGGATGAAAGCTGCTTACCTGGCCTTGCCGGCACTGGCAATGATCATTGCTGGCTGCACCCACAAGTACGAGACCGATTACCCCATGGGCTTGCCGGATACCACCGAGAGCTGCCCGGAAGATCCGCCGAAGATGTGTACCCAGGATTACCGCCCGGTGTTTGGCTATGGCGAAGACGGAGGCCTGCAGGGTGAATTCAGCAATGCCTGCATGGCTTGCGCCAAGGATGAGGTGATGTACACCTCACCGAAGCAAGAGGCGCTGCCGGCACCGGCCAAGGCTCCGGAAGCAACTCCCGAATAAGCGAGAGCGGCCTTGACGCAATCCCTGACCCGATTGCTGGATTTCGATGATCAGTTTCGTCGTGACAGCCAGCAGCCCCAGGCTTTTCTGCACCGTCGTGATCGACGCTTTGCCCAGCAACAGCAGACGCAAAAGCGTCCATTGACGGTGACGGCCTGGCTAGCCGAACTTCATGCCCTCAATGACCAGCGTCAGCGCGACGGCCATGATCCCCGTCTGCGCCGCTGGCGTCAGGCGCGCTGGATCTTTGCCGCGCTGGGCGCGGTATTGGGTGCGGCCTTCATGGCAGGCTTGCTGGTTTACGACGGCAGCCGCCAGATCAATGTGACCCTGTTACTGGTGCTGATCGCCTTGCAGCTCGCCTTTGCCGTGCTCACCAGCCTGCAAGCCTGGCTGGGCTGGCAGCCCTGGAGTAGCCTGTTGGGACGTACCGGGGAAGACGGGGATCCATTACAGTCTCTGCGCCCTGCTCTGTCCGCCCGCATCGCTCACACCGGTGGCCTCCTGTTTGCCCTCAGCGGCTTGCTGACGCTGCTGGTGATGGTGCTGGTACAGGACCTGGCGTTTGGCTGGAGCACGACGCTGCAGGCATCGTCGCATAGCTATCACCAGTTGGTATCGCTCATCGCGCTTCCCTGGCAGGCCCTCTGGCCCGATGCAGTCCCCAGCGCGGAGCTGGTGGCCGCCTCGCAGTATTATCGGCTGGGCCAGGGCTCAGCGACGAACCCGGCACTGTTAGGGACCTGGTGGCCCTTTGTGTTAATGGCCTGGCTCACCTATGTGTTGCTGCCCAGAGTGGTGTTGCTGCTGCTGGCGGCCTTGCAGTTACGCTGGCAGGCAGCGGCGGCGCTGCGTCGCCACCCCGGGTATGCGTCCCTGTTGTTCCGCTTCGAAAGCCCCTGGGTGGAGACTCGTGGTGAAGATGAAGCGCCCCGGGAGCCCGCCCCGGTGCAGGTGTCGGTGGCGCCTTTGCCGGCATCGGCCACCCTGATCCACTGGGCCGGCGCCGGGCATGGCAGTAGCGCGTTGGTCTCAAGCTTGAGCCGGGATGGGGCGCCACTGCAGTTGCGCGCAGGCGGCAACAGCAGCCTGGAGGAAGATGCCGCCGCCCTGCGTCAGGCGGGCGAGCGTCGAGAGCCGGTGATCCTGATCGCGCGGGGCTGGGAGCCGCCCACCGCCGAGCTCAGTGACTTTGTACAGGATGCCCGCGTGCAGTGGCCTGCCGGCACCCTGCTGGCGCTGGTGCCGCTGGCCGACGAGCAGGGCGAAGCGCTGAAAGACGCCGGTTTGCTGGCCCAGTGGCAACGCTTTGTGGAGCGCCAGAACGACAGCCTTCTGCTGCTGAGTGCGCCGCAGTGAGTGTCGGCGCGTCATCCATCACCTTAACTTGCTGATGAGCATCATGGATTCGAACGGCAATAGTGACCGCAGCACAGAGAACATCGACGACCGGCAGAGTGATAGCACCCTGCCCCGCTTTGCGGTGGTTGGCCACCCCAACAAGGGGAAATCCAGTGTGGTCGCGACCCTGGCCCAGAACGACTCCATCGCCATCGCCATGGAGCCCGGCACCACCCGTGACAGTCATCGCTATCCCATGAAAGTGGATGAGGTCACCCTCTACGAGCTCATCGATACGCCTGGATTCCAGCGCCCCCGCAAAGTGCTGGCATGGCTGCAGGGACACAGCCTGTCTGCTTCGGATCGTGCTGAAACCGTGGCGGCTTTCGTCACCCAGCATCGCGACGACCCGCGTTATCACGACGAATGTGAGCTGCTGCGTCCGATTGTGGAGGGGGCCGGCATTATCTATGTGGTAGATGGGTCGGTGCCGTATAACCGCGAGCACGAGGCAGAGATGAACATCCTGCGCTGGGCTGGCCGTCCCAGCCTGGCGCTGATCAACCAGATTGGCAGTGATGACTACAGTGCGGACTGGGAAGCGGCGCTTGGCCAGTATTTCCAGATTGTGCGGCGTTTTGATGCGGTGCGGGCACCGTTCGAGAAACACCTGGAACTACTGCGTAGTTTCGGCGAACTTGCGCCCAACTGGCGCGAACCTCTTGATGCGGCACTGGAATACCTGCAGGCGATCCGGTTTGGACGTGATCATCAGGCCCTGGAGCATATCGCCGATGCCCTGATCGAGATGCTGGGCCATCAGGAAACTGCCCGGCTGGGCGAGTTCGAGGCTGCCGGTCCGTTACAGCCCCGGTTGCGTCAGCGCTGGCAGGCGTGGCAGCGCGAGCGGGAGCAGCGTCTGCGACACAGTGTGGAAGATCTCTACCAGTACCGCCGCCTGCAGCGCCAGGAATCGGATCTGTTGCTGCCCGACGATGATGACCTGTTCGGGGAGCGTACCCGCCAGCTATGGGGCATTAGCAAGGGGCAGTTAGCCGCGGCCGGCTTTGGTGCCGGGGCCGTGGGTGGTGTCGGCCTTGATGCGGTGACGCTGGGGCACTCGCTGGGCACCGGAGCCCTGATTGGCGGCTTGTTGGGGGCGGCGGGGAGCTATTATTACAGTGACAAACTCACCAAGGTAAAGCTGGGCCCACTCAGCGGGGGCTTCCGGGAAGCCATTTACGGGCCGCTCAAGGACCCCCAGTTTGGTTATGTGGTGCTGGGCCGGGCGCTGGTGCACTGGTATCAGATCAGCCAGCGCAATCATGCCGGGCGCGATGTGCTGGTGGTCACTGACAGCGATGCTCATTGGTTGGATGCATTGTCGCGCAGTGATCGCAATGGCTTGCAGAAGTCACTGCAAGCCCTGGCCAGACGCCGTTTTGAACCGAGCAAGCGGCAGCGCCTGATCGAGCAGCTGGAGCTGGCCCAGCAGGCGTTTTCCCAGTGGCAGTTGAGCGAATTTTCCTCAGCACGCTAGTGCTATTCCAATCACATTTTCCGCGAGAACCTGGTCACAAGTACAAAAATTGCACGCCGCTCAGCCATTAAAAAAGCCCTGGTAGCGGTTTGTGAAGGCTGTTCGGAGCTATTGCTGGCATGGTGAAATCGAGAGAACGAGGACACCCAATGCTACCCGAAGAAATCAAACTCAGACTGGCTTCCTTTTCCAGACCTGCCTGGCGCCCTCAGGCGGGCCCGGCGGTGCCGGGTGCCATGTCCAAGTTTGGTGGCCTGCCGCTGTTGAAGCCCGACGAATCCTGGCCGTGCTGCGGGCACTGCCACCAGCCCATGCAGTTGTTCTTGCAGCTGGATGCCCGGGATCTGCCGCGCACCATGCGCTCCCCCTTCGGTGATGGCGTTCTGCAGGTGTTTTATTGCACCAATGGTGAGGAAGACTGTGAAGTGTTGGGCCAGTCCCATCTGCCCTTCTCCGAAGCCACGCTGGTGCGGGTGATCCCGCGCGAACAAGCCAATGGCTTTGATGCCTTGCCGTTGAGTCTGCCGGATGCCTTCCCGGAAAAATCCCTGACCGGCTGGATCCCCCTGGCCGATTACCCGGACCGCAAGGAAACGGCGGCCATTAACGATGATGATCGTGACGGCACCCTTGCCTTGCTCCATGCCCATCGTCCAGCGCCGCGCCCCGGCGACAAGCTGATGGGCTGGCCCCACTGGACCGCCGATGTGGCCTACCCCGGCTGTCCTTGCTGCCACGAACCCATGCAGTTCATCATGCAGCTGGACTCTGTGGATTCGCTGCCCTTCCGTTTCGGTCACTATGGCTGTGCCCACGTGTTTCAGTGCGACACCCACCGCGACGTGATGACTCTGACCTGGCAAAGCCGCCCTTAAGCAGGGGCGCAATACGCGACACGCACAACCGGTATCGCGCACCTACGTTTCCCCTATAGGAGCCATGCTCGCATGGGGATCCACAGCCGGAACCCGATCGCCATGAAAGCATAGCTCCTACAAAGACAGCGTCTGGCTCCACTCGCTGTGGGAGCTTGTCCGCAAGCGAATTCCCATCGCCAGCAGCCTGGCTCCCACATCCGGTATCGCGCACCTACGTTTCCCCTGTAGGAGCCATGCTCGCATGGCGATCCACCGCCGGAACCCGATCGCCATGCCAGCATAGCTCCTACAAAGACAGCGTCTGGCTCAGCTCGCTGTGGGAGCTTGCCCGCAAGCGAATTCCCATCGCCAACAGGCTGGCTCACACATCCGGTATCCCGCCCCCACGCCTCCCCTGCGGGCGTCCATGCTCTCATGGCGATTCACCGCCGGAGCCTGATCGCCATGCAAGCATAGCTCCTACAAAGACAGCGCCTAGCTTCACTTGCTGTGGGAGCTTGCCCGCAAGCTAATTCCCATCGCCAACAGGCTGGCTCCCACAACCGGTATCCCGCCCTCACGCCACCCCTGCGGGCGTCCATGCTCGCATGGCGATCCTTCGCCGGAGCCTGATCGCCATGCCAGCATGGCTCCTACAAAGACAGCGACAGGCTTCACTTGCTGTGGGAGCTTGCCCGCAAGTGAATTCCCATCGCCAGCAGGCTGGCTCCCAACCGGTATCACGCACCTACGCCTCCCCCGCGGGCGTCCATGCTCTCATTGCGATCCACCGCCAGGGCCTGATCGCCATGCAAGCATAGCTCCTACAAAGACAGCGTCTGGCTCCACTCGCTGTGGGAGCTTGCCCGCAAGCGAATTCCCATCGCCAGCAGGCTGGCTCCCGCAGCCGCTATCGCGCACCTACGTTTCCCCTGTAGGAGCCATGCTCGCATGGCGATTCACCGCCGGAGCCTGATCGCCATGCCAGCATAGCTCCTACAAAGACAGCGTCTGGCTCCACTTGCTGTGGGAGCTTGCCCGCAAGCGAATTCCCATCGCCAGCAGGCTGGCTCCCACATCCGGTATCGCGCACCTCGCTTCCCCTGTAGGAGCTATGCTTGCATGGCGATCCGAGCGACAGCGAGGGAGGTCCTTCTGTCACCCCTTCCCGGTCCGTTCTCCCTACTGCCCTCTTTCCTGCCGATAACGCTGTGGCGATACGCCCATTACCCGCTTGAACAAGCGCGAAAAGTAATAGGGGTCGTCATAGCCGAGCCGGGCGGCGATCTGCAGCACGGTGTCTTCACTGATATCCAGCAGGTAGCAGGCATGGCTCACCTTGATGCGCTGGAAGGCCTGCATGGGGGTCTGCCCGGTCTGACGTTTGTACTCGCGAATGAAGTGATAGCGCGACAGATCGCTGGTCGCCGCGGCCAACTCGTCCAGTGACAACCGACGATGCAGCGCTGTCTGCAGATACCCATTCACCCGGTTCACATCCAGGGTCGCGTGGCGTACATCGTGCTGGTGACGCATCAGGGCCGCAAAGGCCAGCAGGCTGCGCAGCAGGTTGGCGGCATACACCAGATGTTCCGGCTGCACCCGGGTGGCAGCTGCCAACAGGGCCTGAAACTCCTCTGCCAGCCGCGAGTGAACCCCGACCCGTACGGTTCGTCCCCCTTCTTGCCCGGCAATTTCGTCAAAAAAACGGGGCACCTCATGGCCGCCAAGATGCACCCAGTAGATACTCCAGGGATCGCGCCTGTCAGCATGGTAACGATGGGCAAGTGCCTGAGGCAGCAATACCAGATCGCCACCGTCTACCTCATAGGTTTGCCCTTCAACCTGAAGCTCACCGCGCCCGCCGACGCAGTAAATCAGCAGATAATCTGCGGGATTATCCCGCAACATACGATGTCCGCGGGCTTGTGGATAGAAACCCACGCCATGGGGCATGCAGCCTTCACAAAGGGGGTGCCCGGCAATGCTGTCCAGCACCGCGGGAGGAATAATGGTGCGTTGACCGGTGGCAGGCAGTGGCCAGCTGGAGGGCTCGGCAGGGGCATGAGCGACTGAGGAAGAGGTATCCATAGGCAGCAATATAATCCATTACCGGCAAAAGAGGCTATCTATCCCGGGGCCTCCCTGTGTTACAACATAGTCGTACCGATAATGTGAAACACCCAACCTGTTCCGGAGAGCCCCATGAGTCGTCGCCTGCCCCTGCTGATTAACGGTGAATTTGTTGCCAGTACCACTGACCAGTGGATCCCGGTGACCAACCCCGCCACCCAGGAGGTGTTGTGCGAAGCGCCCGCCGCCACGCCAGCGGAAATGGAACAGGCGATTGCTGCCGCCAAAGCCGCGTTTGAAAGCTGGAAGGAAGTGCCGGTATCCGAACGGGCGCGGCTGATGCTGCGCTACCAGGCGTTGTTGAAAGAACATCAGGAAGAGATCGCCGAGATTCTGAGCCAGGAAACCGGCAAGACCTTTGAAGATGCCAAGGGTGATGTGTGGCGGGGAATCGAAGTGGCCGAGCAGGCTGCCAACATCGCTTCGCTGATGATGGGCGAGACGGTCGAGAACGTGGCGCGCAGCATCGACACCCATTCCTGGACCCAGCCACTGGGTGTCTGCGCCGGCATTACCCCGTTCAACTTTCCTGCCATGATCCCCCTGTGGATGTTCCCGTTGGCCATCGCCGCAGGGAATACCTTTGTGCTCAAGCCCTCCGAGCAGGACCCCATGACCCCCAACCGTCTGGTGGAACTGTTCCTGGAAGCCGGTGCACCTCCCGGTGTCCTGCAGCTGGTCCATGGTGGTAAGGAGCAGGTGGATACGCTGCTGACTCACCCGGACATCAAGGCCGTTTCCTTTGTGGGTTCGGTGCCGGTGGGCCAGCACGTTTACCGCACCGCCACCGATCACATGAAACGTGCTCAGTGTTTTGCCGGTGCCAAAAATCACATGGTGATCATGCCTGACGCCAACAAGGAGCAGGTGGTCAACAGTCTGGTGGGCGCGTCCTGCGGTGCCGCCGGTCAGCGTTGCATGGCCATCAGCGTGGCGGTATTCGTGGGTGATTCCAAAGCCTGGATTGATGAGCTGAAAGACGAGTTTGCCAAGATTCGCCCTGGTGCCTGGAACGACCCTCAGGCAGCTTACGGCCCACAGATTAGTCCGCAGGCAAAACAGCGCGTGCTGACCCTGATCAAGCAAGGCAAGGAAGAGGGCGCAACCTGTTTGCTGGATGGCTCAGAGTGCAGCGTAGACGGTTTGCCTGATGGCAACTGGGTGGGGCCGACCCTGTTCACAGATGTGACACCGGAAATGGCCATCTACAAGGAAGAAATTTTTGGCCCGGTACTATGCTGCGTCACCGTGGATTCACTGGAAGACGCGTTGCAGCTGGTGAACAGCAGCCCCTATGGCAACGGCACGTCCATCTTTACCGCCAGCGGTGCGGCCGCCCGGAAATACCAGCATGAAGTGGAAGTGGGGCAGGTGGGCATCAATGTGCCGATTCCGGTGCCACTGCCGTTCTTCAGCTTCACCGGCTGGAAAGGATCGTTCTATGGTGATCAGCATGCCTACGGCAAACAGGCCGTGCGTTTCTATACCGAAACCAAAACGGTCACCAGTCGCTGGTTCGAAGATGATATTCCAGCGAGCGGACCGAATATGAGTATTCATCTGAAATAACCAGCCCAACTCTGTGGGAGCTTGGGCGAAAGCGATTTTGTCATGCCGGATGAATCTCGCTTGCAGGCAAGCTCCTACGGAAAAAACGCAAACCAAGCGAGAAAAACCGTGGATTTTTCTTTCACTGAAGAACAGCAAGCCTTTCGTGAAACCGCGCGGCAGTTTTCTGAAAAAGAACTGGCCCCCTTTGCAGCGGAATGGGATGCAAAAAGTATTTTTCCCAAGGAAGCCATTCGTAGAGCGGGTGAGCTGGGATTTTGTTCTCTGTACTGCGCTGAAGAGCATGGTGGAATGGGGTTGTCACGTCTTGATGCCGCGCTGATCTTCGAGCAGCTGTCACAGGGCTGTACCTCGACCACTGCGTTTATCACCATCCACAACATGGCCACCTGGATGCTGACGCGATTCGGCAACGATGCCACACGCGCACGCTGGGCCGATAAGCTGTTGTCCGGTGAACAGTTGGCGTCCTACTGCTTGACTGAACCCAATGCCGGCTCTGATGCCGCATCGCTGGCCGCCACCGCAAGGAAAGAGGGTGACAGCTATGTGCTCAACGGTGCCAAGGCATTTATTTCCGGTGCAGGCGATACCGATGTGCTGGTCATGATGGCACGCACCGGTGGAGCAGGGGCCGGTGGTATTTCCTGTTTTGCAGTGCCGGCAGATACCCCCGGCATTTCCTACGGCCGCAACGAAGACAAGATGGGCTGGAAAAGCCAGCCTACCCGCGCGGTGATCATGGAAGAGGCGCGCATTCCCGCAGAGTGTCTGATGGGTGAAGAGGGGCAGGGCTTCAAGATTGCCATGGCTGGCCTGGATGGTGGACGCATCAATATCGCCAGCTGTTCACTGGGCGCCGCCCAGGCCGCATTGAAACACGCCCAGCAATACGTGCAGGAGCGCAAACAGTTCGGGCAGGCCCTTGGTGATTTTCAGACTGTGCAATTCACCCTGGCCGACATGGCCACGGAGCTGGTAGCCGCACAACAGATGGTGCGCCTGGCAGCCTGGAAACTGGATCAGAATCACAGCGATAAAAGCATGCTGTGTGCGATGGCCAAACGCATGGCGACTGATCTGTGTTTCAACGTCTGTAACCAGGCGCTGCAGCTGCATGGTGGTTACGGTTACATCCGTGAGTATCCGCTGGAGCGCTACCTGCGCGATACCCGCGTACATCAGATTCTGGAAGGTACCAACGAAATCATGCGCGTGATCATCGCGCGAAATGTGTTGAAGGATTTGTCGTTCCTTTAAAAAACGCCGTAGGAGCCCTTCTGCTCGTCAGGGTATGCCTGCAGGCGATAAAGCCGTTGCGAGTAGCGAGAAGCGAGTTTCGAAAGGCAGGACAGGAAGTTGGGCAAGCCATGCCAGTTCCGTATTCGAATCGAGTGCCGCTCACGCATCCCGAAAGCGATAGGGAGAGATAACAATGAAAATCGGATTCTTCGGTGTAGGTCATATGGGTGGCCCCATGGCGGCGAACCTGGTCAAGGCTGGCCATGAGGTGACGGTTTTTGATCTGGTGCCGGAGCTGTTGCAAGCGGCAGTCAATGACGGCGCATCGGCGGCCAGCAGCGCGGCAGAAGCCGTGCGGGATGCGGATGTTGTTGTCAGCATGTTGCCTTCTGCGGCTGCCGTGCGCGGTCTGTATCTGGGCGGCGACGGTGTGCTGCCCCATATCGATACGCGAGCCTTGATCATCGACTGCTCCACCATCGATGCCGATACCGCCCGTGATGTGGCCAGCATTGCCCACCAGCAAGACAGGCTGATGATTGATGCGCCGGTGTCGGGCGGCGTGGGCGGCGCGAAAGCGGGTACGCTCACCTTTATCTGTGGCGGACCGGAAGCCGCCATCGAGCGTGCCCGGCCGGTACTGGAATGCATGGGCGCGCAGGTGTTCCGGGCAGGGGATAACGGGGCAGGGCAGCTGGCAAAGATCTGCAACAACATGCTCCTCGCCATTCATATGATTGGTACGGCAGAAGCACTGCAGATGGGGGTAGACCATGGCCTCGATCCAGCGGTGCTGTCCGAGATCATGAAAGCCAGTTCGGGAGATAACTGGTCGCTGGACAAGTACAACCCCTGGCCGGGTGTGATGGAAACCGTGCCGGCGTCCAATGAGTATGAGGGTGGCTTTGCGGTGAAGTTGATGAACAAGGATTTGGGCCTGGCCATGCAGGCTGCACTCAGCACCCAGTCAGCTACCCCGATGGGCAACCTGGCCAAATCCCTGTATGCCGCGCATGGCAACCATGGCTATTCCGACAAGGATTTTTCCAGTATCCAGCGCTTCTTTCGGCACAAGCGGGACTGATCGGTGGAGGCGTGCCCACGCGCGGAAAAGGGATAAGTTTCGAGTTGCGAGAAGCGAGTTTCGAAACTCAAAACTCGTTACTCGCTTCTGTCTCTCTGTCGCATGCAGGTAGATCCTGACGAGCATAAGGTTCTCCCACAGGGAAACCGGCATTGGCAGGATCGACAGTGTCTATTTTCCGAGAATTTCCGGTTTCATGTCGTACAGGATTTTCAGCACTTCGGCCTGCTCCAGATCGCCCAGCCCTTCGGACTTCATGGCATCCAGGATATCGTCCAGAGCGGCAACCAGCTCGGCGGCAGTAATGTTCATACCCGCGTGTGCATCGGGCATGGATTTCCCTTCATAGGTTTCTACACCGCTAAGGCCAGTACAAAAGAATTCGGTAGCACTGGCCACCATTTCTTTCTGACTCATATGGGCATTGGTGAAGCGGGTAGAGATGACCGGGTTACTGAAATGATTGGCGACGGCTTTTTCGGTGATGGCGCGGATGCCATTGCGGCCTCCCATGCGTTCATACAGAGACGGGCTATCCATGTTCCTGTCCTCTTGTCGTTACCCCATGTCGTTCTTACCTTACTCTCCATCACGTGAAGGTTCTCAAGCTATTTACTGATTGAAATTGGGTTCACCATTTTTTTCAGCTATGGGCAGGGTTGCACTTTTATGCGGCTGGCGCGGGGAGGGGATATCTCAAATCATGAATAACACGTTTCGATAGCCAGGCGTATTGTCCGGAAAATAAAAAAACGCCCGCATAAGCGGGCGTTTTTATTATGGAAAACGGTTACTGAAGGCTTTCAAGCCACTGCACCAGCTGGGTGGTGTTGTAGCCGTTCTGGGGGTACTCGGAAGCAAACTTGTTGATGTCCTGCTTCACTTCTTCAAGATAGCCAGCGATGGACAACGGCGAGCCATCGAGCAGACCAGCGATCAGGGCGGTCAGCAGAATGTCGGTGGCTTCGGTTTTCTCGGTGACACCCGGGAAGGCATTGACGATCAGCATGACTTCGCCATTGTCGGCCGGATCGCCGAATACTTTCTTCAGCATCTCATCGATCAGGTCGGTGAGTGCGATCGCCTCCGGTACTTCGGCCAGCAGATCGATGGCGGGCTGCAACAGGGCGCCGCTGGTCTGGCCCAGCAGAGTGTCCAGCAGACGGTTGAGTAGCTCGGCCAGTTCCGGCTCGTGGGCCAGTACCGTGTTCAATTGCGCCAGCGAAGTCTGGGCATTGGCCAGGCAGGTCTGCGCATCGCTACCGCACTGGAAGGCCGCCAGGATTTCGTTCAGCAGCGGCTCCGCGGTGGGCAGGGAATCCAGCAGCGGGGAGATCAATGCCAGTGCTTCCGGTGTCAGGTCAGCCAGCAGGTCATCCACATTCAGCGGGATGTCGTTGTTGCCGTCGTCGGCGAGCAGGTCATCGATGATGCCGCCGAGAGCGGGCAACTGCTCGACGATGTCATAGGCAGCCAGCAACTCGTTGAGGAATTCGAACAGGTCGAAGTTGGCCGGGTCGGCTTCGTAGTCGGCATTGATCAGATCGCCAAGGCCGGGAATCGCATCCAGCAGGTCTGGCAGGTCTTCCAGCAAGGAAAGGTTGCTCGGCTCGCCGGTGTCGGTGGCTGGGTCCAACGCAGTGATCAGGTTGTTGATAAAGTCCGGATCCAGCGGTTCGCCGCCAGTGGCTTCCACTACCGGGCCAATCAGTTCGCCACTGTTCAGCAGACAGGTCAGCGGGGCGGTGTCGCTACCACAGATGGCGCCAAGGCCGGCCCCCAGGTTAAGGGTCGCATCGGTATTGCTAACAATTTCAGCCAGGCACTGCTGGGCGTTTGCTTCGCTGGTGCCGTCCATGAGTGCGGCAGCATCAGGACACAGCGCCTGAGACAGGGTGTTGTTGTTGCTGATCAACTGCAGGGCGTTTTCAAGATCCTGGCCGGCAGCGACCAGGCACTGGTACAGGGTCTGGCCTTCCTCACAGTCGAGCAGCTCAATGACTTCTTCCGGTGTGGTTTCCGGATCGCTCTCGATGATATCGACAATACAGTCCTCAACGGTTTCTGCATCCGGGCAGACAAGATCTACCAGGCCATTGTCGTCATCCAGCACATCACCCAGATCGCCGCCGGCGCCTTCCAGGCTCTCGGCCAGACAGGCCGGCAGGAAACTGATGTCGGTGATCTCAGCGATGGGTGTGGTATCCAGTGCCGCCTCGGCGGTGGCCACCGGACACAGGTCTTCAAGATGCTGGTCGTTGTCGTTGTAGATCACGCCCAGGGCTTCATTTTCACAAGCCACCACATCGGCTGCGGTCAGGCTGGCGCCATTTACCAGCGTGGCGCTCAATTGCGGGCACACCGTGGCGATGAACTGGTTGTTGCTATACACCAGCTCATTGATCAGCGGATCGTCGCTGACTTCCTCACCGGTAATGCTGCCGGTGCTGCCAGTGGCCTGGTTGTTGGATTTTTTTCCTGAGTCCTGGCCGCCGCCACTGCCACCACCACCGCCGCAGGCGGTAAGCGCAGACACGAGCAAGATCGCCAGAACATAGCGAAGAGTAGACATAAGCAAGCCTCGATCCATGAGTTGATATAGCGGCCCGGCTGTTTCATGGAAAAGCACCGGGCGGTCGTTCCCCTTTGGGCCGAGAGTATAAACGGCCTGAAAAGAAATCATCAGATTTGTGACACGGTTCCGTTGTTGCTCTGTAATGTTGAGGGCTGTGCATTTGCTTTTTAGGGATAAGCTGAATTTCTTATTTTCAAGAGGGTGCCTGGAAGGGCGATAACGCCACCGCGATAAAATTAAGGCATGAAAATGTGTTCGAAGATGCAAAATGCCACTAGGTAGAAATTGCTAGCCGGGCTCCGGCGTTGCTACCTGTGTCGGGGGACAAAGCCCAATTAAGTGGTATACATAAAAATAGAAAATGTTAACTTTGGCGCCGTCGTTCGGGCCTGGATTGTCTGGCAATCCAGGCCGCTTTCGAGCCGGGCAGGAGGGTGCCAGGGGGAGAAGGCGGCACTAACGTCGTCTGTGAGGTCAGGTGCGAGACCGGTGGCGCTGCTCGACGTGCTGCTTGAAATGGTCAAGGATGCCTTGCCAACCTTGGCGCTGCTGCTCGGCAGAATGTTCATCCTCAGCCTCAAAGGTTTCACTCACTTTCACACCACTGGCGGTTTCCTCAAACGTCACCCGCACCACGCGGTCATCTCCCAGTGTGAAGTGGATGTGCTGGTGGAGGGCGATGTCCGTGAAGGTGCCTTCGAAATCAAAACCCATGGAGCCATCCCTGGCCTCCATGCGGTAATTGAAGGTGCCCCCCTTCACCAGATCCAGCGTCGCCCGAGGGCAGCACCACTCTTCAATGGCGTAGTTCCACTGGGTAATGGATTCCGGCGTCACCCAGGCGGCCCAGACGGTCGCCATCGGGGCGTGCACTTGCGTTTCGATAGTGATTTCCATGGTCTCTCCTTTTGCTTGGCCGGGTTCGCGTTGGTGCCCGGCAGAAAGCCGACGCTTCTCTGTAACGTTTCAGCCGGGTTCTGCCGGGATATCGGGCTCCACCAGGTGGGCAAGTTGCTCCAGCGCACTCTTGTCGGTAAAGGCCCGATAGGCCCACTCGGTTGGGGCGCGTAATACCCGGTGCAGCCGGACCGTCCCTGTTTGATTCGCCATCGACTTGCCCTTTCATGTTGAGATTCTCTGCGTCCTCAACCTATCGTCGAACCTGTACGCGGGAAATCGACAAGGCCACAAAAAAAATCAAGAAGCGGGGCTGAAAAGAAGAAGTCCGGAATCAGTGGGCCGGGCGAATGTTTGGAAAGAAGTGGCTCGGTGGGCTCCGCTCTGGCGCCATGAGCTGGGCGGCAGGCCCTGCCACGGCGGACCGAGGGCAGGAACCCTGGCGCGCCGAACGTTCGAAGTGATTACTGGTAGAGCTTTTCAAACCCAGAAGGGCTGAATCCATTCATGCGCTGATTGCCGACCAGAATGATGGGCACCCCTTTGCCATTCAGCTGCTTGAAGCCTCGCTTGCCCTGTTCACTGGTTTCAATATCGTAATCCGTATAGGGGATACCTTTACGGTCAAAATAGCGCTTGGCTTTGGCGCACACGCCGCACCAAACGGCGGAATACATGATCACTTTTTTGGCTCGCGTGGATTTCGGCAAGGGAATGTTGAGGCTTTCGTAGGTGACGCTCTCGTAAGTATTGATTTTCAGCTGCAGAGATTCGGATTGATGCTCTTCAGGGGCTTGGTCAGAAAAATGGACTTTCCCCTGGTCGTCGACCCACCGATAAATCTCGGACGCACCTGTGCTGATCGTCATCATTAGCAAGAAAAAGGGAAGAATAAGTTTCATAACATTACCGACGTCAAAAGTGCATTCCTGAGTGTGTCCGAGCATGTTTACAGTGGCTGGTTTTAGCTAGGAACGAGCGGAGATTTGGTCCTGCCGCTTGTTATATTTTTTGGCGGAACTCATCACCATAGATGCGCTCACCAATCATAATGAGTACTTTCTCAAGACTCTCATCCCAGTCATTCAGCAACTGGAAAATATCTGCCTGCAGCGAAAGGTGCCCGCTCACGTGGTTGGCAGAATACCCTTCGACTCGGCCAACACGCATGGCGTGTCTGGCGAGGATAAAGCTATGCTGTTCGTCCCCCCTGCCACGGTTTGGTGAGTGAGCCGAAAAGCTGTTTCTGAAATTTACGATATCTGCGGTCTTAATTGGATCCAACCCATCAGTAACACCGAGCTCTCGGCACAATACTAGAGTAGCCTGCTGTTGCATGTAACAGGCGTTGAGAAGGCCGTAGTAGAGTAGATATAACGTGCCAAAGTCTGACTTTTGAAAGTCCGAACCCTTGAAAGAAACTTTCGCTAACTGCGTGTCCTCTAACAAGTAAAAGGCATCCAGAATGAAATTGTACGACCGTGAATCCTTGACACCGACAAAGCGATACAAATCACTGTCACCTTTATCGTGATCTGTTGCGATATCAGAGAGATCTGAGCGAATCGCCTGGACAACCTTGTCGATTGTGCTCATAACTTCCCTTAAATATAACGCTGCGGACACGCGCTTGTCGCGTGCTTGCCTTGTTAAGGGTTTCCGCAGCGGTTCTTCATCTTCATGTCGTTAAAGCACTGAGCGCATATGACTTTAACAGAAGCAAAAGCTTCACTCGTGTCATTCCAATCTCCTTCTCTAAGCAAGACCTTGTCACACTCATCACACCAGGCATTCTCTACTTGGGATCGATCAGGAGAGTCATCATCAGCCGCTAAGTAATAGGTCATTGGAGCATCGGAGCTGCATTGATTTGCAAGATGCTGGCAAACCAAGGCATACCCAGATGAGCCATGAATTCTGCAATTTACTTTTTCCATGCACCATCCTTAACGTCCGCGTAATAGGCGCGAGCTTGTGAGCGTCCTAATTGACGCGTTTGTTAGCTGTTTAGTCACTGAAACTTCTCCAGAAACTCTTGCAATGCCTTTTGGGGATGATCCTCTTTTGATGTGATCATATTTATACCCCACTGATCCAAGATTGCTTCTTGGATGGGGTTTGGCCTATGAGTGAAAACATATGATCGAGGCTGGACGCCACCAACATTGTTGGTTTTCCAGAGCTTTGCCAACTTATAAAACAAGAATCGCAAGTTTACATCCGTCAAGCTATAGCCGATAAACAAAACGGATTTTCCAAGAACATCGGACCTAAGTTTTATATCCAAAGGCGTTTCGAATTCAAGCCTTTCGAAGTAGCTTGATTCATCCAAAACGATTGTATCGTCGTTATCGAAGTCACCATGAAACTTAATAATCTGCGTGACCCTATCTTTGATAAGGGGGATGTCGGAAACTCCAGCTATTTTAGTAAATCGCTTTTGATAAAGTTCAAACGACTTTTCAATCCAGCGGTCATAGTTAGTCGTGTAGATAATGGGAAACTTTGAATTTGCAATTAGCTTGTGGATTTCGGAGTCTGCAAGATTCACTTTTTCGGAATGCCAGTTTGTATCCATCCAGCTCCTGAGAGGCCCGATACTTCCTTTTTTTACACGATAGTATTCAGCTAACGCCAAGCTTTCGCCAAAAGATTTATAAATTTCCGGATCATATCCAAGCTCTTTCGCGATGTGATCTATTAACTCTGACCAAGTTGGAAGACCAAGATTCTTTGATACGCCTGCGCCGACGAACAAAATTACATTTCTTTCTCGATAGGAGGAAATCAACTCATCCATTACAAGACCTCCTTCTGCAAGAATTCTCGAAACCGATCAAAGGCGATTTTTCTCATGGATATGTTATTCTTCTCCTCGCCAAGTTCTGCGAAGGTCTTGTCATAGCCTTTGGGTATAAAAACACAATCCCATTGAAAATCTCGGTTACCTCTCGGTTCTTTAGAAATATTTCCCTCTACTTCGCCTTCAAATACATGGATTTTTTTAGAATCACAGAAGGCGATAACGGTTTTCGCCGTTAATTCAGTATTCTCAAGACTCCCAAGTAATTTGGAAAAATTATCTGCCTTTAACTTATCCCAGAAAACCTGAGTCAAACCACCAGGAAAACCTTGCAAACTATTAATATAAAGCCCTGTGTGCTCTATAAAAACAGGCCGCCCTATCATATTAAAAGCCTTCAGAACCTTATCTCTGACTATATCCTGAATATCTTCGGTTTGAATTTCATGGATTTTTAAAGGTACATCTACGATCGAAACACCTATATCACCTAGAATCGCTTCAACCTCTCTCGCCTTATGAGGGTTCTTTGTTACAAATCTTATTTCCATTTTTTCGCTCGATATGCGATTTGACAGCTAACGCCCCGGGCAGCGGGCAAATTGGAGCGAGGGACGAGCGGAAATTTGATCCGCCTGCCGCGGCTTGTTATGCATTACGTATATCCACTTAACTTAAAGCCCCATTCAAACCCCACACTTTCCAAGTAACCAGAAAGATCAGCAGGAAATTTCGAAGCCCATATCGTTTAACATAGCTGCTATATCCTCAACTTGATCACTATCAGTGACCCCTCTAGATGCAAGGCATTTAACCAGCTCTTCAAAGCTCACCACTCCTGAGGCAGCCGCCTTGTCGATTATGGCCTGAAGACAACCTCCGTCTTCATCAAGATCAACAGCTAGTTCTGGCATGCAACACCTCACTCACGGCATAACGCCTTGAATAAGCCGCCGATTTGGAGCGACAGCGGAAAATCGGTCGGCTTGATTCACTTGTTAGGCGGACTACCAAGTTCGCCATTCCGATGCGACCCCATCCCCACCACCGTACTTTAATGGATCCAGACCCACGGCTTTTGCTATTTCATCATATAGCTCACACAAGGTCTCACGCTCACCAGTTTCAATTAGTGAAGGAACTTGGTCGCTGAGCGAGTTCATAGAAACAACAGAACTTTCAAAAGCCTGGATGATTTCCTTGTGGGTTAAAGAGTCTTCCTCCAGAACCCTGACCAAATTTAGGACGATACTCCTGGCTTTGTCACAATTCTCTTTTGAGTACTGCTCCATGCCAATCTCTTGGCCGTCCTCATACCAATAAGTGAATGTGGCATCAATTTCTTCTATCAATTCTTGAGGGATCAAACTCATGCTTTGAATCGCCTAACGCTGCCAACACGCGCATGTCGCGTGCTTGGTCTTGTTATACATTGAACAAACCCCTAATCCTGGATATTTCACACTCAGCTATACTGCGAAGGTGCTCAGGAGGACTTGCTGCGATGAAGCGCTGCGCATTCTCTATCGCCCCACGAGGGTTGTTATTTGCGAGAAGGTGCTGATTTTGAATGAGTAGATCTCCCAACTCGCGGTTGAAGCCGCCTTCGTTTAAATCTGCGCCAACCTGATTCTCGGAAAGATCGGGATTCTCATGATCTATCGCAGCGTTAATCTCAAATATGTTTGCTAGGGCTGCACCTATACGAAGCGTATGTGCTGATGGATTACTAAGCCCTGAATCGGCTATTAGTTTTTGCGCTCTACTGACAGCGTCAGCCGCCTCATCTAGTGCTGCTTTGAGAGCTTCTATCTTGCTCATGCGTATCCCGTATAACAGCGTATTAATTAGAACGTTCCGTATAACTCGGTTCTATATAACTCTGGAACCCTCGTACACACTCCCCGATAAAAATCCTGCCATAACAAAGGCTTGAGATGCTATAGCCAATCTCCTACACAGAGTTATAAGGAACCTTCCTTATAACTCCGGGCGGATAATTCTGGATACGGTCACAGCAAAGTGTTTGATTATAAAGAGAATTGCAAAGGCAGGCGGAGTCTGGAGGAGGGCTTTCCGTTGAAAACAGAAAAGCCCGCACAAGGCGGGCTTCGGGTGGTGAGCGCTTTTGATCAGGCCGCTTGCGGTTTTTCGTGCATGCGGTTGGCGCGGCGGAAGGTGCCGAGATCGTTGAAGCGTACGCCGTTTTCCTTCAACACCACATGGGCGCGCTTGGCGGTCATCTGGCGGATATAGAAGGGGTCGCGGACCACAAAATGGTGGATGGCGTGGGTGCTGCCGAAGTTGAAGCAGAACGCCTGCATGGGCCACAGCCACCACACATTCAGGACCTGACACTGTTCAGTGATCTTGCCCGGCTCATTGTCGCCATAGTAGTGCATGTTGGACGAGATGAAGTGCAGGCAGAAGGTGCGCAGCATGTTCGGGGCGATCAGCACCACGATCAGCGGGGTGATCCAGCTCAGCTGTGCGGTGACCACTTCCGGCCAGGCCACACTGGTGCCTGCCATCCAGGCAACGCCATTGATCAGGTGGTAGAGCACAAAGAAGTGCCAGATCGCGTGGG
The DNA here is from genome assembly GCF_009601165.1 of Alcanivorax sediminis. Classification (NCBI taxonomy): domain Bacteria; kingdom Pseudomonadati; phylum Pseudomonadota; class Gammaproteobacteria; order Oceanospirillales; family Alcanivoracaceae; genus Alcanivorax; species Alcanivorax sediminis. The sequence goes on along the minus strand of NZ_WIRE01000001.1, from coordinate 510,725 downwards.
TCGCGATGCCCAGCGGGCTGTAGCTGACCAGGCTGATCAGGCGGAAGTTCTTCAGGTCCTGTTTGGTGATCAGGCCGCGACGGTAAAGACGCGTGGGTTCGGTGAGGTATTTGCCCACACGCAGGTACACGGACAGCATGCCATCACCCACCATCAGCAGACGCTTGAGACCCCACTTTTCACCGTTGGTGATGCCGCGCTCTTCCAGATCGGTTTCCATGCCGGAATGCTTGTGATGATGGAAATGCAGGTGACGGCGAATCCACGGATTGATGACGTTGGGGCGCAACAGGTAGATGCCGGTCATCATCAGGTTATGCATGAACTTGTTCTTCTTGAAATACATCAAGTGAATCAGGTCATGTTCCAGTTCATGCAACAATGAGGTCCAGAAGGCGGTGAGCACAATCACGGCCCAGGCTGGCATGATACCTTGCAGGTAGAGCACGGCGTTGACCACGGTGCCGATGACTGCAAGGCTGAAAATGCCGAAGCCGATGGCGTTCTGGTGCTTGAGCCAGCCGTGGCGTTGCCGTATATCATCACTGATGGCGATGATTTCACGCTGTATTGTTTTATCTGTTGCGGACTTGCCGCGAGCAGGTGCTGTAGCCATGGGAAATCTCCATTTCTCGATGGAGACCACTTTAGGTGGGGCCGGGAAGAAAAACTCGGCTTTGCCCGCCAACCGTTTGACCGGGGACGCCAATGTCAGAAAAAAAACAGGCGACAGCGCTACTCATGGGGCCATTGCTCCATTTGTTGCATGAACGTGGCCTGGATGGGGAGGCGATTCTGCGTCGCAATGGCCTGGATCCTGCTGTTATTCGTGATCCGGAAGCCAAGCTGGATGCGGCCATTACCACGGCCTTGCTGGATGACTGTCTGCAGGAGCTGGGCGACCCCGGAATGGCCATCGAGGTGGCGCGCCATGCGGAGTACAGCACTTTCGGGGCGCTGGGCCTGGCGGTGGCAGCGGGGGGCGATCTGTACAGCGTGCTCAACCGTATCACCCGTTTTCACCGGCTGATCAGTGATCTGGTGGTAACGGACCTGGTTGCCGACGATGACAGTGTGGCGTTGTGTTTCCGCTCCAATACGGACCATCAACCTCACCCCCAGGCGATTGCCTTTGTGATGGCCACCATTGTCCGGCTGCTGCGTATTCGTATTCATCGGGAGCATAACCCGGTGGCCGTATCCGTGCCGGAATGGGTGGAAGAGGGGCTGCGACAGGCCATGGCAAGGTATTTGCGCTGTGAAGTGACCGTGGCGGACCATTACACCCTGGCGTTCGACAAGGCCAATGCCCAGCAAATGCTGGCCGCCAGTGATACCCAGCTGGCCGCCATGCTGGATGCCACCCTGGCGCAGCGTCTGGCCGAGGCAGAGCAGTCTTCCCTGGCCAGCAGGCTGACCCTGTGGATCGAGCAACGGTTGCCGGATGGTGAGCCTGCCCAGGCGGATGCGGCAGAGGAGTGCTGCATGAGCACCCGCAGCCTGCAGCGCCGGCTGAGTGATGAAGGTCTGAGCTGGAAACAGCTGCTGGAAGATACCCGCAAGACACTGGTGGAGCGCCACCTGCGCACTCCGGGCATGACCGTCACGCAGATGGCGTTTTTGTTGGGTTTTTCAGAGGTGAGTGCGTTCTCGCGGGCGTTCAAGAAGTGGTACGGAGTATCGCCGAGCCAGTTCAAGTAGCCGGGCGATGTGCAGTTTGAGGTGCCTTGTTCGTTCAGCAAGCTGAATCTCCCACAGAATCACAGCCTCGGAGCTAAACAGGATGGGTTTCCTGTAGGAGGCTCAACTTGTTGAGCGAATGGGCCGTGGAATCGGGTGTGAGTAGCGAGTTATGAGTTACGAAAAACACCCCGTTCACAAAGCCGGACTGTTTGGCTTTTCGCAACTCGCAACTCGCAACTCGCAACTCGCAACTCAACACTCACCTATTCGCCCAGGCAAGCTGAGCTCCTGAATAAACTTTCAGGTTCGGGCGCGTTCTACCCGTTTATGTTGGGCGAGCAGGTGGCGGGCAAGATCGGTGAGTTCGGCGATGCTGCCGACCACGGCATCCGGGCGATGGGGGTGCTTGATGGTGTCCGGGAAAATCTTGTCCAGCCAGGCCTGGCCCCATCCGGCACCATTGTAGAAGATCGAGGTGATGCCGGCTTCCTTGGCAGCGATCACATCGGTGGTGCTGTCGCCGATATACCAGCAATCACGGGCAGGTTTCAGGTCCAGGTCGGCCAGGGCTTTGAGTAGCATGTCCGGGGCCGGCTTGCGTTCTGCCACATCGCTGCCGCACACCACCACATCAAACAGGTCTTCCCAACCAGTGCCATCCACCAGAGCCAATTCGTGCTCCAGGAAATCCCGTTTACGATTGGAAATCAGACCGGTTTTGATGCCGATAGCGCGAAGGTGCTCCAGCTGTTCACGAATGTCGCTTTCCAGAGGGAACACATCTTCCACGTACTTTTTATAGGCGTTATCGAAGGCCTGATGGGCACGGCCCTTGGCATCCTGATCACTACCGAACAGCACTTCAAAAATATCGGTGCGGGAAATCTTGCGCTGGGCGACGATTTTGGGGTGCAGACGCTGGTTGTCCTTCACATAGATCAGCAGCTTGGCGTCTTCAATGGTTTTGGAATCTTCCGGATCGAGCAGCCGGTCCCACAGGTTCAGTTCCTTGAGGTGCGGGAGCACATCGTCCACGGCGTGATACATGGCGTCGTGGGTATCTACCAGGGTGGCGTGCCAATCCAGAAGAATAACCTCCGGATGGGCGTCGGGTAGCTGCAGGATGCTCATGGACTAATCCCCACTCTCAAAGAATGCTTTTCTATAGTGAATACCGGCGATCAAGGTGCCGTCAAAGTCTGTTGTGACGCTGTTGTCATTATCTGCCAGGAATTTGATGGCAGGATCGTGACTACGGTTCAGATCTATGTTCATATCAGTGCAGGAAAAGATGCAACACGGTAGTGTCATTGCTGCTGATTCCGTGCCAGGGAGCGGCAGCGGTAATAAGGACAACCAGGGATGAACATCATGGGTAAAACCTTTCCTCTCAAGGCGCTCAGTGCTGCTGTACTGATGGCGCCTGTCGCTTGTGTAGCTGCGGATTCCGACTCCTCCTTTGAAGTGTACGGCTTTGGCATGGTGGATTATGTTCAGGGCTTCGATCGTGTGACTCCAGAATGGGAAGACACGCTCAGACCCGGTCGTATCCCCTACGATCAGGATACAGTTGGCAGTGATGGCCAGGCAGTGCTCAGCGTTCGTCAGAGTCGCCTGGGCGTGAACGCCAGTACCATGGCCGGCGATGCGCCGCTGACCACCAAATTCGAATTCGACATGTTCGGTGTTGGCCCTGATGAGGGTCAGACCACCATCCGCTTGCGCCATGCCTACGGTGAGTGGAAATCCATTCTTGCCGGCCAGACCAACAGTGTCTTCATGGATGGCGATGTGTTCCCCAATACCATCGATTATTGGGGCCCGTCGGGCATGGTGTTCCTGCGCAATCCGCAAATTCGCTGGACGCCGGTGAAAGGTGATTCCACCTTTGCGGTGGCCATCGAAAACCCGGGCAGCGGTGTGGATGCCGGCAATGATCCCAATACCGTTTCCGGTGATGACGAATACCCGGATCTCACCGCGCATTTCCGCCAGGTTGGTGACTGGGGGCATTTCCAGGTAGCCGGTATCCTGCGTCAGGTGGGCTATGACTCCCCTGGAAACCTGGATGCGGAGCCCGATGACAGCGAACTGGGCTGGGGGGTAAACCTGACCGGCACCATCAACATGTTCGAGAAAGACCGCATTGTATTGGGCGTAGTGCACGGTGAAGGCATTTCCAACTATCTCAATGACGGCGGTGTGGATATGGCACCGGACGGTGATGCCGCGGACCCGGACTACCAGGTGGTTCCACTCACCGGGCTGGTGGCCTACTACGACCACTACTGGAATGACCAGTACAGCTCTTCCATCGGCTATAGCTCAACGGAAATCGACAACATGGATTTCCAGACCGCCGAGGCCTTTGAGAAAGGAGAGTATGCCTCCGTCAACCTGCTCCATACCCCCAACGACAAGGTGTTGATGGGTGTGGAATACCTGTTTGGCAAGCGTACCTCCAACGATGGCACTACCGGTTTTGACCGCCGTGTTCAGTTCAGCGTGAAGTACAGCTTTTCCAGTGGAAACCTGCTCTAGAAAGCAGGGCATCTCATTCAGAGGGAGCACGAGCAATGCAATATTCACGTAAGTTTTTCAGCCTGCTGTTCGCCGGCATGCTGGCCATGGCCAGCGCCAGCTGTTCGGCCGAGCCGGGTGCTGCGGCGCCCATGGACAGCAAGCTGACCGAAAAGAACATCAATGAAGCGCTCAAGAAAGCCTATGACAAGTACAAGGGCCTCAAGGAAGGCGCCAACGCGGATTACATCCCCGCGCTGGACAAGGTGGATTCCAATATTTTTGGCATCGTGTTGGTAACGGTGGATGGCAAGGTGTACAGCGTGGGTGACATCACCTCCGAGGTTTCCATCCAGTCCATCTCCAAGGTCTTCACCATGGCGCTGGTCACCGAAGAAAAAGGCATTAATGCATTGCCCGACAATGTGGGTGTGGATGCCACCGGCCAGGTGTTCAATTCGATCTATGCCATTGAGCAAAACAAGGGCCATGAGATGAATCCGCTGGTGAATGCCGGCGCGATCACCACCACCAGCATGGTGGCAGGAAAAAGTTATAACGAAATCTGGAACAAGATACTCGACTACTATGGCGAATTTGCCGGCCGCAAGCTGACGGTGCTGGAAGATATCTACCAGTCGGAAGCAGCCACCAACCAGCGCAACCAGGCCATTGCCCACCTGATGTATGCCTATGGTCATATCGAAGGGGATCCGCTGCAGGCAACCGACATTTATACCCGTCAGTGCTCCGTGGGCGTGAATGCGAAGGATCTGGCGGTCATGGCTTCCACTCTTGCCAATGCGGGCACCAATCCGGTAACCGGCAAGTCTCTGGTTAAAGCGGCTGACGTGCCGGAAATTCTGGCGGTGATGTCCACCGCAGGCCTCTATGATGACGCTGGCAAGTGGCTGTACAAGACCGGCCTGCCCGCCAAGAGTGGCGTTGGGGGTGGTATCATTGCCATCTCCCCGGGCAAGTTCGGCATTGCGGCTATCTCGCCGCCACTGGATGCCGCGGGGAACAGCGTACGCGCCCAGAAAGCCATTGCTGATATTTCAGCGGCGCTGGGTGGCAACCCCTACGAGGTTCAACCCTACGGTAAGTAATGTCTGATGATCGCTTCGCCGGGCTGATGTTGTCAGCACCGGCCCGTGCCTGCGTTTCAACCGCGGGATTCCGCAAGGCAGCCATCCTGGCTGCCTCTTTCGTTGTGTCTGCGTTGCCTGTTTGTGCATACGCGGAGCAGACCTTCGACAGTGCCGCAAGACCACCGGAAACCTGGACGCCGCCTGCATTCGATGTGCAACAGTGGGACTGGATTCAGGTGGATACCGGCGAGTGGGTAAAAGGGCGCCTCAAGGTGCTGCACGATGAGTCTGTGGAGATCGACAGCGACCACTTCGATCTGATCTCCATCGACTGGGAAGACATTACCTATATCCGAACCGGGCGAGTCATGTCGGTGTTGCTGGAGGGCGGCGAGGTGGTTCTGGGTCGGCTGACCACCGAGAGTGGCAGATTGATGGTAGGAGGCGAACCGGTAAGGTTTGCGGACGTGGTCGGTATTGCCACGGCTTCACCACGGGAGTTTGACCTGTGGTCAGCGGATGTCTCCGTGGGCATGAACTTTCGTAGCGGCAATGTGGAACAGAAAGACATCAATACCAAGCTGGTGCTCAAGCGGCGAACGGTAAAGAACAACACAAGAATGAGCTACACGGGTAACTACTCTGAGTCATCTTCGGAGCAGATTGCCAACAACCATACCGCCGAAGTGACGCATGATTACCGGGTCAGCAATCGCTGGTTCTTTCGTCCGGTACAGGCGCAATACTATCGTGACCCTTTTCAGAACCGTGCAGCAGAATGGACGTTGGGTTTTGGTGCCGGTTTTCAGATATTCGATAGTCCCAAGCTGGACTGGAGCATTGCGGCCGGCCCAGGTTATCAGCGTACTGAGTATGTGGACGTGGCGCCCGGAGAAGACAGAACCGTATCCACCCCCGCCTTTCTGATCGGCAGCTTTTATGACAGTGAAATCACGGAGAATATTGATTTCCTGGCCGAGTATCAGGTGACGTTGACTGAGCCCAAGGGCGGAAGAGCCAAACATGATTTTTATATGGCCCTGGATGTGGACTTGACCAGCCGCCTGGATCTTCGCCTGGCCGGCACCTGGAAGCGTATCGAGAGTCCGCAGCCAGACAGCGATGGAATTACCCCGGAAAAAGATGACTTCACGGCCACGTTAGGGCTATCCCTCGAGATCTGATTTCGCCTGTGTGTGTCGCGTTATCGGAAGTGGCGTTGAAAGCCCTCGCTGATGTGCGGCTCACAGCGCCTAATCGTGGTTAAAGGCATTGCTCACCAGCAGGTTGTTCATGATACCTGGGTATAATCTTCAAGATTTCCAAGGACATTCTTCTGGTTAGGAATTTCTGATTTCCTTTCTAGCATACAAGTTAAAAATCATCTCAAATCAGTGATCTGGTTCACTTCTCGATAGATGCGCCAGCATGCTCGTTCTATTCTCGGATGACATTCCAGGCGCCATATCGGGAGGCGTTGTCATGGGCAGATACTTCAATCAAGGTAAACGCTGCGCGTCTATTATTCTGTTGTGGGTGGCCAGTGGAAACCTGATGGCCGCCATGGATTTTCAGGTCCGTGTCTTTGCCGTTGGGGAAGGCAATGTGGTCCCCCCCAATGAGCCTTTTCCCATCCGTTATGAAGTGACCGGTGATAGCAGTTCTGACCACTACTATTATGTGGATGGCAGTCTCAAGAAAACCCGCAGCAACAGCAGTGCCGGCTCCCAGGCGGGAGAATTTTCGGTGACGTATCCCGGCGGTTTTTCCAACGGCGATCGCAAGACCATTGCAGTCTGTCTTGATCATCAGGGTGATCTGGTATGCGATGACGTGAGTGTGCGAGCGGGATCGGTGTTGCAACTGGACCAGGCAGTGGAAGTGCATACGGTGGGCATCAATAATCATGTCCCTGCCGGGCAGAAATTCGACATATTCTATGACGTACTCAAACCCACCAGCTCCAGCCATTACTATTATGTGGATGGTGACCTGGCGGCAACGCAGAGCAAGGGATCGAACAAGGACGGTGAGTTTTCGATTACCTATCCGTGGGGCCTGGCCGTGGGCGAAACCACCCATGTGGAAATCTGTGTCGATACGAACACAGCACAGGCCTGTGGTTCAAAACTGATCACCGGTGGCCCTGCACCCGCCGGTGGCGATGTGCCGGATCCTTTCGACAGCACGGTAATGGGCGATCACTTTGTTACCTATGGCAGTTGTGATCCGGTATGCGGTTACTACGAGAATATTTATTACGGAGACAGCTCGGTGAGCTGGCTGCCCACCGTTGGCCCGGACAGTGAACCCAATGGTTTGCGCATGGATGTGTATTACCCGACGGCAGATGGCCGTGTGCACAGCGGTAGTGAGCGCAATACCCTGGTGATCTATGCGCACTCAGCCAATCACAACAAGGAAACCATGCTCGGCCCAAAAAAAGGGACGTTGGCCGCTTATTTGGGTATCGAAGGGGGTGGGTCGGGTGGTGTTACGGTCGCTGCACTGGATTTTCGTCATCCCGCCAAGGATGTGGACGGAAATATGTATCCGGTGTCAAAAGATGATATGAGCCATGCGGTCCAGTTTTTTCGTTATTACGCGGATGTATTCAAGATTAATCCTGATGATATTTTCATTACCGGTTCTTCGTTGGGTGCTGGGGCGGGCATTCATGCAGCGGTGAAAGAGGTGGCTAACCCGGATGATCCTTATCTGGTAAGGCGTGTCTCGTCACGCATTCGCGGGGCGTTCCTGGCAACCGGCCAGAGTTCGTTCTCACCACAATGGTTTAAACGCAATTTTCTGGAAGAGGAGATCTGGCCATATTACCTTCCGGATTTTCATGATGACGAGGAGCGATCCATTTATGGCCATGCTGTGGCCAATGTGGATGAGCATGCCCCGATACTGGAACTAGCCTATGAGCAGGACTTTATCAGCCACAAAGTCACAGCCAGCGAAAAAACCAGTAATGAAGTGGACGTCACGCATCTACCTAACTTTGGATTGGCCCTGCAGAACCAATACAAGCTTCATGGCATTGGTGACCGGATAATGGTGCGGGAAAGCTACGGAGGGTCTTTCGGTGGTGACTCGACGCGATTCATCGAACGAAACCGGTTATCAGGGAATTGATAGACTGTTTGACGTTGAACTTGATGCAGAACGATTGAGAAAAAGGCGAACCGGAAACACATAGTCGAAGAGCAACGGGCTACGCGTTCCGGTCTAACGTAAGCATCAGGCTTCAGCCATTATGACAGTTGTGCCAGCACGGTTTCTGCGCTGCTTTTGTCCACGCCCTTGTCATCAATACCGATATAATCTACGACGCCATCGCTAACGATCATGGCGAAACGTTTGCTGCGCGGTCCCATGCCAAAGCCGCTGGCGTCCAGTTCAAGTCCTAGCGCCCTGGTAAATTCCGCATTGCCATCCGCAAGCATGGTGATGCGCTCTGCATTCTGGTTTTTCTGCCAGGCATCCATCACAAAGGCATCGTTCACGGCCATGCAGGCAATGGCATCTACCTTTTCCAGGAGCGCATCGGCATTCACGACGAAACCGGGCATGTGGGTGTTGGAGCAGCCAGGGGTGAAGGCGCCGGGCACAGCAAACAGGGCCACCTTGCGGCCCTTGAAAAAATCACCGGTGTTCAGGTCTTCGGGGCCTTTGGCACCGTTGGTCTTGATAGTGAGGGCAGGAAGAGTATCGCCGACTGCAATGGTCATGATTCGCATCCTTCTGTAAGTGGATGTCCACTGTAACAAAGACGCGGTGACAGGAAAGGGGGTGGCGGGGCAGAAACAAAAAACGCCCCATTAAAGGGGCGTTTCCTGTGGTGCTTGATAACAGATTAGCCGAGCAGGCCGAGCAGGCCATCCAGTACCGGACCCAGTACCGGGATGCTGGTCAGGGCGTCGCTCAGCGGGGCCAGCAGGTTGCCTGCTTCACCTTCACCCAGCAAGGCGACAAGCAGGTTGCCGATCAGATCAGCTACCAGCGGAAGTTCTTCCACCAGGGCGGAAACGGTATCCAGCAGGTTGCCGTCCTGATCCATGATGCCGTCGAGCAGACCGGAAGGGTCGCCGCTCAGCAGGCCACCCAGCAGGCTGCTCAGCAGCTCACCGAGGAGTGGAATCTGTTCCAGCATGGCCAGATCCGGGGTCAGCATGTCGCCACCGGCGCCACCTTGCAGGGTGGTGAGGATCTGGTTGAGCAGATCACCCAGTGCCGGGATCTCGTTGAGCATCTCGGCGCCTGGCAGAAGCTCGCCGCCAGTGCCGGCACCGGTCAGGGCGGCCAGCAGGCCGTTCAGGACGTCACCCAGTACCGGGATCTGTTCCAGCAGGCCGGTGAACTGTTCCAGTTGGCCGGCGGCGTCGGTCAGGCAGTCCAGCGGGTTGGCAGCGTCGCAAGACGCGGCGCCGAGCAGCTGATTGACCACGTCACCCAGTACCGGCACGTTGGCCAGCAGGTCGGTCACCATGCTCAGCTGGTCGCCTTCCAGGGCACCCATCAGGGTTTCCAGGCTCAGGGCGTCGGTGGGCAGGCCACCGCTGTCGCCACCGGCAACAGCGTTGAGGATGTCACCCAGCACAGGCAGTTGTGTCAGCAGGTCGGGCAGGGATTGCAGATCGCCAAGGGTGGCAAACAAGTCGCCGCCGTTACCCAGCAGGCCGGCCAGCAGATCGCCCAGTACCGGGATCTGTTCAAGCATGGCCGGCAGCTCGCTCAGCAATTCCATGTTGCCAGGCTCGGCGAGGCCGGCTAGCAGGTCTTCCAGAATGGCAGGGTCCAGCGGGCTCTCACCCATCAGCTCGCCAATGGGGCCCAGGTTCTCGCCGGCAGCCAGCAGACAGGTGAACGGATCTGCGCCTTCCGGGCATAGCTCGCCCAGGCCGCCGGTCAGGTTGAGGATGGAGCCCACTCCGCCCAGCACTTCGGTAATACATTCTTGCGGGGCGAATTCATCTGCACCGGTGGCAATCGGGCAAAGGGCCAGAGACAGGCTGTTCACGGTGCCGATCAGGGGCTCGCCCATGGCCAGGTTGTCAGCGACCTGGGTCAGGCAGAGCTGTGGGTTGAGTGCGTTGTCGCAACCCAGGTAACCCAGCACGCCGGCCAGGGTACTGTCTGGAACGCTGCTGAGGGTTTGCACTACGCACTCCAGCGGGTTTTCAGCGCTGGGGCACAGCTGCTGACCGATAGCGCCGCTGTTGTCCAGGATGCCGCCCAGAGTGTCCACCAGGTAGGGGACGCTTTCTTCCAGGCAGGTCGGCAGGAAAGTCGGCTCGGTGACGCTGCCAAGCAGGTCGGTATCGGTGGCGGCAACGGTATCGGCGCAGAGCAGGCCGAGCACATTGTCGTTGCCAAGAGAGATGTTGGTCAGTGCTTCATTTTCGCAGGCCAGTACATCAATCACGCCGCCTAGCTGGGTGCCCAGCAGCGCCTGTGGGCATACGGAGGCGGTGAAGTGGTTGTTGGTGTCGACCAGGGTCAGAAGCTGTTGCTTCTCTTCCTCGGTGAGTGGCGGCGTCTCATCGTCGCCACCGTCTTCGCTGTCGTTGTCACCATCGTCAGTATCGCTACTGTCTTCAGCGCCGGTGTTGGCGGTTTCTTCACTGGTGTTGCCGTTATCGTTGGCTGGGCTGCTGCCACTGCTGCCGCCACCGCAGGCGGCCAGGGTGACGAGCAGAGAACTCATCAGCAGGATTCTCAAAAGATGTAGCATGGGTACTTCCCCCCCCTCTCTTCCATGAACACAGAAGTGTGTATGACTGGCGTATCAGCGCGATCCACCCGGATGCGCACTATATAAAATTCATTGCGCTGCCAATGTTGATCAAAAGTGTCGTTTTGTATCTGACGTTGCCGTGTTTTGTAATGCACGCTAGTAGTGCTTGGATGAAATACGGACTTAAGTGGTTGGGATATCAATAGAAAGGAGACGGTAATGACGCGGACAATTGTAATTACTGGTGCAAACCGGGGCATCGGCCTTGCCATGGCAAGCATCTGGAAAGCACGGGGCGACAGGGTGATCGCCACCTGCCGGGAGCCGTCCGCCGTGCTGGACAAGCTAGGCGTAGAGATGATCGATGGCATTGATGTGAGCCGGGAAGACGGCGTGATCAATCTGCAGAGCGGATTGGGGGATACATCCGTGGATGTGCTCTTCAACAATGCCGGCATCATGCTCAGCGAAACAGTGGACCATATGAGCTATGACCAGATACGCGAACAGTTCGAGGTGAACACCCTGGGGCCTCTGCGTGTCACTCTGGGTTTGCTGGATAACCTTCATGCCGGCAGCAAGGTCGGGTTAATGACCTCCAGAATGGGCTCCATTGCTGACAATACTTCCGGGGGCAAGTATGGCTACCGGATCAGTAAGGCCGGGCTCAATGCGGCGGGTAAATCTCTGGCGCTGGATCTCAAGCCGAAGGGTATCGCCGTGGCGATCCTTCATCCCGGCTGGGTGCAGACCGACATGACCGGCCACAGTGGCAACCTGACCGTGGAGCAGGCGGCCAGCGCGCTTATTGCACGAATGGATGGTCTGACCCTGGAGAACACCGGTACCTTCTGGCACAGCGATGGCTCTGAGCTACCCTGGTAACGCCTGGCGGCTAATTCTGAGGCGTTAGCAGGCTGCAAAGCTGGTGTAGCGCCTCGAGCCCGTTTTCTGCGAAGCGGGGCTCGTGCTTGATAATGTCCTCGTTGCTGACGACGGCGATGTTGTAATGGTCCTGGTACAACGCGGTGATTAGCGCAAGGTCCACTGAGAAGGGCGGTCCGTCCATGCGCTGTTGATCATAACTGAGCGTGATCAGCAGTTGGGGAGCGGCATTGCTCAAGCTGACAAGTTGAGCGGCATAGCGATTGCGCATGGCTTCAGGCAGGGCGATCAAGGCGGCACGATCATAGATGGCATCAATGCGACCGAGGCTGTCCGCATCCAGGGCGAAAAAGTCGCCCTGGAATACGGTCAGCGGGCCATGCTGATAGCGCTTGCCGCCTGCCCAGTCGCTGCACTCAGGGGCGACGCCCCGCTGTTCAAACAGGGCATCAACCGCCCTGTCGGAAAGCTCCACGCCAACCACCTGCAGCCCCTGGTCCAGCAGGTAACCCAGATCCAGACTCTTGCCGCACAGGGGCACCAATACCCGTTGGCCGGCAGCCAGGTTAAGGTCAGGCAGAAAGCGTTTCAGCAGGGGGTGAACCTGTTCGAGATGAAAACCGATTTCACCCTTGTGCCATTTTTCCTGCCAGAACTCTGCGTCCATCCTGATGGCTCCCGGTCGATTAATGTTGGCGGCGGCGATGGCCTGCCACCAAGAGTATCAGGAACGGCAACATTGCACCGAGGCCCAAAGCACCACCGCCACCACCACCGCTGAAAGAAGGGCGTGGGGAGGTGTACATGGGCTGTGCGGTGTCCGCCCGGTTGCTGGTCGGAGGCGCCGCCTGGCGTTGGCCCTTGGCCAGTTTTTCCAGCTCACGGCGTTTGGCATTACGGCGCTCAATGCCGTACTGGGCGAACATCTCATCGCGCAGCACCACCATGGAGGTGTGGTTGGTGACCAGACCGTATTCAATGGCCAGATCGACAATGCCATTCTGCAGATCCCGGTCTTCACCAAAGTTATCGATTTCCCGCTGCATCTGCAGAATGGTGGCATAGGCCCAAAGCCGTTCCAATTCCGGATTGGCACCTTGCTGTTTCGGGAAGTCGAAGCGGGTGCGATAGGTTTTTTCTTTCCCGGCCACATTGGTTTTCAACGTGATTTTGGCCGGGCCATCGCCCCAGTAGTGCCCCATCAGAATAATCTGCCTGCCATGATAGACGGTGCCAATCTGTTGCGGTTTCAGGTCTGCGGTGCGCACGCCATCGATATCAATACGCACATCGTTCATTGCCTGATGAGTCAGTTTGCTAGTGGCGGTGAGAATCTGCCCGACGATATCGTCGCTATTGGAAACACTGATGGCGAAGCCGTTGCTGGCATCGGTCATGGCGGATAGCAACGGCCGGTTGGCGCTATTGCCCATAACGAAGGTAAACAGGCGCACGTCATGCTTTTCCAGCAGTTCGAGAAAATCTTTCTGGTGGGTTTTTCCCACATTGGCGACGCCATCCGTGACCAGCACGATGCCAGTGGGGCGGTCTGCATCCAGCGGGTTGAGTGCCAGGCTCAAGCCACCAAACAGGTTGGTGCCGCCTCGGGTTTGCAGCTGGGCGAGTTTGCCAATGTAGCGTTGCACAGATTCCGGTGTGGCCGTCACAAAGCCCGAGGTCATTTCTTCAGCACGGTCATCAAAAAGAATAATTCTGAAGCGGTCGTCGGGACGCATCTTGCCCAGGGCCTTGCTGACGCCGTCTGCGAGAGTGGCCAGCTTGCCATTCATGGAGCCGGAAATATCGAGCACGAAGATCCAGTCACTGCCGCTGGTGATCGGCGGCAAGTCATCGCCCGGCGTGAGTGTCATCATGAAGGTACCACGGTCCTTGCCGGGTTCCTTGTAAGCCACCAGATCCACCGCACCAGGCAGGCCGCTCTGGTGACGCCAGTACACCACGATGTCCTGATCCAGACGAAACGCCGACGCGGCTGGACTGGCCTGGGGTTGCCCTTCTTCCGTTATGGCGGGCTGGTTATCGATCTTAACGGTCCACTGTTGTGCGGAATGGTGGGTAATCTGTGCCTGGGGGTGGGCCGGCAAGCGCACAGCATCGACGGGATAACCGCTGCGCAGATTCAGTGTGAAAGTGAAATGCTCACTGACGGTTTCGTTGGCCGTCCAGAACGCGAGTTTTTCTTCATCCACACCGCCTTCTTCCAGCGGATACACATAACGGCCGATGCCGGTATCCATGAACGCGGGTTGTAGATACACCAGTCGCACGCGGGTGTCCTGACCTGCACGCACCGGGCTGACCAGCACATCAAAGGCCTTGTAACTGTCCTTCTCAGTGAGGCCTGTCTCGCGGCCAGCCGCTTTTTCCTGCTGATAAACCTGCCGGGCCTGTTTGCGTTCCAGTACTTCGCCGGTGACCGGTTTGCCATCAATCCACACGGTGAACTCTGCCACCGTGCCTTTTTCCGGAACAGGAAAGCGGTAATACGCTTCCAGATCCTGATCATTCGGGTTGTGGAAAACCTGCTCCACTTCGGTGATGGCGTAGCCATCTTCCACGTCTACAGTGACGTGCTGCTCGCGAATGGACAGTGATGGCAGCGCAGAGTTGACTGGCTGCATCAAGCCGGCAGCCTGCAGGTTTTGGGTAAGGGTTAGGGGCAGCAGCAGCGATAGCCCTGCCAGGAGACGTCCGAGTCGTTGTTGTAAAGCCATGAGCTGGCTCCCTGTTGTTGTCATCAACATCCGTTGTAGACGGGGGCCGGCGTTTTGTTAAACGATGTTCATTAACAGGATCTTTCCCGGGGTGTTCAATAGAAATTGTTACAAGCTCGGGATGGCAGCAAATTGCCTATTCAAAAACCGACGCAGCGAGGCGCATTACTGCATACCGTTTTACGACGCTTTCTTTATGAATTGCTGCGCGGTTTAGCGAATTGTAGTGGTTATGAAAATGCCGGATGCACCGTTCTCAAAACAGGAGTTTACTATTTGCTCGGGCTGACCCTGTGTGCCTTGCACCGCCATGTTGCCCGTTCTGTTGCGCGCGTTAAGTGCCGCCTTGGGATACCGAAGAGCCAGAGCATAAAGGAAATGTGCCCAGGCTCCCCAGCATAAGGAGGTGCAAGATGCGACGCTTTCAATTGGTTTTAAAAACGCTTTGGCTACTACCACTGATGACAGCAATGGTGTTGGCTATCCCTTCCATTTCCCAGGCCAAAGGGCCACCTTCAGGTAAAGGTGGCGGCAGTCAGACAACTACTTACAGTGGTGACGCCACTGCGGTAGACATCACGCTCAATACCTTTCTTCTCGGAGAAACAAAGATTGTCCTCAGCGATACCGGCCAGCTACCTCCCTCGGGCGGCATGCTGGAAGATGGCATCAGTGAATCGGTGAATACCGGCCTGGTCGATCTGGGTGTGAGTATCCTCTCAAGCTCTGTCACCGGGAGTGGCGATCTTACCCATGCCAGTGCCACCGTAGTCGGGCTGGAGTTGTCAGTGATGGATGCCCTGACTATTTCGGCATCGGTGCTGCAGGCCAACTCTTCTACCCAGTGCCAGTCAGACGGTCCGCAGGGCAATTCACATATCGCCCAGTTGGTGATCAATGGCCAGGACATCACCGTCTCCGGTGAGCCTAACCAGACCGTCAGCATTCCCGGCGTGGCCAGCGTGATCATCAATGAGCAGATTCTCTCCGGCAATACCATTGAAACCAATGCATTGCATGTGACGTTGCTGAGCGATGGTGAGCCCGTGCTGGGACTGCTGGATCTTGGGCTTGATCAACTGGTGTCTGCCGATGTGATCATCAGCCATACCAAGGCCGGTATTACTTGCGGCGATACCTATGTCTGTCCAGTGAAAGATTTCGTGACGGGTGGCGGCCAGCTGGAGGTGGCCGGCGGCAAGATTTCCTTCGGTATGGTGGGTGGTCTGAAGCCCAACGGATTGAGTGGCCATTTCAATGCGGTGGATCACCGCAGTGATGGCCCTCATATCAAGGGAAGCAGTGTGTCTGACTATACCCTGGTCGATGAGGTAACTCGCCGGCTGGTCTATAACTGCACCGGCACCAATAACAGCACCTGCACGGTAACGGTGGCAGATCGCGGTGAGCCCGGCGTCAACGATAGCCTGATGATTAATTCAGGCACCTATGACGAAGGTGGCACTCTGGCGCGCGGCAATATCCAGCTGCACAAGCCTGGTCAATGTGATGGCGGCGCCACGGATGGCGGTGGTTCCGGTAAGGGTGGCGGAAAAGGAGGAGGCAAGAAAAAGTAGCAAGTAGACGAGGGTAACGAGTGGCGAGTCGAGAAAAGCCTTGGGAAACTGATCTCAGCTTTGGGTTTTCGAAACTCGCTTCTCGCAACTCGATACCTTTGCCCCGCGACAATGGTTTCCCGTTATTGAAAACGCTATGCCCTGTGCAATTGCGACACCGTCTCCCTGATCAGCGTAGCAAAGTCGGGTTTGGCGATAACGGCAAGCACCAGGGTATAGGTCCCGTTCAGCAGCGCCAGTTGATAATCTGCCTGTATCAGACACAGTGCGACCACGATCATGGAGACCGCATCCAGCATGCCAAGCAGCATGAACATGCTGGCCTGGGTTTTGCCGATGGCGGATGTGTTGGCATCACTATCGGTTGCTGCGCCTTGTAATGGCCGTGCCGCGATAGCGGAGGGAGAGAGAATGATATTTCGCAACGGACGCGAGCAGATCAGCATCAGCGCCATGGCCCCCAATGCCGCGGTGCGCAATTGTTCCTCAGGCAAGAGCATCGCCGGCGCCGTATAACCTCCCACCATCACCATGGCAGTGAGAGCAATGCCAATCAGTAGCGGTGCGCTGAGCACCGAAAACCAGAGTAATGTCATGCGCTTGTGAGCGCCTGTCAGGTCGGCAATCATTCGTTATCCTTGTTGTATGTCAGTCTGCGGCAACGCTAGCAGAGCGAAGGGGGATAAAAAAGTGAATTCTGTTTCTGTCATACAGGGACATTATCGTCCCGGTTTCCTTGTCATCCCTGCTGTTCATCGACATGGTTAGCTACATCAAGAAATAACCAGTTTTATGCCAGTGAAGACGCTGTTTCGATAAGTCGTTTCGACAACAAATGTACTAGAACTGCTTGAGGTTCGTACCTCGAGCGGTGCTCTGCGACAACGTTGCGTTTTGCGCGGCATTCCCGTTTGCAAAGAAACGTTTGGGAAGGCTCTGGAATCTGTTCTGTCCGAGGGTGGACAGTGCCAATCGCCATGCAAGCATGGGCTCCTACAAAAACCGCCAAGCGCGCCTCAAACCGCAAGAGGCCGCGCCCTGTTCCAGGTGCGGCCTCTTGCGTTTCAGCTACTCACCGCTTCAATCGCGTTTTAGCTTGTAGCTTTTTTCTAGTTTCTGAAGTTATTGAACTGCAGGGGAATTTCCAGCTTGGACGCTTTTAGCAAGGCGATGGCTTCCTGCAGATCGTCCCGTTTCTTGCCGTTGACGCGAACCTGCTCGCCCTGAATGGAAGCCTGCACTTTCAGCTTGGCATCCTTGATCATTTTCACGATCTGTTTGGCGGTGGGCTGGTCGAGGCCTTGCTTGAACGTCAGGGTCAGTGAAAAAGTCTTGCCGCTGTGTTCCGGTTTTTCAGGGCGGTCGGCGCCGGCCGCACTGATACCCTGCTTGACCGCAGCTTTGGCAAAGATATCTTCCAGCTGCTGTACCTGAAAATCAGAGACGGTTTTCAGGGTCACAGTGAGCCCTTTCTGCTCAATGCTGGCCTCTACCCCGCGGAAGTCAAAGCGGTTGCTCAGATCTCGGTTGGCATTTTCCACAGCATGGCGCAGGGCCACTTCATCGATTTCGGAAACAATATCAAAGGACGGCATGGCGTCGGCTTCCCTCGGTTGTTCAAAGGTTGCCAAGTATACCTTCTGATGGCGTGAGGTGCAGGCTGCAACGGATGTCACATTCCTGAAAATTGGTACCTTTGAAGCATATTAGTGAACGGCCCTCAGGTTTATGTTGCCTGTGACGCACAGGAGTGTGTGCACTTACAACAAGCCAGGAGGCAACATCATGTCACTCAAGGAACGGCTGTCGCCGGACAGTCTGTTGGAATCCCTGCCCGTTTCACGGGATCTGCTTACCCGCCTGGGCCTGCTCGGTGCCCAGGTATCCCGCAAGATCGCCATCGACCAGGTCAGTGTGGATTCGGGCACCCTGTCCAATCTCAAGGTAGAAAAGGTCACGCTGGGCAGTGCCAGCATCGGCACGCTGAAGGTGACGAATTCGTCAGCCAGTGTGGATAACGCCACGGCGGTGCTGAACCAGGTGAGAACCCTGGTGGAGCTGGGTTTTCGGCTGGACTGGAAAATCGATCTGGGTTGGATCGGTAGCTGGGACGGCAGAGAGGACCTGGGCAGCATCGATATTCCGGTGGATCTGGGCACCATCACCATACCGGATCTGGGTGATATCGACCTGCAAATCCCGGCCATCGATATCCCCGGTCTGGTGGCCGAGATGCAGCCCATCAATCAGCTGGATCTCGGCGCGCTGGAAATCGCCGGTGTGCGTCTGGACAAGCTGGGTCTGCCCAGTACGGGTTTGTCCATTACCGGGATGGGCGTGGGTGATCTGACCCTCAGCTCGTTGACCGTCCCGGCCGCTGACAGCGAGGCGCTGCGCATCAACCGGGCGGCGCCGACGGGCACCCTCAATCTGCCGGGGGCTGCGTTGCAGAATGTTTCGATCCCGGCGATCAGCATGCCGGAAGCAACCAGTGCGGCGTTCGCCGCGGATGCCGAGGCGTCAGAGAAATCCCTGTCGGTGAATCTGGGTATTCTCAAGGTCACCATTGCCGTGATCCCCAAGGTGCACCTGAATGTGGGCAGCATGACCCTCAAGGATGCGAAGTTGGCTGCGGAGTTGGGTAACGTGTCCATCAACGACATCAGTCTGCCAGTGGCGATGGAAGGCATTACCGGTGGTGAACTGGGTCTGAACAGCATCAGCGTCAACAAGCTGACATTCTGAACAAGGAGAGAACGATGTCATTGAGTCATAAGGAATTTGAGAAACGTTGGGAGCAGGCACACCGTCAGCAGAAGCCGAAACAGGTAAAACCCTCTATCGCGCCGGTGATCCATCTATCGGTGATTTCGGTGCTCGACAACTACATGGCTCAGCTGCACAAGGCTGTGGAAGGGCATGCGTTGAGCAAGGAAGAATGCGACGAAGTCTGCAAGAAAATTGCCGAGCTGAAACCGTTGGCAAAAAAGGCTGACACCAAGGCGGCCAAGTACCTGCGGGTGTAATGTAGACCGGCGCCTGGCGATCCGGACCTTTGCGAGGTAAGGGAAACCAGTTGCGAGTGACGAGTTTCGGGTAACGAAAATCAAAAATCCGGGCGCAGGATCCGGTGTTGTTTTTGTCTTTCGGTACTCGTTGCTCGCTACTCGAAACGCTTTCCTCGCGGTCGCTCGGATCGCCTGCTGGCAGGCTCCCGCAGCAGCATTGGCAAGTGCTTTGCCTATCTAGAACGCCAATACCATATCCGTAGTAAAGGCCCAGCCGTTGGCCCCCACCTGGAAGGGCACACTGCTGTAGCCCACCGGAGAATCTTTCAGGTACAGCCCCTGCACGTTGAAACGGAACTCCTTGCGCTTGAACGGGAACCAGTTGAAACCCACGCTCAGATCATGGGGGGTGCCGTATTCGCCCTGGATTTCCGAATAGGCCACATAGGGTTGCAGTACCTTGGGAATGGCCATCATGGCCGCCTGAACCTGATAGCCCTTGTCATCCAGTTCATTCACTGGAAGTGGGCCGGTGGCATCAAACTTGTCTACCCAGCGATGATAGTACTCAGCCTCGAGGAACCAGCCACGGTATTTGAAGCCGGCATTGGCGGCAGCCATCTGGTAAGTGGCCTGATTAATGGCACTGCCATTACCAAACGGGTTGGCCTGGAAGATCAGGGTGCCGTCAGAGAGCCGGATCTGGGAGTTTTCGAATGAGTTGGTACCCGGTTGGGACTGGGCATCCTCTCGGCTATGGGTGAAGTGAACGCCGAAGCGAGTGGCGAGTTGCTCATGGAATTCATAATCCCCCAGGCCCTCGCCGGGGCCGAACTCGCCGGTAGTGGGCATCCACCAGAGTGAACCGGATGCCGTGTTGAGGCCGTCATCGAGCTGGTTACCGCTAACACCCAACTGGCTCAGGTTATTGCCAAGCATGGCGCGGTACATCAAGCCGTCAGCAATCTTGCCTTCGGCCCAGATGCCGGTGGTGTAGGAACCACGGAAAAACTCATCGGCAAGGGTGCGATGGTCGTTCTTCAGCCAGTTCGGGAAACTGTAGTTGGTGGAGCGGGTGGAGGGCATGGATCCAATGCCCGCATACAACTTGAATGCAGGGTTGAAGTGGTAACTCAGGTTGCCGGCCACCACCACCTGGGCCGGGTCGCCCTGGCTGGTATTGGAGGTCCAGGTGTAGAACAGGTAGTTCAGCTTGGGATCGAAGATCCACCCCTTGAAGCTGATGTTGACCTTCTGGAACTGGAAATCATTGCGCGGATCAATGTCCGAGGTGGCGCCGAAACTGTTGGTGTAGGTGCGCTCAAAATCTTTCTGATTGAGATAGCGAGTATAGCTGAATACTCCAAAATTCACTTCACCCCTATCCGAGTTGAACAGGTTGAAGCCCTTGCCAGGACGATAGCCAAGGCTGCGCCCAGGATTGTCGGCGGGAGCGGCAGCAGACGCTGCACTTTCGCCATACAGTTCGGTTTCCAGCTGCTGGATACGCAGGTCGAATTGTTGGCTTTGCTGTTCCAGGTTTTGGCGCAGTGTTTTCAGTTCCTGGAGCTGTTGCTCCACGTTAGGCGAACCGGTTTCTGCTGCGGCAGTGGATGCCAGTGTGGCGGCGCAGAGCGCTGCCGAAAAGGTGGCTAATTTTCGCATTCCCGAGTCCCTTCTTAATCAGCGGTTGATGCCTGCCGGGCAGACAGTAGGGGCGTGATAATCCAGCTCCATCAAACGGAAGAAGTTATCGCCCAAGGCGATATTCTGGAAGGCCTGGTCATCCAGCACCTTGAGCACCCGGCTGGTCACGTCCAGCTCTTTGGCGTACTGGTCATCCGGCTTGTAGCCAGCGGCGACAAAGTCCGTGCCGGGGAGAATGCGGGTGGAGTATTCATTGAGGAACGGCACATAAATATCGCCCCACTGATGATATTCGTTGTAGAGCACGTCCCAGGAGATATCCAGCATCAGGTGCGGATAGCTGTCCAGCAGTTCCTTCATGATGGCCACATGTTGTCTGGGGTTCATGTGGCTCAGTTCCTTGGACAGTCCCATGTGTGCCCAGACGATCTTGTTGTCGGGGTAGGTCTCCAGCACATGTTTCATCAGTGGCAGGAACTGGGTGGGGTTGGCATCGTTGCCCAGGTCCGAATGCAGTGTCACGGGGATGCCGCGCTCTTCCAGCACCGCCATGAACGGCGCCCACTGGTCGATGCTCTCCAGGGTGGCGGGCTCATGGTTGTTCTTCAGCAGTGCCTGCTTCATCACATTCAGCTCGCCGCTCCAGCTGAACATGCCGGGATACTCGCGATCGTAAAGCTCGATCAGTTCAACGATGTTGTCCGGGTGCGCCAGGTCCATGAACGTCATCGACAGGGTGATGTGCAGGTTGTCACTGGGGTAGGCCACGGTTTCCATGCCGTTGACGAAGTCATTCTTGATGCTGGGCATGGCAGTGACGCCCGGACAATCCAGGTAGTAGCTACAGCCGGAATCCATTTCCAGGATCTGGCCGATGCCAAAGTAATTCACGAAACGGACCCCCTGGGACTCCAGCATGGCGTGCAGTTTTTGCGGGGGAATGGCGGCACCGCCAAAGGGGCGCGGGTGAAAGTGCGCGTCCACCAGTGGGGTGAAGGGCTCCCTGTCACGGTCGTAGCATGCCTGCTGGTCCACGGGCAGGGCCAGGGACGCCAGCGTACGCGGGTTGGCGCTACGGGTGTCCGGGGTGTCTGCGGAGTTTGTGGTGGCGCAGCCACTGAACAGGGCGGCAGCCAGCGGCACGGCCAGCACGGGTCTGCCAAGGCTTTTCAGAACGCGTGAAAGAGGGAGAATATCCATATTCATCATGCCTTGATGCGTGTTTGAGCGGGGAACGAGTAGAAGCCACCTGCCTGAGTCTGTCTGATACTAAGTGAATTGGGTGTCGCCTGCCATGAGTCCGACCCCGTGTACTCCGGAATGGCGGAGACACCGTTGGTTGGAATCTATTCGTGCCAAAAATATACAGCATGATCAGTGATGTTTCTTTTACTGCCGCTGCCATTTATCCATGTGGTGTTTTTGGTCAGTTGAATGAAACTAATCTCATGGTGCGGTTTTGATACCCGTGAAACACTCTGTCTCCAATTGCAGTGATTGCAGGCATATCAAGGAGGCAAACCATGGGTGCGGTACTCGACGACAAGACCATCAATCAGTCCCAGGACTGGGCGGCAGACGCGGTCGCCAAACAGCGCCGTTATTTTGAATCCGGTGCCACCCGGAGCTATGAGTTCCGTATCCAGCAGCTGAAAAAGCTGAAAAGTGCGTTGGTGAAGTACCAGACTGACATTCAGGAAGCACTGAAAGCCGATATCGGTCGTCCGGAGTTCGAAGCCTATATCGAAATCAGCACCGCGTACGAGGATCTCAAGCACACCATCAAGCATCTCAAGAGCTGGATGAAACCCAAACGCGTGGCGACCACTCTGTGGGCACAGCCGGGTCGTAGCCGCATTGAGTCCGTGCCTCAGGGTGTGACCATGCTGATGGGGCCGTACAACTATCCTTTCCTGCTGCTGGTGCAACCGCTGATCGGTGCCATTGCTGCCGGTAACACGGCAGTGCTCAAGCCGTCTTCCCTGAACCCCTCTGTAGCGAATGTGGTCGAGAAGATGATGAAGGAATGCTTCAACGATGAGTTTGTGGCGACCTTCAAGGGCAGTACCGAAGTGACCAATGCCCTGCTGGGGCAGCGCTTCGATCACATCTTTTTTACCGGTAGCCCGCGTGTGGGCCGTATTGTCATGGCGGCTGCAGCAAAGCATCTGACCAAGGTGACACTGGAACTGGGCGGCAAGAGTCCGACCATCATCCACAAGGATGCCAACCTGAAGATCGCTGCGCGCCGGACCCTGGCAGGCAAGATGATGAACGTGGGTCAGACCTGCGTGGCGCCGGATCACCTGCATGTTCACAAGGACATCAAGGAAGCCTTCGAGAAAGAGTTGGTGGCGACCCTGAAGGAATGGTTCGGCGATAGCCCGCTGCAGAGCCCGGATCTGGGCCGCATGATCAACGACCGTCATTTCGAACGTGTTGCTGGCCTGATCGACAAGAGCAAGGTGCTGGCGGGTGGTCAGACCGATGCCCGTCAGCGTTTTATCGCCCCGACCCTGCTCAAAGATGTGACCATGGATGATGCCGTCATGCAGGAAGAAATCTTCGGTCCGGTACTGCCCATGCTGACGTACTCCTCTATGGAAGAGTTGATCGGCAACATCAAGAAGTTGCCGGAGCATCCATTAGCACTTTATCTGTTCACCGAAAGCAAGGATGTGGAGCAGTTCGTGTTGGCCAACACCCAGTTCGGTGGTGGTTGTATCAACAACACGGTGATGCACGTGGCCAACCCGAATCTGCCGTTTGGCGGGGTGGGTGAGAGCGGCATGGGCGCTTACCACGGCAAGAGCTCGTTCGACGTGTTCTCCCATCAGCGCGGCATCCTCAAGGCGACGACCCTGTTCGATATCAAGATGCGCTACGCGCCGTATCTGGACAAGGTGAACATGATCAAGAAGATGATCAAGTGATTGTCTTTTAGCGCCCACAAAAAAACCCGGCAAATCGCCGGGTTTTTTGTGGGCGCTAATAGACGCAACATGCAGCACGCTTTACGCAACAGGCTTTAAATTTCACAAGCGCACAGGCCGGGTGCATTCGTAACGGATGGGGATGCGGCGATCCAGGATGCCGCTGTAGGAGCTCTCTGTGCTCGTCAGGGTATGCCTGCAAGCGATCCGATCCCCGGCCAGGTAAGGATTCCAGAAGCGAGTGACGAGTAACGAGTTTCGAAAATCCAAAAACGGCGGCCAGATACGAGTTTAGGGGTTTATGCCTTTCGAAACTCTCTTCTCGAAACTCGATACTATTATAACCCGCTAAAGCTCGGATCGCTTGCAGGCAGACCCTGACGAGCACAGAGAGCTCCTACAGCGGCTTCGCAGTGATGGCAGTTATCGGGTAAACACAATTCTGATAGCTCGTAGCTCGCTCATCCCTCCCACTGCGCCAACAACTGCTCAATCTCCGGCGAGGTTCTTGCCTGCTTCAGCCACGCCACAGCCTTGTCTCGCTGCCCCACACTGTCCAGTGCCACTGCATAGACATACTGGTAGCGGCTGTTCTGTGGCTGCCCTTTGGCTGCGTCGTGCAGGTATGGCAGGGCGGCCTGATATTGCTGCTGGCGGACTTTCAATAGACCCAAGGCGAACAACAGGTCCGGTTGTACCGGTTGCAGCTTGAGGCCTTGTTGAAGCAATTGTTCACCCGCCTCATCGTTGCCATGGCTGCGGTAAAGATCTGCCATGTTGACGTAGGCAGCGGTCCAGTGTGGATCCAGTTTCAATGCTTGTTGATAAGCCTGTTCAGCCCGGTCGGGGTAACCCTGTGCCAGCAGGAAGTTGCCCAGTTTCACTTGTGCGCCGGGGGTGTCGGCATTGTGTGTCTGGGCCTGCTCGAACTCATTGAAGGCATTCATCAGCGGGCGCTGCAGGGCAGCTGGCACCTCATTGACCGGCACGTCCGCCAGAGCTTCGGCTGCAGTAATGCGCACCACCCTGTGCGAATCGCTCAGCAAGGGGCTGAGCAGGGGCCAACGTTGATTGAGGGGCAGCGGCTGCAATGAGGTGATGGCGGCCTGACGAATCTGCGGGTTGTCATTGTTGAGTGCTCGCGCCAGGGCCTGTACTGCCTCACCAGTGAGTTGCGGTGCCAGCAGACGTGCGGCGGTGGCGCGGGCAATATCCGGCTGGCCGGGGTTGCCGAGAAGGCCGGTGAGATCACGTACGGATGCTTCACCCTGGCGAGCGGCATGCAGTATCCCGGCAAACTGTTGATGTCCTTGTGGCAGATGCCCGTACCACTGCTGCAGTTTATCTTTGGCCCAGCTGGCGTCCTGCTCGGTATGGCACTGGTTGCAGGCATTGGGTGTGGCCAATGCCTCGCTCAGATCCGGGCGCGGAATCTGGAAACTGTGATCGCGACGGGCGTCCACCTGCATGAAGGTTTTCGCTGGCATATGGCAGTCCACACACTGGCTGCCTTGCCCGTTTTGTTCATGGAAATGATGCTCCGGTGTGCCATAGACAGGTTCATGACATTGCAGGCACAGATTGTTGCCGTCAGCTTTGAGTTCAAGGCTGTGTGGGTTGTGGCAGTCGCTGCAGGTAACCCCCTTGTCATACATCAGGCTCTGCACGAAGGAGCCGTAGACGAACACTTCATCGTCCACCTGGCCATCGGCATGATAGAGGCCCTCATCCAGAGTAGCGGGCAGGAAGCTGTCCATCAGCGGTTGGCCGGTACGGTCATCTTCGAAGGGTTGCGAGCGACGGGAGTGGCAGGCGGCGCAGGCCTGGATCTCGGTTTCAGTGGTGAGAGGGTGGCTGCGCACCGGTTTGTTGTTGGCACTGCGCTGCCATTTCACGCCGTCCCTTTCCTGAAAAAGATGGGTGAGTCCAAGGGTGTCACCGAAATCGTACTGCGCTCGCTGCTGTGGATCACTCCACAACAAATGGTTGGAGGCAGGGCCATGGCAGGCTTCGCAGGTGACATCGATATCGGACCAGGTAGTGGCGTAGCTGTCATCTACCGGGTTGTAGTTTTTTTCAAGATGGGTGGAGTGGCACTCGGCGCACATGAAGTTCCAGTTCTGTGAGCGCTGGGTCCAGTGCAGGCGGTGCTCGTGATTCACGCCCTGATCCGGGTAAAGCTGGAACCAGCGCTGACCGCCCTCTTCGGCTGCGCGACTGTCCCAGGCAATGCCCAGTACCTGCAGTCGGCCGCCGGGAAACTCCACCAGATATTGTTGAAGCGGATCGGCGCCGAAAGTGTAGCGCAGGGTGTAGGTCTGCAACGAGCCGTCAGGGCCATCGGTGCGCACCTTGAAGTCGTTGCCATCGCGGAAGAACTGGCTGCGCACGCCGTCGGCAGTAAAGGTGGTATCGGAAAAATCGCCAAGCACCGTTTCGCTGTTCACCGGTTGCATGGCCAGATCATGATGCGAGCCCTGCCAGTCTTCCACTTCGTTTTGGTGACACTGGCCACAATGGGCTGCGCCGGTAAAGCTGGCTTGCGGCGGCAGGGGTTTATCCGACGGAGTCGTTGCAGGCTTGTTTGACGTGGTGGAGCTATCGGAAGCGAAAAAATCCCGGGGCAGTACTGACACCATGATGACGCCTGCCAGCGCCAGCAGTGCCACCAGCAGCAGACCTTTCTGTAGGGGCGACACCTTCATGCCGTTATCTGTTGGCTCTGCATTGGGTGAGCTGTTGGTTTGCTTCTTGTGGCGCTGCGCCTTGCGCTTGGACATGAACGAACCTGGTAATGAAAGACGAATCAGAAAACCAGTATTACAGACCTGTCGGGGAAAGGGGAATGGCAGTCGAGCGTGTGGATGTGTTCTGTGGGAGCGGTGGTTCCACCGCGAAAGCCTTCTCGACTTAGGGGGCCTCTGAATAACTCCTTGCACGCTGAGCACGCAAGGCGTTATTCAGAGGCGCCTTCGCGCCAGGGATGCCTGGCGCGAAGGTTTTTCGTGTTGCATGTTGCGTGCAGCCTGTGGCGGCCGCAGAGAGGCTAACGGCTGTGGGACTGCTCGCTGATCATTTTGGAAATGTCAGTGACCTGAACCGACATGCTTTCCTGGGTGGGCGGGAAGTCCTTGAAGGACTGCACGAACTGCCCGATCTGAGCTGCCGCGGGGCCAAGAATCCAGCTGCGGTTTTCGGCCCACTCATCATAGCCACGGGAATGGATAAAGCGCTCGAAAGGGTCCTGCTTGAGGTTGATGATGAAGGGTGAAGTCAGCGGAACCTGCTGGCCGCGGAACCATTCTTCCTGATCGATGAACAACAGTTTCCAGTCGCCATAGCGTAGACCGTGGAAGGTGGTCTCAGTGAAATAGTAGAACTCCTTGCGCTTGGTCTTGCCCTTGTTCAACAGCAAGTCGCTCTGGTCGTAACCATCCAGATGGACCTTGTACTTCTTGCCGCCCACTTTCTTGCCCTTGAGCAGCGCTTCTTTCAGATCCGGTTCGCCGACCCAGGACATGAAGGTCGGCAGCCAGTCTTCCATGGTCATGAATTCCCCGGTGGAAACGCCGGCAGGAATATGATCTTTCCACTTCACCAGCATGGGCACACGGAAGCCACCTTCCCAGCCACCGACACCTTTCTCACCGTGGAACGGCTGATTGCCTCCATCCGGCCAGGAGTTGGATGCGGCACCGTTATCGGTGGAGAACATGATGATGGTGTTGTCGGCCACGCCCAGCTCTTCCAGCTGATCCAGCAGGGCGCCCACATCATCGTCCATTTCCATCATGCCGTCGGCGTAAATGCCATACCCGCTTTTGCCGTCATAGTCCTTGGTCAGGTTGGTGCGGTAATGCATGCGGGTGGTGTTATGCCACACGAAGAAAGGCTTGTCGGCCTCCACTGCATCCTTGATGAAGCGCTGGCTCTGTTCCAGTACTTCCTGATCCAGAGTGCGCTGACGCTCACGACCAAAGGGGCCAAGATCTTCAATCTTCTGGCTGCCATCTTCCTGAGCCCAGGAATGGGTCACGCCGCGCAGCTTCATGTTGTATTTTTCGGGGTTCTTGGGGTAATCAACCTGCTCTGCGTATTCGCCGGCATTGAGGTGATAGAGAATGCCGAAGAATTCATCGAAGCCGTGGGCGGTGGGCAGATGCTCGTCACGGTCGCCGAGATGGTTCTTGCCGAACTGGCCGGTGACATATCCCTTTTCCTTGAGCAGCTGTGCCAGTGTGACATCCTTGGCCTGCAGGCCCTGCTCGGCGCCGGGCAGGCCCACCGTGCTCAGGCCGGTACGCATGGGGTACTGGCCGGTGATGAAGGCTGCTCGGCCAGCAGTGCAGGAGGCCTGGGCATAGTGATCCATGAAGATCATGCCGTCGTTGGCGATGCGATCGATGTTGGGGGTGGTGCCGCCCATCATGCCGCGATGGTAGGCGCTGATATTCCACATGCCCACATCATCACCCCAGATCACCAGGATGTTGGGGCGCTTTTCTTCGCTGGCGGTGGTTTCTGCACAGGCGGTATTGGCTATCCCCAGCAGAAGCATAAGGGGAAGGAGTAAGGTTCGTTTGAGCATGGTTACGCTCCTTGCGGGTAGTGCGCATTAAACGATGGACTGGCAGGTGCCAGCCGCCAGCTAGACTTATTGCTTGCCCTTGTTGATGAACTCTTCGACCACGTTGGACATGTCAAAACTCTTGCCGCCTTGCACCGGCGGGTATTTGGCCAGGCTTTGCAGATGCTGTCCCATCAGTTCTCCCATGGGCTGAATCAGCCACGAGACTTTCTGCATGAGGTGGCCGTAAGAGTCAGAATTGTCATAACTCTCGAAGGGATCCATCCGCAGGTTGAAGACCAGCGGTACGGTGCGGCCCACCACATTGGCGTAATAGTCTTCCTTGGTGGAGAAGTGGAATTTCCATGGTCCCATGCGCACGGCGGTCAGCTTGGACTCGTAGTAGTAAAAGATGTGGTTGCGAGCAGACTGATCTGCTTCGCCCAGCCAGTAGGGCAAGTTGTTCTCGCCATCAATGGGCTGTTTCTTGGCCTTCATCACCTGGTCTTTCACATCATCCACGCCTGCGGCGGCCGCCAGGCTGGTGAACATGTCCATGTGGGATTGAATGCCATTGAGCACCTTCGGTTCCTGAATGGCTTGAGGCCAGCGCAGCATGGACGGCACCCGGACACCGCCTTCGTAGGTCGTCATCTTCTCGCCGCGGAACGGGGTGGTGGCGCCGTGGGGCCAGGAGCTGTGCTCGGGGCCATTGTCGGTGGAGTACCAAATGATGGTGTTCTCATCCAGGCCATTATCTTTCAGCCATTGCAGCACCATGCCGATATCGTGGTCGTGCTGCAGCATGCCGGAGCCATGATAATCCGCTTCAGAGGTGTACTCTTCAGCAGCATAGCGCCACTTGTCATCAAGGCGGGTATAGAGATGCATGCGGCTGGTGTTCAGCCAGACGAAGAACGGCTTGTCGTTGTCCTTGGCCTGCTTCATGAAATCTTCCGCTTTGGGAATCACTTCCGCGGCATCGAAATTTTTCATTCTCTCCTGGGTAAGAGGGCCGGTGTCTTCACACTTCTGTTTGCCCATGACGCCAAAGCGCGGATCCTTGCTGCCGTCCTTTTTGTCGGTGGCAAAGCAGTGCAGCACGCCACGGGTACCGAATTTTTTCTCATAGCTTTCCAGGTCACCGGAATAGGCCTTGGCGAAACGCTGGTAATCCCGTTGCTCGGCCTCTTCCTGGGTGTTCAGGTGATAGAGATTGCCAAAGAACTCATCAAAGCCATGGACGGTGGGCAGGTGCTCGTTGCGGTCGCCGAGGTGATTCTTGCCAAACTGGCCGGTGGCATATCCGGCGTCCTTGAGTACTGCTGCCAGCGAGGGTGACTTGGCCTGCAGACCCAAGGAATCGCCAGGCTGGCCCACGGTGGTCATGCCAGAGCGGATCGGGTACTGACCGGTAATAAAGGCGGCGCGCCCGGCGGTGCAGGAAGGCTGGGCATAGTGATCAGTGAAGCGAATACCTTCCTTGCCGATGCGGTCGATGTTTGGCGTCGTGTAGCCCATGGTGCCCATGCCGTAGGCGCTGACATTTTGCCAACCGATGTCATCGCCCCAGATCACCAGGATGTTGGGTTGCTTTTTCTCGGCCGCGGCTTCTTCTGCGCCGGTGGTGCCGGATAATCCCATCAACATCAGGATGGGCAGCAACAAAATCCTTTTTTTCATGGGCACTCTCCTTTTTTGTCGAGTTTTTATCATTCTTGGTATCGGTCTGGCATTGTGGCAGAGCGATGAATTTTGTTCACTTGAAAAACTTGCGCTTCAGGCTCTCCCGGGTGCCCTGCACGATGGCATAGAAGGCAGGAATCATCGGGGTTCCAATCAGCAGCGCTGCCAGCATGCCCCACATCACGGTATGACCGAGTGAAAGCTGGCTGAACATGCCCGCGCCGCTGGCAAAGGCCAGCGGCAGGATGCCCAGCACAAAGGACAGGGCGGTCATGCATACGGCCCGGAATCGCAGTCGCCCGGCTTCGGCGGCGGCTTCGAGGATCGACAGCCCCTCCTGCTCTCGTCGCTCGCGGGCGAACTCCACGATCAGGATGGCGTTCTTGGCGGCGAGGCCAATCAGCAGCACCAGCCCCACCTGGGCAAACAGATCCAGCGCTCCCAGCTGCGGGATGCCAACCTGCCCCACCATCAACAGCCCGCCAATGGCGCCCGCCACGGCAATCGGCACCACCAGAATGATGGCGGCGGGTACCGACCAGCTTTCGTACTGGGCGACCAGGAACAAATAAATGAAGACCATGGCCAGAATGAACGCGATGCCAATCTGGTTACCGGCCTTCTTCTCCTGATAGCTCTGACCGGTCCACTCCACCTGATAACCCTGCGGCAGTACCTGCGCAGCGATTTTTTCCAGCGCCTGCATGGCATCACCACTGGAGACGCCAGTCACCGGTGAAGCCCGCAGGATGGCAGAACGGTAGAGGTTATAGCGGTTGCTGATGTCCGCGCCGAGTACCGGGCTCACCGTGAGCAGGGTGGATAGCGGCACCATGTCACCGTTGCTGCTGCGGGCATACAGCTGCTCGATATCTTTCAGGTCAGAGCGGTAGTCCGGGTCGGCCTGCATCATCACCCGGAAGGTGCGGCCGAACAGGGAAAAGTCATTGATGTAGCTGGAGCCCAGCTGGCTTTGCAGCACAGTGAAGACGTTGGTCAGGGGCACCTGCAGGGTTTTGGCCTTGTTGCGGTCAATGTCGATACGATACATGGGCACATTGGCGCGGAAGCTGGAATAGGCGCTGCTGAACAGGGGGGACTCGTTAGCGGCCGCGACCAGCAGTTGCATGGCTCCGGCCAGCTCCGCGTGGCTGCGGCCGAGGGTGTCTTCCAGTACCAGCTCCAGGCCGCCAACGGCCCCCATGCCGGGCACCGACGGGGGCGGGAAGGCCTGAATCTGCGCTTCAGGGATGGTCTTGTAAGCTTGCTGGGTAATCCGCGCGGACACGGCCAGGGAAATGTCCTTGAAGTCCGGACGGTCATCCCAGTGCTTGAGTACCACGAAGCCGGTACCGCCATTACTTTGCACGCCGCCGGTGAGCATGGAAAAACCAGCGATCATGGTGGCAGATTCCACGGCGGGATCGGCAGCCAGCATCTTCTGTACCTCTTCCACCACCGCTTCGGTACGGTTGATGGAGGCGGCATCGGGAAGCTGTACGTTCACCAGCAGCAGGCCCTTGTCTTCCATCGGCACAAAGCCGGTGGGCACGGCGCGTGCACCGAAGAACAGCCCGACCATGAGCAGCGCATACAGCGCCAGTGTCAGGCCGCGGCGGCCCAACAGTCCGCCGACAATACGGGAGTAGCCGTCGGTAACCTTGGCA
Source organism: Alcanivorax sediminis (assembly GCF_009601165.1). Classification (NCBI taxonomy): domain Bacteria; kingdom Pseudomonadati; phylum Pseudomonadota; class Gammaproteobacteria; order Oceanospirillales; family Alcanivoracaceae; genus Alcanivorax; species Alcanivorax sediminis. The sequence continues at coordinate 478,983 of NZ_WIRE01000001.1, read as the reverse complement.
AAGCCCTTGTTGAACAGCCGGTACCAGCCGGCCTCCGCCTTGCCACGGCGCAGCACCAGGCTGGCCACCGCCGGGCTCAGGCTCAGTGCGCATACGGATGACAACACCACCGCCACACAGATGGTGACGGCAAACTGGTTGTACATGATGCCGCTGATGCCAGGCATCAGCGCCACGGGAACGAACACGGCGAGCAGTACCAGGGTGGTGGCAATGATCGGGCCGGTGACTTCCTCCATGGTGCGGCTCACCGCATCACGGGTGGACAGGTTGGGATCTTCGCTGAGGTGGCGGTCGGTGTTTTCCACCACCAGGATGGCATCGTCCACCACGATCCCGATGGCGAGGATCAGGCCAAACAGGGTGATGGTGTTGATGGTCATGCCGGCGACCAGCATAACGGCCAGGGTGCCGATCAGGGACACCGGAATCACCACGGTGGGAACAAGCGTCGGGCGCCAGTCGCCGAGGAAAATAAACGTAATCAGAATCACCAGTCCCACCGCCATCAGCAGCGAGCTGGTGACCTGGCGAATGGCCACTTCCACATAGCGGGTGGTGTCGTAGCCAATGGCGTAATCGAGGCCATCCGGGAAGGTGGTGCTGAGGTCTTCCAGTGCCTGCTTGAGGGCGTCACCGGTGGCCAGGGCGTTCGCACCGGGAGACAGGTAGGCCGCCATCACCGTGGTGGGATGGTTTTGATAATTGGCCGCAATGCTGTAGGAGAGCTGACCGAGCTCGATGTGGGCGACGTCACCCAGGCGCACCATGCCACCGTTTTCATCGGCGCGCAGGATAATGTTCTCGAACTCTTTCACGTCCTTGAGGCGGCCCTCCATTTGCAGAGCATATTCGGTACTCAGCTTGCCCTCGAAGGGCGGCGCGCCGATCTTGCCTGCCGGGGTCTGTACGTTCTGCTCGCGCAGGGCATTGCCAATATCGTCCGGGGTAATGCCCAGTGCGGTCATCTTTGGCGGGTCCATCCACAGGCGCATGGAATAGTCCGCGGCACTGAATACGCTGACATCGGCAATGCCGTCCACCCGCTTGAGCGGGTTCTGCACATTGAGCAGGCTGTAGTTGGCAATGAACAACTCATCAAGGGAGCCGTCCGGCGAGTAGAGGTTGATGGTGAAGAGTATGTCCGGTGAGCGCTTGTCGATGGTCAGGCCCTGGGCGCGCACTTCCGCGGGCAGGGACGGCTCGGCCAGCTTGACCCGGTTTTGCACGCGTACCAGTGCCATGTCCGGGTCTTCACCCACTTCAAAGGTGATGGCGAGGCTGTAACTGCCGTTGTTGGAGGAGCTGGACGACATGTAGTCCATACCTTCCACCCCGTTGACCACATCCTCAATCACTTGCCCCACGGACTCTTCCATGATGGCAGCGGAGGCGCCGGGCCAGCTGGCGCTGACGGAAATCTGCGGTGGCGCCACTTCCGGGTATTCGGAAATTGGCAGCAGTTTCATGGCCAGCAAGCCGGTGAAGGTAATCACCAGCCCCACCACCATGGCCAGTTTGGGACGCTGAATAAAAACGTCACTGATCACGGGGCATCACTCCCGTTGCTGGTTTCCTCGTCGTTTGTGTCTGTCGCGGGTATCGGCTGGCTTCCCGTGTGGGCCTGGGTCGCCGGCTTGTAGTCGGATACCACGACTTCACTGCCGGGGCGCACTTTCTGGATACCCTGCAGTATCACTTTGGCGCCCGCTTGCATGCCTTCCGTGACCAGAACGTTTTCGCCAAAACGCTCGCCAGTTTGCAGGTTGGTGCGCAGCACCCGGTTATTCTCATTCACAGTGAAGACATAGGTGCCCTGTTGGTCCACCTGAAGTGCCGCCTGGGGAATCATCAAGCCACTCAGGCTTTCCTTGAGGCGTACTTGCGCCTGCACATACATGCCGGGGCGCAGCAGATCTTTCGGGTTGGGCATGGCGGCGCGGACTTCCACTGTGCCGGTATTGGTGTTCACCCGGTTAGACACATAGACGATGTTGCCGGTGTACGGATACTCGCTGCCGTTAGGCATGATCAGGCCCACTTCGATGTCGCTGGCCTTGGGCTGGTTGTCGCTCATGGCGGCGTCGGTGAGCAGTCGTTCCGGAATCTGGAATACGGCCTGCATATCGTTGCCCCCCACCAGCGTGGTGAGTGTGCCATAGGAAGGGCTGACCACATCACCCACGGAGGCCACAGAGCGGCCGACGCGACCTGCCTGTGGCGCCGAAATATGAGTGTAGGAGAGATCCACCTGGGCACTTTCCATCGCCGCTCTGGCAGATTGTTCTGCCGCTTCCGCTTCCAGCTTGCGGGTTTTCAGCGTGTCGTACTCGGAATCTGAGATGTAGCCCTTTTCGATCAGCTTGTTGGCACGTTGCAGGTTGCTCTTTGCATCTGCCAGGGTGGCACGAGCCCGCTCCTGTTCCGCCTTTGCCCGGTCCAGCGCGGCCTTGTAAGGCGCCGGATCGATATCAAACAGCGGTGCCCCTGCGTCCACATTGTCCCCTTCCCGGAAATGCACGGCGGTGAGTTTGCCGGACACCTGGGCGGTGATATTCACGTCGCTGCGGGAATCGATCCGGGCTGAGAAGGTGCGTTCGGGTTGATAAGGTTGCTCGCTGGCGGTGACCACAAACACTTCTGGAGGGGGCGCTGCTGGTGGCTGTGCGTCGTCGCACGCGCCGAGTAGAAGGGTGGTTAGAGGCAGGCCCAGTTTGATCCAGCGCATGGCAGAATTTCTCCGTATGTTTGTCGGTGAGCGTCACCGAATCCCTTTTCGCCGGTTCACTCTAGCATGAAGCGTATGACAGGGGAGAAGCCCAACGGATCGGGCTGCGGCAGCTTTCATGGCGGTGGGGACGTGACCATTGATTGCCCCGGTGTTTTTTGCTTTGTGGGCAATCCACACCGCTTTTTGATGGGGGGGGTAAAACGCTTCGAATCAATACAATGTCGTGACGGAAGAGCTCTGCTCGACGTGTCATGAATCGATTTTGCTACGCCGCAATGTCCAAAGCAGGGCGTTGCGAAGGGTTTTTAGAATGGGATAAAGAAACCCGGTCAAGCGCCTCGATTGAAACAGGCACGCAGTCGCCCGGTTGAACCACCCAGACCGGTTGGCCAGCAGGGCCATCTGGTGAATCGCATCAGCACCGTGAAAATAGCGGCCGGCATACACCAGTACCATGCCATCATCCAGGGGCATGCCCTGCAGCCGTAAATGCGCCACCCACTCGTTTGCTTCCCTCGCATTAATCAGCTCTACCACGCCAACAGCATCGCGGAAGCGCACAAAGCGGACATAGTGACGGCAGGCCGGGCAGTCACCGTCATACACAAGGTACGTGCGGGCCGTATCCAGCGTCGGTGTGGTATTGGCTTGGGCATCACTCATCCCGGAAACATAACAGGAAGTCCCTGTAATGCTCTCAAGAAATTCTGCTGGATGAAGATCGGGTGCCAAGTGAACCATGGCCTGGGAGGTGATGCGGGAGAGGAGGCTTGGGGTTTGTCATGGCCAGGGCCAACGACATTGGCGCCTTGCGCTGTCTGAGAGGGGCTGGGCGGCAGGCACAAAAAAAGGCGCCCGAAGGCGCCTTTTTTTACTGGAACAGTTGCTTACAGAGCAACAATGTTCTCAGCCTGCGGGCCTTTCGGGCCCTGAGTCACGGTGAACTCAACTGCCTGACCTTCGGCCAGGGTCTTGAAACCGGAACCAGTGATGGCGCTGAAGTGAGCGAAAACGTCCGGGCCGTTTTCCTGCTCCAGGAAACCAAAACCTTTAGCTTCGTTGAACCACTTAACGGTGCCTTTAACTGTAGACATAGCAATATTCCTGAGAATGAAGTTTATAGGTGTAGCTGAAAAACGGTGACTTGGACTTCAGGACTGCAGGACGAGTTATACAGAGAAAACAACGAAATGGAGTACGTGATTCAAGCGCAATCTTTTAGCTAACTGGTAAGGTATAGGTATTCTGCGTGCCTGTCCATCTAAATTCATGATATCGGATGGTCGGTAACCGCTCGCGGCGTTGCCCATGTGTTGTGCCGCTGGCGGCTTCGCTATGCTGATGACACTGTACCCGGAAGGTGAAACGACCATGTCAGAAGAGAAAGACCCCCGAGTCCTGTTTGCGGCAGAGCGCACCCTGCTGGCCTGGAACCGCACCAGCATTGCGCTCATCGCCTTCGGCTTTCTGGTGGAACGGTCCGGCATGCTGATGCAGATGCTGGCGGCTGAGTCACCAGACCGGCTGCCACAGAGCATCACGGTGCTGGTAGGGCTGCTGTTTATTCTGATCGGCGCGGGGGTGGCGATCTTTGCGTCCCGCCAGTACGCGCGCTTCCTGTCGACGCTGAAACCTTCAGACTTTCCAGAAGGGTATGCGGCCCGCTGGGGTATCGTGGTCAATGTGGGCGTTGCCCTGCTGGGGATGCTGCTGGCAGTGGCGCTGTTCCTGGCGCAGTAGGTTCTGGCGCGACTGGCGCGGAATGTCTGGCGGGTTCAGTGCTAAGCTTGGTGGATTACTAAACTGCAAGGTGTTTGTGTGCCTGATCTGGCCTGGCTAAAGAAGGTTCGTCCACAGAAACTGCCGTTTCGGCGTCATGTGACCCGTGCGGCAGTGGCGCTGGTGCAGCGCGATGATCCCGGGCAAGAAGCATTGCTGTTTATCCAGCGGGCGCGCCGGGAGGGGGATCCCTGGTCGGGTGATATGGCGTTTCCCGGTGGCCGTCTGCAGGCCAGCGACACCTCCAGCCGTGACACCGCCATGCGCGAAACGCGGGAAGAAACCGGCCTGGATCTGTATGCCGGAGGGCGCTACCAGGCCCGCCTGTCTGACCTGCTCACTCGTCACCACAGCCGTTGGCGCCCCATGGTCGTGACCCCGCATGTGTTTCGCTGGCAGGGTGATGCGGCTCTGACCCTCAACCACGAAGCCCGTAGCGGGGTATGGATACCGCTTGATTACCTGTCGGATCCGGTGAATCACTCCACCCTGCCGGTGAATACGCCGCTGGGGACGCTGACCTTTCCCTGCTGCCGCTATCAGGATTACTGCATCTGGGGGCTCAGCTACAGCATGATGCAGGAGTGGCTTGCTCTGGCCGGTTGATAAAAGATTCCACTGGGAAGATGCCCCCTTACTTTCCCTCAATGCGCAAACCGGTTCGGATCGGTACACTTCATTTTTTGCATACCAAAGGCAGTCATGTCGTCATCACAGCTATCTAGAAAGACGCGTACCCCGCTGGCTCAGATCATCGCTCAGGCCTTGTTGCGCCTGGCTGGCTGGAAAGCGGGCCCCTTCCCGGATATTGATCGAGCGGTCATCGCTGGCGGCCCGCATACCTCTAACTGGGATGGTGTCATTGCACTGGTTAGCCGTTCGGCCCTGCAGAAAGATGTGAACATCATGATCAAGCACAGCCTGTTCAAGGGGCCGCTGGGCTGGCTGCTGCACAAGCTGGGCGCCATGCCCATCGAGCGGGGGCGGGCTGGAGGCGTGGTCACCCAGACCGTGGCTGAGTTCAAGAGGCGCGACAAGCTCCTGATCGCAGTAACGCCGGAAGGTACCCGCAGCAATGCGGCGGAATGGAAGCTTGGTTTCTATCACATCGCCAAACGCGCCAACGTGCCGATCATTCTTGCCTTGGCCGATTACGAGAAGAAGACCTTTTCGTTTCCGGTAGTCATTTATCCCGGTGATGACATGGAGGCAGACCTGGAGGAGATCTATAAACATTTTTCCGGTGTGACTCCCCGTCACCCGGAAAAGTTGTCCGCTCCAGTTCGGCGCCACTATACCGGCTGAAAAGATCAGAGAATGCGTATCAAAATAAAGGCGCCGCGGATGGCGCCTTTGTTTTGTCTCAGTGATCAGTGTCAGCAATTTTCGCACAGCTCGTTTTGGTTGGCGGGCAGTCAGGCAATAGAGATTTCAGGCTCGAATCGCTTTGCTGGATAAAAGCCTTTTCATACAAATGCAAGGTTATAAACTTTTCCTTAAATGAGGCATTGTTATCCGGGTCATAATCATTGTTAAAAATGGCATTATTGAATTTTTTCTGATTTTTGCCTTCAGCCAATCTTGACGCAGAAATTCACCTGTAAAAAAATCCCGTTCCTTCGTTTTTCCGTTTTCAGATTTCTGCCTGAAAAAAGGTGGTTGTCAAAAACAAATGCCGTATAAGGCAAAAAGGAATGGGGAATGGACAAAAAAATAGTAAAAGAAATTATTCCTGAATGTGCACGGAAGTTCTCCTTCGGTAAGTACCGTTACTATATCTTTAACAAGCCGGATCTTGTTTTTAGTGACAATCATAAGATGGAGCTCTTCGAGTTCACTGCAAAACTGATCCAGGAAACCTTCGAGAAAGAAGACCAGAGCTACTTTCGATCAAGAAAAAATTATTTTGGTGATATTGATCAGTACTGGCTGGTACTTGACAAGGGAGGTGAGGCGGTCGGTTTCTGTGGGGTCAAGAAGTTGTGTTACGAGGGGCGGGATGCCATCTATCTGGATACTGTCAACATTGCCAGAGAGCACCAAGGTAACGGCATTGCTTCGATTATGGTTTGCCTGACCTGGCTACTGAACTCCATTAGCTCAAGAAGTTTTGTTCCCTTTGCCATGCGCACACAGAATCCTGCGGTGTACAAGAGCATCATTCGTATGGTTGAGCCTAATGTGATTCCTGAAATTGATTATGTGTGCGAAAGAAAAGTGCGCCAGCGGATCTATGGTTTCGCCAGATATGTCGCTGAGATGATGTCAAAAGGTGCGGAGGTGGATTACGACGAAGAAACCTCGGTTTGTCGATCTGCCTATGGACGAAATCTTTATCGCAAGGGCTTTCGCTTTTCCAGTGAAGACAGTGTGACACGATATTTTGATGCGGTGCTCAATCGTGATGCAGGTGACACCATGATGGTGGTGGTATGGCCACGAGTGACGCCTTATCGCTTCCTGAGAATGCTGGCGCTAATGGTGCCCAGGTCGGTGCCCGTGCCCATGCTGAAATCATCTCGAAGTAGCCAGGCATGACACCCCTGTTTCATCCCTTTCCATAAAAGAATAACAACTGCATGGAGTTACCCGTGTTTGATCACTATGACATCAAGGAAGACATGATGCGTGGCTTCGAGCCTCTGGAGGCGATTCTGGATCGACAGCCACTGAAGGGGGTTAATGCGTGGAAGTTGAAACTGGCGTCAGTCGTATTCTCCTTGCTCAAGTATTCGTATTCTCCGGTAAAAAAACTGGTCGGAGCTGATGTAAATATTACCGAAGGCATGGAAGACAAGCGCAATCTGGGTATGCGCATCCGCGGGCATCGTCGGCAGGAAACGGATGGTGGTTATTATCTGAGTGAAGAGGAGGTAAAAACCTTCATCAGAGATGGCATTCTTGGCCCTTATCCGCTGCTTTCTGCCTCCCACGCCGATGCGCTGAAGGCACACATCTATGCACTTCAGGCAGGAGACTTTGGCGGTGAAATGCTTTTTGGCAATGCTCGGGCGCGAGACGTATTGAAACGCCACGGCATGTGGAACCTGAATTACAGTGGCTTGTATCAGGCCCTGCGTTACCACGAGCTGTGGGATGTACTTTCCGCCAAGCCGATTACACAACGAATGGCCAGCCTGCTGGGCGATAACCTCCTTTGCTGGCGTTCCCAGTTCTTCGAAAAGCCACCGGGTGCAACGGGGACATTCTGGCATCAGACCGGAACCTTCCGCGAATCATCGATCAGGCCCAAGCTCGTGCCTACCCGTGACACGGATGAGAGTATGGTGCAACTGACGGCCTGGGTGGCATTGACAGATGTGACTATTGATAACGGCTGTATGCGTTTTGTTCCTGGCTCCTATCGGGATGGTCGCTTTGAATATCTGACCTACCAGATGAAGCGTCATGCGACCAATTATCTGATGACACTGCCACGGAAAAAAATCGAACGATTAATCCATGCAGCGCGATTCACGGCGGGTAACTTTGTCAAAGTGCAGGCCGCCTATGAAATGATTCTCGACGAAGTGCCCGATCTGTTCGATGGATTTGAAACCCGCTCTATGGAGATGAAGGCTGGGGAATTCATCATTTTCACCTCGCTTAACACCCACGCCTCTCACCCCAACATCACCACCGACGATACCCGGTTGGCCTTTGCCGGACGCTACACCACCACAGATGTGAAGGTGTACAACGGTTTCAGGAAAGATGTTTGTGCTACCCCGGAAGGTGAAATCCCCTTTGATGTCTCCCGCTGCGCATGCATGCAAGTGATGGGCGAAGACCACTACGGTTATAACCAGATTTTGTCACGACCGCTGCCGTGATGCCGCTACTGGGTAGCCAGATTTTCTCCCGGGCACTCCGATAGCCCTATACTAGATGCAAGGCCTGTCTGTGGAGTGGGGCCCTTGCCACCGTATTGCCAAACTCTGGGAGTGATCTATGTCCGGCTGTGACTGCAGCTTCGAAGCCAACAACCGTGATCAGCGCCGGGTACTGAAGATCCTGTTGGCGATCAATGCGACGATGTTTGTCATCGAGCTGGTCACTGGTTGGCTGGCCCAGTCCACCGGGTTGCTGGCGGATTCCCTGGACATGTTTGCCGATGCGGCGGTTTATGCGATCAGCCTCTCCGCCGTTGGGGCCGTCATGAGCCGCAAGGTGCGGGCGGCCCGCGTCAGTGGTGTGCTGCAGGTGCTTCTCGGCCTGGGGGTAGTGATCGAGGTGGCCCGCCGGTTCTGGTTTGGCAGCGATCCCGAGGGCACATTGATGATTGCCATTGGTGCTCTTGCCCTGGCGGCCAATGTGACCTGCCTGGCCCTGCTGGCCCGCCACCGCGATGGCGAGGTGCACATGCGCGCCTCGTGGATTTTCTCTGCCAATGATGTGCTCGCCAACCTGGGCGTATTGGCTGCCGCCGGTCTGGTGATGCTCACCGGGTCGCGGCTGCCCGACCTGATCATTGGCGCCTTGATTGCCGCGATCGTGATCTACGGCGGCATCACCATTCTGCGTGAGGCGGGTGAGTCGGCGCAGGCGGATGCCTGTGATGATGACAAGGCGGCTTGCGATCTCGAAAACCATTCCGGCGAGGGTTAGCCGGCAGGCGCAAGCAGGAGAGAGGCTCCCCTCTTTCCTGCCATCATCCGTTTTAGTCTCGCACTATCTTGCCACTGCAAGGGTAATGCTGATTGGTCTGCACCTCGCTGACGGCGGCATGGGTGCCCATCCGGGTGTCCTGGTTCTTCTGGTAAGGGCTGGGCATGGCGTAGGCGCTACCCTGTTTGACGCGCAGCATCTTCCCGTTGGTCCCCATGCTGAAGAAGAACTCCTTGCCACCGGAGTTAGGCGGGCAGGAAGTCCTGCCGCTGTTTTTCGGATAGAAAATCACGGGCTCGCCGTCCTTGACCATCACAAAGCGATAATTCTCTGGTGTACGCGCCGCATAGCCGTAATATCCATCATCCAGCGCGGTTTCCAGATGGTAGCTGAGCGTTTCTTCGGCGTGAGCCGGGCTGTCAATAAACAGGGCAAGCAAAAACAGGCGAGCCAGGTTCGAAATCTTCAGAAGCGCACTCATGGATCAGGTACTCTTGGCGAGAGATGGTGATCCAGTATTATTGAGCAAGTGGATCCTGTCATACCCAACATGGGGGAGTCGCGGTGAAGGCCGGGACAAACCACAAACGCGCAAACAACCGCAAAGGAGCCCATGAAAACCCCAAAACGCCTCCAGCCCCTGGTCGATGATGGCCTTGTCGACGAAGTCCTCAGCCGCCTCATGAGTGGCAAGGAAGCGGATGTCTATGTGGTGCGCTGTGGCGATGAGGTGCGTTGTGCCAAGGTCTATAAAGAGGCCATGCAGCGCAGCTTCAAGAAAGCCGCCCAGTATCAGGAAGGCCGCAAGGTCCGAAACTCCCGCCGTGCCCGCGCCATGGAGAAGGGCTCCAAGTTTGGACGCGAGCAGCAGGAGAAGGTCTGGCAAAGTGCCGAAGTGGATGCCCTGCGTCGTCTGGCGGATGCGGGCGTGCGGGTGCCCCGCACCTACGGCATGCTGGAAGGGGTGTTGTTGATGGAGCTTGTCACCGATGAAGCCGGTGATGTGGCGCCACGGCTTGGCGAGGTGGTCATGGATGCGGAGCAGGCCCGCGAAGATCACCGTCTGATGATTCGCTATATTGTGCGCATGCTGTGTGCCGGCCTGATCCATGGGGACCTGTCCGAATTCAACGTGCTGGTGGATGAAGATGGGCCTGTCATCATCGACCTGCCCCAGGCGGTGGACGCCGCCGCCAACAACAATGCCCGCGCCATGCTCGAACGCGATGTGAACAACATGCGGCGCTATTACTCCCTGTTCGCCCCGGAGCTGGCCGACACCCGCTACGCCAAGGAAATCTGGGATCTCTACGAAGGCGGTCTGCTGCATCCGGATGCGGAACTCAGCGGTGATGCCGAAGAAGACACCCACGAGGCCGACGTGGATGACGTCCTGGCTGAGATCAAGGCGGCCTTCGAAGAAGAGGAAGCCAGACGCCAGCGGGCGAGGGACGCCGATTCGCCGGACTGACCTCGCTTTCCAGGGGCCGGGCAGAGCCAGCCCCCCCCCCTCATTTCATTTCCTGTTATCCCCCGCCAGGCTCGCGCTAAATTTCGGGTAGACGAGAAAATCTGACGAGCGGTTTTTGCGGCCTGTGGAAGACGCAAAACCTTTGAGTTTCAAGGCGGTCCCTCTCTCCGATAAACGGTCACTGGCGCACGAAATACGCTGGCGTAATCCGCATTCCTACAAGGTGTAGGAAATGGCGTACAACGGAATGGTGAAGGGTTGGCTAGGATTATCTGGCGACAACGTGAGGCAGTAAGGGAAGGGATGTTTTCAGGCACTGCCGGTTTGTCGCTGGGGATGGTCCGGGAGGGTCCGGGGCATCCAATACTCAGGATGAGCCAAAGCACAGGGGGTGCATATGAATCGGTTATTGGTGGTTACCGTGGTTGGGGTGTTGTCACTGGGCGGGGTTGCCCATGGCGAGAGTGTACAGATGAAAAAAGCCGTGGATAGCTGTATTGCAGAAACCATGGCTTATCAGCGCGAAGGGCTGAGTGACAGGGAGCGTCAGGTGCTGGAGACCCGTGTTAAGCAGGAGTGCAAGCTGATCGTTCAGCGCGAGTGTAGCAACACAGCAAGCCCGCTCTGTCAGCACTTCTCGGGCATGCAACTGGCGGATGTTGATCAGGGGTTTTCGCGGAACACCGTGCATGCGACTTTCCGGCCCTGATCGGGTTGAGACACCGGCCATCTGGCCGCGCACCTGAATGTCAGTGTTTCGGAATTGAAGCGAAAGGGCCGCCATGCGGCCCTTTTTCTTTGCGGCCTGTGCCGGTTGTGGAGGCATTTGTCGCCCCTGAGGCGTCATATGTCACCCCGGTATCTTTCTACCTGTGCGGTATAAATTAAAACGATCGTACCAATTTGGCGATCGCGTGTACCGTGCCGGCCCGCAATGTGGGCAACCATAACAACAAGATACCCGAGTCCCATTATGAGAATAATCAAGCCGCTCACCCTGGCAGCGCTCCTGCTTGCCAGTTTGTCCCCCCATGCCCAGGCCAACCGCCCCGACATCCGTGTGATGGGCTACAACATCATGCAATTGCCGGTTCAGGACTGGGATCAGGATGCCCGTGCCGACCATCTGGCTGACGCCTTGCGCACCTTGCCGGCCCTGCCGGATGTGATTGGTTACTCCGAGGTGTTCACCGATTACGCCTACGGCAAAGTCACCGGCATGCATGAATACAACTACGCCACCCCGGTACTGGGCCTGACCTGCTCCGGTGGTGGCTGGAATTCCATCAGTGGTCCCTGTTCCAACATGATTGGTGTGGTGCGCGGTGGCGTCACTGTCGTATCCCAGTACCCGATTCTGGAACAGCACGCGCTGGTGTTTGCCAACTATGTGCCCAACTCCTGGGATGCTCAATCCAACAAGGGCGCGGTGTACGCCAAGATCGAGATGGGGGGGTACAACTACCATGTAGTCGCGACGCATCTGCAAGCCACCCATGATGAAACCGACGACACCGAACATGGTGTGCGCATGGCACAGTTGCAGGAGATTCACGACTGGCTCGACAGCTTCAACATCCCAGCCGACGAGCCGATCATTCTGGCCGGTGACATGAACGTGCCGTTCAGCCTGTCCAGCCAGGTCAGTGAAATGCTGTCCGTGTCTGAGGGTGCGATGAATTTCCCCAATAACGATGGCTTTGGTTCCTATCCGGAAAACAACTGGATGTCCCGTGCCTACAACTATTACTGGGGTTACGACATGTGCTACGACGACACGCTGGATTACGTTTTCCATCGTGACGATCACCTGCAGCCCGTGACTACCCCGGAAATGGATGTGATTGCCCTGAAGAGCCCGAACAGCTGGTACTGGTCTTACCTTTACGGCAACTGGCCGTTGTGTGGCGGTTCCACCTGGCATAACGGTTACACCACGGACATCTCGGACCACTACCCGGTCATGGCCACTTACCGCTATCCGGAAGATAACAATCCTGCGCCGGTGGACAGTGACAACGATGGCCTGACCGATGACGAAGAAGCGCTGCTCGGCACCAATCCGGCAGTTGCGGACAGCGACAATGATGGCCTCGACGATGGCGCGGAAGTGAACACCCACAGCACCGATCCGCTGAATGCCGACACCGATGGCGATGGCTACAGCGATGGTGATGAAGTGACGGCGGGCAGCAATCCCCTGGATGGCAACGATCCCGCCTCTGCAGTGCAGCAAGTCAGCGGAAGCTGGGCCAGTTCAGGTGGCAAGAGCACCTCCAGCAGTGGCAACCCGCATTATCAGCTGACGCTGGGCCAAAGTGGCACGGTGACTCTGGATCTGACCTCCAGCGTGGATAACTACCTGTACCTGCTGGACAGTAACGGGGTGATTATCTCGGAAGACAACAACAGTGGCGGCAACAAGAACGCGCGAATTACCGTCAGCCTGGCGGCGGGAAACTATGACGTGGTCGCGGCCACCAGCCGCCCGAACAAGTCTGGCGGCTTTACTCTCTCCGTTAGTCAGGGCAGCCTCAGCGCCCTGTAACCTCAAGGGCGATGCGTGTTCTCGCATCGCCCGCTTTTTCTTTCTTTTGAGATCATTGCACCGCGTTGTCGGGCTGGGGTGACGGCAATTCTCCCTTCTGTTCGGTCGGTGGGGCTGGCTCGGGTCGTTGCCATTCCGGTGTGGCCCACAGATGTTTCAAGCGCAGCCACAGCGGGCCCGGCTTGGCCATATCCCTGAACAGTGCGATGAACTCATGCAGCGTCAGGGTGATCGGGTTGTAGCTGTGGATCTGGCGGGTGATGCCGTATTCCGGCGGCAGGTCATCGCGCTCTTCCACAAAGGTGCCGAACAGCCGATCCCAGATAATCAGGGTGCCGCCGAAGTTACGGTCGATGTATTCCGGGTTGCGGCCGTGGTGCACGCGGTGGTGTGACGGTGTGTTGAGGATGAACTCGATAGGGCGCGGCAGCTTTTTCACCCACTGGGTATGAATGAACCACTGGTAGGAGAGGTTCAACGCCAGGGTGAACAGCCCCCAGGCAGGATCAAAGCCCAGCCATACCGGCGGCACGAAAAACAGGAACAGGCCACTGAAGGCATACAGGGTGCTCTGCCGCCCGGCGGTGGTGAAGTTCATGTGCTCCGAGGCGTGGTGTACCACGTGGGTGGCCCAGAACCAGCGCACCTTGTGGGCGGTTACGTGGTAGGCATAAAACAGGAAATCCACCATCAGGAACAGCAGAACGAAGGTCAACGGGGTAATGCTGATGTCCATCAGTCGGTGGCTGTACACCCAGTTCAGAATGGCGAACACAAACAGGGCATTCACCACCACTTCCAGCAACACATAGCTGGCGCCCAGCGTCATGCTGGCGAGTGAATCCTTGAGGTTGTAAATGCCGGTGCCACGGAAACGCCAGGCTTCAATGACGATAGTGAGGCCGAACAGCGGCATCATGGCTACCAGTAGCAGCTCCTTGATGTCGGCGTTCTGGTAGGTCGTCACGGCAAAGTCGATCAGGTTCATGTTGCTCCTCCCTGTGGGCATCGGGCCTGCTAAATCAGGTTTCTGATGGTGCCATGCTAGGCAATGGCAACATTTCGTGATTGACGAATCATGCCAAGCTGTTATCCAATCACGCCATGAAGGCAAACTATCCCGATCCCACCGCGATTCGTGTCAACGGCTCCTATGCCCGTGTGCTGCTGGACTGGCTGGACCAGCACCAGCTGAATGCGCCTACCCTTCGCGCCGCGGTGTCACGACTGGGGCCGGGCGAGCAGGTGCCCCTGTTCCAATGGCTGGAGTTGCTGCGGCGGGCCTGGGAGGTGCACCCCGGTGATGGCCGTGGGCTGGAAATCGGCGCCTGTATCACCCCGGATCATGTGGGGGTGCTGGGCTATCTGGTGCAAGCCAGCGACAACCTGGGCCAGGCCCTGTATGCCTACCAGCGCTTCGAGTCCCTGTTCTACGGGGTGCAGATGGCGGAGGTGACGATAAAGGCGGACCAGGCCGAGATCGGCTGGCCCCGGTTCGGCGGCCTGAGTCTGGGCTTGTTGGTGGATGAGACTGCCATCTCGGCATTGATCAGCTTTCTGCGCAAGATCGTCCCGGACGCCCCCAACCCTGCGGAAGTGACCTTCTCGTCCCCGGCCCCGGACAATCCCGCGGTGTATGAGGCCTTCTTTGGCTGTCCGGTACGCTTCAATGCGCCCTATGTGTCGGTGCGCTTCCCGGCGGATTACCTCAGTATCCCCTTGCCTACTGCCAATCCGGCCCTGCGCCAGATTCTCGACCGACAGTCCGATGCTCTCTCCAATGCGCTGCCGGGCAACGACCCCTTCGCCTTTCAGGTGCAGCAGGTGTTCCTGCGCCTGCTGCCGGATGCACGGGTATCGCTCAGGGAAGTGGCCAGCGAAATGGCCATCTCCGTGCGCACCCTGCAACGCCGCCTCTCACAAAGCGGCCAGACCTTCCAGGGCCTGCTCGACCGTACCCGCCAGGAGCTGGCGCAAAGCTACCTGCGTGATCCGTCCCTTTCCCTGTTCGAAATCACCATGCTGCTTGGCTTTGCGGAGCAGAGTTCATTCAACCGGGCGTTCAAGCAGTGGGTGGGGGTGTCGCCGGGGGCCTGCAGAGGGGGAAGTTGACGCGGGCCATCCCAGCCGCCGCCCCGTCGCGATGCACCGGGTTGCAACCCGTTCGCAGGAGAAGGATAGTCCCAGTGTCGGGGCGCCTCCTCCTTTCGGGTGTCCTCTGCGCGACTGAATGACTGACCGGATGAAACGGCCATGGAAAAAGACTGGAAGCTGGATATCGTTTTTTCCGACAGTGTGGCCATCTTTCGTGGTCATGTGGGCCCCAACAAGCCGCACAGTCACTGGGCATCCCAACTGACCATTGCGGTGGAGGGTGAGCTGGAGTTCGAGGCCGGTAACTCCGGGCGACGCCATGCCCAGGCAGTATTCCTGTCGTCGAACGTGAAACACCAGCTGTATTCCGGTTATGTCTGCTCCATTTACTTTGATCCTCTGGCCCGATCGCCACTCACGGCGCTGGGTGAGCGCAGTGAAGCGGGCTGGGCCGCCTTGACGGCGACAGAGCTGCCTGCCCCCCTTCGCCAGTTGTCCGCGGCCAGTGACCTGCGCGCCCTGCTGGAATCGGACCTGCTGAGGGTGGCACCTTCCGATGCGTCAGCCGACGTGCGCTTTCGGGAGACCGTTAACGAGATCACCAGGCAGCTGCGTGCCGGGAACGATCCCGATCGGGAGGAGCTGGCGGCCATGGCGCACCTTTCGGCCAGCCGCTTTTCCCACTGGTTTGTGGAGCAATCCGGTATTCCGCTGCGCAGTTACAAGAAGTGGCTCAAGCTGAGGATGGCCATGGATGCGCTGCTGGACGGCAACAACCCGATGGATGCCGCCATGCAGGCGGGCTTCAGTGATTTACCTCACATGAGCCGTGCTTTCGCCGAATCATTTGGCCTCACCTATATGGATGCCCTCCACGCTTTGCAGCAAGCCCGGCAACAGTAGCTGTTTCGTTCAATACGTCTCCTGCGTTCATCGCTACGCTTATCCCGAACAGTGGCCGCTGCCATCAGATAGCGATCGGGAGAGCGTATGAATGTAAGAGAAGGGTTTGTCGACATCGAAGGCCATCGTCTGGCATACCTGGCCGTGAATGAGCATCTGGCACAGCCCGACGAGCCCGCGGAAGTGTTCATTCATGGGGTACTGGCGTCGGTGAACTTCTGGCGTGCGGTTCTGCCGGCGGAATATCGCGACACGCGCGCCTGGTACGCCCTGAGCCTCCCTGCCCATCCGCCGTCCACCGCCCCGGCGGACTTTCAGCCGGAGCAGGTGGACGATGCCTGGTTCTACCGGATCATGAACGGGGCCCTGGCACAGCTGCTCAAGGGCCGAAAAGCCATCGTGGTGGGGCATTCTACCGGTGGGTTCGCCGCCCTGAATCTGGCCATTCATCATTCACCCCAGTTGGCGGGCGTCGTCAGCGTTGCGGGTTTTCATAGCGGGCAGTGGGGTGGTGTGGAAGGGTTGCTGGTAAAACTGGCGGCGCTGGGGCAATGGGGGCGGCCGTTGTTTGCGGCCAATCTTGCCATTGCCCGACACAGTCGCGTTGTGCAGAAAACCTTTGCCAGTCTGCTGGCTCGCGATCGCAAAGCGTTTCTGCGTCATCCCCTGAGTCATGCCATGCTCGAGCATCTTCGCACCGATACCGAGGCACAGGATGCCAGGGCCCTGTTCTGCCTGTTTAACGGCATCAGCAAGCTGGAAGTTGGCGACCGGCTGGGCGAGATCCGTGTGCCGTGCCATCTGTTTATCGGCACCCACGATCCGGTGGTGCCCACGTCCCAGTCGGTACTCCTGGCGGCCCGAGTGCCCGACGCGCACACGGAGGTGTTCTGGAATGTGGGCCATATGCCCTTCATGGAAAGCACCGAGCACTTCGCCACCGCCCTGGTGCAGGCGATCACCGATATCCACCAACGCAACCATCGGGCAGCCCCCGCTGCCTGACTCGAGGAGAACCCTGATGAGCTACCCCGAATACCAGGCTGACCTGCAGCGAATCCATGAATCGGAGGTGTACGGCCGGGCGGTGTTTGATACGGCCGCCCGCCTTACCCGTCACCGGGGGCGCAAGGCAAAATGGCTGGCGCTGAAGGCGCTGGAGGAGCAAACCCTGCAGCGCTATCTGGACTACATGGCGCAAACCGGCCAAAGCGTGATTGAGCCCACGGGCTGGGCCTTGAAAGGCAGGGCGGAAGGCGCCGCCCTCGCGGCCATGCCCTGGCGCCTGGCCATGACGCTTGTACGCAATGCCACGGGACCATTCCAGGAGAAGTTCCTGCGCCTGAAGGAGCATGCCAAGGAGGAAGAACGGGCGTTCTTTGCCTATGTGTACGCCCATGAGAAAGCCCTGGAGGCGTTTGCAGAAAAGGAACTGGCCCGGGACCCGGACAGCCTGAAAGCGGTGGAGAGTCTGTTGGCGGGTTGAACGTCCAGCCTCACCGCTGGATAGCGAGTTCTGGTATGGGAATGAGCCGGGATTAATTGCAATTTTTTGCCCTGTGGGTAGATTGGAGCCTGCAAGCCCTCCTGGGTGGAATAAAAAAACAGACAAGGGATTTTCTGTGAAAGCATTATTGGGTGTTGGCCTTGCGTGTGCCTTCTCTCTAACGCTGTGTGCTTGCGGTCCGGACTTCAATGATGCGACAGCGACAGATGAGAGTGAGGGGACGATCGAAATCGAGGCTTCCTCCTGGGAGAGCTTCAATCGCCTTTCCGATGAAGACCGGCTGCGTCAGGCGACCGCATTGCTGGTTATCCGGTATGACATTGATGATCTGGGCAAGGTTACCCCTGTGGTAACACATCGTAAAAGCCGTCTTGGTAATGATAATCCCCCGTATCAGGAGGGGGATGTCTATCTCCCGGAAAGTCAGCAGGATTTTCTCAGCGTGCTGGGTGACGAGCCCCGTCATCTGGGTGACGGTGCGGTGGTGCTGTTTTCCGGTAATCCGCCGCAACCACGTGGGTTTAGCATCATTCGTGATGGTGCGATTGGTGGTGTAAGCAAAATTCCGGTGGATGCCGTGTTGGTAGGGTTTGACGGTGCATCGGTAATTAATGGGCTCCCAGCCGAAGTGCTGACGCTGGAGCCGGACCTGTCAAAGGGCGAAACGGGGCCTGCCAAAATAACACTTTCAAAAGACGAGAAAGATATTCTTGTCCGGATTCTTGAGCGTCGTGAGCTGCGCAATGAGATTGTGCCTCAGGGGGATGAGTATGTCGTTGGGTGGGTTGGTATGGACGAGGACATGATGCAGGTGATGGATGAATTTGATGCTGCCTGCGAATAGAACACTGTGCAGTGTGTGTCGCTGAGCGGAGGCACGGCAATGATTTTGCTCTTGAGACGATTCAGTCTTAAAGAAAAGCGCGATGCGCGGTTAACAAAAAACGATGGCGTGGGTTGCTGCGCCGATAAAGATATAGAGGCACGGATGCTTAAATCATTGTTCGTTCAATCAGGCTGCCTGCTGGTAACAGCATCGGCTTTCCTGTTGAGCGGCTGCGGTGGCAGCAGTTCGTCGCCAGTGCCGTCGACAGCAGCAAAGTCTGCTGACGTGGCGCCAGCGTCCATCGAGTATTTCAATCGGGACACCGGTGAGCTCACAGGCAAGGTGGTGTACGACTACAGCACCGCAGACTTGCTGCGCTCCCGCTATTACGCCCCCGGTGAAGACGGCCTCTGGGGCACCGCTGACGATACCGATTCCCTGTTCCTTGAATGCGAGTATGTGGCCCATGAGGCAGGCGACAATGTTTTGCCGCGTCAGCGGTTTCTACCTGTTCATGCCATAGCCCGCTCACCCACCGGTGCCGCAGCGTTGGCCGCATCAGATCAGCCCGATGGCGAAGCCATGTATTGCCCTCCGCTGGAAGGTCATCGAGTCGCCCGTGAGGAATATTGCACTGGGCCGCATTGTCCCGACGGGAATGGAGGGTATCGGATGGTGCTCTCTCGGGAGAGAGAAGGGAGTGTCGTGACTGATTCGCAAACCCTTACCGCGTATCAGGATGGTGTTGAGGATGGCCTGTTAGGACAGTCCCAACAGGCCATGATCACCCTTGATGAAGAAGGCAGGCCTGAAGCCATAGAGATCGAAGTTCTGGAAACGGACTTTGCGTCAGGGGTGCTCGCTGATGCCTGTGAGACCGGCTCCAATGCCGCTCTTGAGGCGTTGCAGTATCGCAGCTGCAAACTGCTGGACGAAACCATGCGCTACACCTACAGCGACAATGCCATTGAGCGGGAAGTGGATTACTACCACGGCTATGTCTTCAACCACACCGAGCACGGCACGCGCACCCTGGATCGTGATCTCAACACCTATACCGTTGAGATCGACAAGAACTTTGTCTCCGGCGCACCGGACCCGCTGCGGGTGACCTACCAGCTCAACGAGCGCGATCAGGTAACCGGCTCCACCCGCCGGGAAGCCGGTGAAGATGGTGAGCTGGATACAGCCGATGATGTGCTTACCCAGGGCCCGGATTACCACTACCATTCCAATGGCAACCCCATGAGCACCTGGCAGGAGCCGGGGGATAAGGGTGTCCTCTACCAATACGATGCAAATGGGCGGTTGCGCTCGCAAACCGTCTACCCGGATACCTCTGGCGTGCCGTCCGTCAAAAATGATTTTGACTATGTTGATGGCAGGCTGAAGAAAGAGGAGGTGTTTCTTCCTCTTTCACCCGAAGACCAGACCCTGGTCCTGGCGCGACGTATTACCTATCGCGCGGCGGTGGATGGCTTTCCTGCCGGTTTCAATCCCGATGGGCCGCAGTACTTTTCCAATCTCACTCTCTCCGGGTTGCAGCGGCGGTTTGACCTGCCCTAGCTGCTAGCCATGTTCTCACAGCGGACCGGGAAGGGATTGACCACTTTCTGATAAGGTAGGGACACCGCCTCGTCGCGGCCCAGTGTTGCGGGGTGCGGGCAAGGAACCCGGTGATCAGGAGGATTTATGGCTAGCGGCATCAAGGCAATGTTTGGCATGGCCCCCAAAGACGATGGCGAGGGTGGCTTCACGCCTTCCCCTGTGGCGCTGAAGCTGGCCACCAAAAGCAAGACCGATTACGACCACACCGAGTATCCGGATGCCCTTCAGGGCGGCACGGCCAAGGTGCTGATGGTCTGCACCGAAGAGCGCTACATGACCATGGCGAACGGCGTGAAGTTTTCCACCGGCAATCACCCGGTAGAAATGATGGTGCCGCTACTGCACCTGGAAAAAGCCGGCTTCCAGATTGAGGTCTGCACGCCTACCGGCGCACCGGTAAAAATAGAAAGGTGGGCGGTGCCAGAGAAAGACGACGTGGTCACGGATGCCCTGCAACGCTACCAGCCGCAATTCGAACAGCCTCAATCCCTAAAGGCCCTGGTCGCCGCAGGCCTGGAAGATCACGCCGACTACCTGGCGGTGTTCATCCCCGGTGGTCACGGCGCCATGTTGGGCCTGCCGGAGAGTGAAGACCTGCAAACCCTGATCCGCTGGGTCAACGCCAACGACAAACACATGCTCACCATCTGCCACGGCCCTGCGGCCTTGCTGGCAGAAAACCGTGGCGGCGATCCCAGGGACTTCGCCTATCACGGTTACAAGATGGCGGTGTTCCCGGACAGCCTCGACAAGCTCACCCCCAAGTTTGGCTACCTGCCCGGCCCCATGCCCTGGTACTTCGGCGACCGGCTCCGTGAGCAGGGCGTGGAAATCATCAACAAGAAAGCCAATGGCAGCTGCTGCGAAGACCGTAAGCTGATCACCGGGGACAGCCCGGATGCGGCCAATGAATTTGGCAAGCTGGCAGCAAGGGCGTTGCTGGCGGAGGTGAATGGGGCGGGGTAAGCGTTAAGGCGGGAATCGACTCCGATTCCCGCCCGGTTTTATGCTCTTGCTTCGGGAATCAGATCAGCGCAAACGCCAAATACAGCATCAGTGCCACCTGCGTCAGGAATAAGCTGGCGCGGATGAAGACCAGCGGGAAGCTGGTGCCGATTAGATGCACCAGGCTTTGGCCGATGCGCGCGGCCACAATAATCCCGGCGACGGCATTCACGGTAACGATCTGGTCGGTGGCTGCACCGATCAGCACCAGGGCGGCGAACAGCGGCAGGTTTTCCAGGCAGTTCAGGTGGGCCGCCTTGGCGCGAACCAGAAACTCGGGATCATCAACGGGCTTGCCCCGCTCCCAGTGATTGGCGGCCTTCTTGCCGGTGAGTACCAGCGGCAGCCGGTAAGTGGCGTAGCTGAGCGCCAGAATCAGCGTCCAGACGATATAAATCAGTAGTGCAGTCATGCCGGTCATGGGGTGGCCCTTTTTCGCGTAAACTGTCAGCGTGGTCAGGGGCATGTCAAGATCACGTGAAGTGGGTGAGAGTCCCCTGTTTACTTTTGATGGATAGATAATGATTAACACCAAGATATACAAGGCCGTTTACAGCCTGGCTGAGAAGCTGATGGAGGCGGACAGAAAAGGTAACAAGGCGGAATTTGATTCGCTGTATGGCCAGCTCGAGACTATCTGCACGGATAACGAAAACACCGATAAAGACCATCCCGAGCAATGGGAAACGCTTGGCGACTTTACGGAAGATTTCGATGCTGCGCTGGCGCTGTACGAAAAGGCCATGGGAAAGGCGAAGGCGATCAATGCCAAAGATCATCTTGCCTCCATCGGATTGTCCATGGCCCGGCTGCAGGCAGAGCTGGGACAAACCCAGGCGGCGATCAGCAGTCTTGAAGCGGCTAAAGTAAACGCGAACAAGCTGGAAGATAAAGAGCTGAAAGCCGAAATTGATGCGTTGCTTGAGCAGTTATTGGAAGGGTAGAAGTAGGGTTAAGGGTAGAAAGGTGTAAAAAGGGCTGGCTGGGAAATGGGAGGCCTGACCCCGGTTCCTGGTTGCGGGCATGTCTTTCAGGGTCGATACAGCTCGGTACTGGTTGAGAAGCAGGCTTATCTGCTGGAGCTGGCCAGGTATATCGTCCTCAATCCGGTTCGGGCGCGCATGGTCCATACGGCGGAAGAATGGCCATGGAGTAGCTACCGGGGAGCCATCGGCCTTCAGGCCTTACCGGAAGGGGTGAGCACAGACTGGATCCTCGCCAGTTTCGGTGAGAGCAGAGGCGAAGCTATTCAGGCTTACAAGCAGTTTGTCCAGGAGGGTAAGGATCAGCCAAGTCCGTGGGAGGATCTGAAGAACCAGGTCTACCTTGGCAGTGATGCCTTTGTTGAGCAGATGGTTTCAAAACTGGACGAACAGGAAAGGCTATCTGAGGTGCCTGTGATACAGAGGCGCCGAGTGGCGCAGTCCCTGTCGGAGTTGGCTGAAATGGCCCCGGATCGAAATAGTGCAATCATAGCGGCCCATGGTAGCGGTGCGTACAGTATGAAAGAGATAGGGGATTACTTTGGGTTGCACTACTCTCGGGTAAGCAGAATAGTGCGAGGGGCACGGGGCAAGACCTGACCCCGGTTCCGGGGAAATGGGAGACCTGGCCCCGGTGCCTCCTCGGGGCAAGATCTGACTCCGGTCTCCCGCGCTAGGTAGCCTCAAAGAGGCTACCTAGCGGGCACGGGACAAGACCTGAGCCCGGTTCGGGCTTTAAATTTGGGGCAACTTCATCGCGTGAAGGTGATATTTTTTACAGCTGGCCCTTTGAAATTAAAGCCTACCTCGCATTTAACCTTCTCTCCCTTTGCAATTTTGCTTTTGTCACAATTTTTAATGATTGAATGATGGCAGAAAATTAAGTCGTTCAAATTGTCAATTTGTACAAATAAGAATGAGTCATGAGTGCTGTGTATTGAACCGGGAAAAAATGTTGTTCTTCCGGATTCCTTAATTGGTGCAACGATTTCATATTTTTTCTCGGGCGAAACTCGTGCCACAGAAAGATAGTCGAAAATTGATTTTGCTTCTTCCTTTTTTTCTAGTAAGTATAGCTGTCTAGCATGCCAGAATCTTGCAAGGTATCGCTCGTCTCCCTCTGAGTAAGAGCGTTTAAAGTGGGTCTCGGAAAGCTTTATTTTTTCTTCTTCGTCGAACTTTGAGTAGAAATGACCGAGCTCAAAGTTAATAAGCTTGTTCATGGGGTAGTGAGATAAAGATTGTTTTAAGAAGTTCTCAATCTTATCAGTTTGATCCGGTGCAGCTTTTTTCAAGAGCTTGGTGTATCTCATCGTGACGGAGGGCTCGTGGCCACTCTTGGAAACGGCTCTTTCCATAATATCGATGGCTTTTTTGTCCTTGCCTAGTGCTTTATTTAAATTGGCTTCGGCCTCATCGATGTGTTGGTCACTAGGGAAGCGTTGTGATCCAGACTCAATTAAATCTTGAACAATTTTTATTAATTCTTGGATTAGAGATTCAGAGGAATTTTCTTTGGAGAGCTCGTCACTGATCTCGTCGGTATAGATATTTGACAAAAGAGATATAGAGGGAGATCCGAAGCGGCTGTTAATAATCCCTTTCAAAATTGTTTTGGCCTCATTTCTGAACTTGTCCTTCTCGGGGGGCAGTTGAGAAGCGTTGGCTCTTCGCCTGAATATGTTTGCTTTTGTGTGGAGAATCGCGGAGCTTACTCTTCCTTCTTCTGCGTTATCTTCAGATGTGCAGATGTAGCTGTATGCTGCTGATAGATCACAGCCCGCGTGGCGAAGTTCAAATACTGCCATTTGGTGGTAAATATATGACTTTTCTATTAGGGGATTTTCTAGTGCTGCATCATATATGTTTTTAACAAAGTGTTTGTTTCTAAAAGATTGGGACAGTGTTTTTCCTCGTATTAACTGCGATATTGCTTCTTCATCAGATTGGAAGGCGGGGTTTAGTGACTTTATAACTCTAACGATTTGTGAAGATTTTTTTTCTTCCTCATTGAAGACCTGCATAAATAAATTTTCGGCAATTATTGGGTGCCTGGTCTCATAGATGTGATCTCTATGTTTTGAGCTGAATTCAACTTTAACAACTTTTTCAAGGGGAAGGATTAGCTTTTGGCTAAATTCTGTGAAATTTATATTGTTGATCCTGGAGATTAGCCCTGCTCTAACAGGCACTCTAAACTGGTTTAGAGTGGCAATGTCACGATAGATCATCTTTGCTTCTTCTGAAGATATTTTTTCGTACTCATCTAGTACAATATCGGAGAGGCTTCCATTGTCTATAGCCTCATAAAGACCAACAAGAAGTAAGTTGTGGGCAAATTTTGTAAAGAGTTCTTTAACCCTTTCTTCAGTCAAAAGATTTTGTTCAAGTTGCTTCTTTTCTTTTAACTTTGATATGAGGGTTTCGATCTCATGATGTGTTAAGTGGCCTACTTCATACTCAGCTTTTATTGGTGAGCTCAGGTTTTCTCCAAATATATTCCACTCATTTGATCTTGCAGATGTAAGGACTTGAATGTTTGTTTTCTTTGCTTCTGCTAAGCGAATAAGTTCGTTTATTTCTTCAATGTTTTGATATAGTTCGTCGACCACTACGATTGGGTCTTCGATCGCCTCGCAAGCATTTATTAAGAGGAGTGGGTTTACGAAACTTCCAGGTCTGATGTATAAAATTTTCCTTTGGTAGTCATGTGCTGAAGACCAAGAGAATCTTTTTAAAATCACCGTTTTCCCGGAGCCAGCGTAACCTTTCAGCAAGTATAGTTCTGGCTTGTCAGGTTTTTCATCAAGTGCGATGTCGATTAATAGTTGGTCTGTGATGTTTCTATGCGAATCTAAATCTTCGCTAAACGCACCCCATGAGTCATCAAGGCCTCGATAAAATTTTTCAGGAGGTACTTTGTTGCATGGCAATGCCTTGTAAATGTAATCGACATTTTCGTTTATATAGTCTTGAGTGTCTTTGTCTAGTTTGTCGAGACCATTGTTTAGCGATATGCCTCCGCTATTTCTCGCCATGGATAGCTTTCTTTTTTCTGCATCAATATTTTGATCTAAATATTCAATGAGTTTTTCAAATGAATCGTTGAAAACGATGAAGCGCCTAGATTTCCAATAGCTTATCTCAGCAGAGTGAAGCCCTGGCCGTGCGACTACATAAGATGGCCTGCTTATGCTGTTGTCACCTAGATCAAAAAGAATTTGTTGTATGTTGGGGTCTTCAATGTCATAGCCACAAAATATAATGGAGTAATCTCTTCCCCACTCAGAAAGCAACGAAAATAATTGATCACGATTGTTTCTATGTTTGGCATATTCCTCTGAGGCCAAAATGAATGGTATTTCATCATCATTGTCATGATTTATGCAGCCATGAAGCTTGATGATTGGTACTACGCCCCCTGCAGACAATTTCTTTTCGAGGTTGGAGGTGTTTTTTGCTAATACAAGAGGCTTCTGAAGGCTCGATTTTTGTTGTTCGTATGATTTTTCTATGATTGTGTCATAGTTGGTTGTGAATATTGCTTGCCACTTAAACGTTGGAATTTTTATGTGAAATGGTGCTGGAGCCAGGTGAGAAAATAGACTGGTTATTTTTTGTTGGACGCGTTTTAGGCCGACCCCATTCTTGGCCAATTCAGCCACTCGAGAAAGGCTTTTGTCTTTCAACTCCCCGCCAAGATATTCATCGCAAAGTATATCTCGTAGTTGATTTCCGTTAACAGGATCTTGGCCCGTTGTTGAGCTGGCGCCTATTGTTGCTCCTGCTCCCAAGAACAAAATGGTGTTGCCGTTTTTGATGTCTGAAAGTAACCAGTCCGGGATGGTGTTTTCCATTTTGTTTTCCTTAGTTCCCTGTATGATTAAAGTCAATGCGCCTCATCCCAATTCTCCCCAATTCCCGCATCCACAATCAACGGCACCTTCAACTTCGCCGCAGACTCCATGCGCCCCTTCACTTCCTTCACCAGACCTTCCACCTGATCTTCCGCCACTTCAAACACCAATTCATCGTGCACCTGCATGATCATCTTGGCATCAAAGTCGGTGGTCTCCAGCCAGTCGTGGACCTTGATCATGGCCATCTTGATGATGTCCGCGGCGGTGCCTTGCATGGGGGCGTTGATGGCGGTGCGTTCGGCGGCCTGGCGGCGTTGGCCGTTGCTGCTGCGGATTTCCGGCAGGTAGAGGCGGCGGCCGAACAGGGTTTCCACGTAGCCTTGCTCGGAGGCCTGGGCGCGGGTGTCTTCCATGTAGCGTTTTACGCCCGGGTAGCGTTCGAAGTAGAGGTCGATGTAGTCCTGGGCTTCCTTGCGCGGCAGGCCCAGTTGTTTGGCCAGGCCGAAGGCGCTCATGCCGTAGATCAGGCCGAAGTTGATGGCCTTGGCGTTGCGGCGGTCGTTGTCGCTCACGTCGTCCAGGGTTTTGCCCCACACTTCGGCGGCGGTGGCGCGGTGAATATCCAGGCCTTTTTCAAAGGCATCGGTGAGGCCCTTGTCGCCACTCAGGTGCGCCATGATACGCAGTTCGATCTGGGAGTAATCGCAGGCGACGATCTTTTTCCCTTTGGGGGCGAGGAAGGCCTGGCGAATCTTGCGGCCTTCTTCACTGCGCACCGGAATGTTCTGCAGGTTCGGATCGCTGGAGGACAGGCGCCCGGTGGCGGCCACTGCCTGGTGGTAGGAGGTGTGCACACGGCCGGTGCGCTGGTTGATCAGCTCCGGCAGCTTGTCGGTGTAGGTGTTCTTCAGTTTGGCCACGCCACGGTAATCCATGATCACCTGGGGCAGGGGGTATTCCAGGGCCAGTTCCTGCAGTACCGGTTCGGCGGTGGAGGGCGCGCCTTTCGGTGTCTTTTTGATGACCGGAATTTCCAGCTTTTCGTAGAGGATTTCGCCCAGCTGCTTGGGGCTGGCCAGGTTGAATTCCTGCCCTGCGATTTCGAAAGCCTTTTCCTGCAGTTCTGCCATGCGCTTGGCCAGGAACTGGCTCTGGTGCTTGAGCAGGGTGGCGTCCACGTAGGTGCCGTTGCGCTCGATGCGGCTGAGCACCGTGACCAGCGGCAGTTCGATGTCGCGGAATACCTGCGGCAGGCGGCCTTCCTTTTCCAGTTTGGGCCACAGGGTCTGGTGCAGGCGCAGGGTCACGTCCGCGTCTTCAGCGGCGTAGCGGCTGGCTTCGTGCAGGCCCACCTGGTTGAAGGTGAGCTGCTTGGCGCCCTTGCCGGCGATCTCTTCAAAGCTGATGGTCTTGTGGCCCAGGTACTTGAGCGCCAGGGAATCCATGTCGTGGCGGGTGGCCACGGAATCCAGCACGTAGGATTCCAGCATGGTGTCGTAGGCGACGCCGCGCAGGGTGATGCCCACATCTTCGGCGAGCACGCTCATGTCGTATTTCAGGTTCTGGCCGATCTTCTTGATGCTGTCGTCTTCC
The DNA here is from genome assembly GCF_009601165.1 of Alcanivorax sediminis. NCBI lineage: Bacteria > Pseudomonadati > Pseudomonadota > Gammaproteobacteria > Oceanospirillales > Alcanivoracaceae > Alcanivorax > Alcanivorax sediminis. The sequence continues at coordinate 451,467 of NZ_WIRE01000001.1, read as the reverse complement.
AGCAGCGGCCGGAAGGCGTCCATGACCAGTTGCTTGTCGAGCTGGTCCGGGGCGCCGGGGTAGTTGTGGCCGAAGGGGATGTAGGCGGCCTTGTCATCCACTGCCACGCAGAAGCCTACCAGTTCGGCGTTCATGTAGTTGAGGCTGGTGGTTTCGGTGTCGAAGGAAAATTCCCCGGCGCTTTTCAGTTTGTCGATCCACTTGTCCAGCTGCGCCTGGGTGTAGACGATGTCGTAGGCGTCGCGGCTGATGCCGGCGCTGGGGGCGTTGTCCTGCACCGTTTCGCTGATGGTTTCCTTGAGCTCGCTGTCGCCGCCCACCAGTTCTTTCAGCCAGCCTTTGAATTCCAGGGTCTGGTAGTAGCCCGCCAGGGTTTCGTTGTCCGGCGCGCCCAGTTTCAGGTCGTCCAGGTCTTCGCTCAGTTCGCAGTCCAGCTTGATGGTGGCCAGCTGGTAGGAGAGGAAGGCCATGTCCTTGTGTTCTTCCAGCTTCTTGCCGAGGGTCTTGGCGCCGCGGAAGCTGAGTTCGGCCACCTTGTCCAGGTTCTCGTAGATGGTCTCCAGGGAGCCCAGGCCCTGCAGCAGGCCGAGGGCGGTTTTCTCGCCCACCCCGGGGACGCCGGGAATGTTGTCCACCTTGTCGCCCATGAGGGCGAGGAAATCGATGATCAGCTCCGGGCCCACGCCAAACTTCTTGATGACGCCGTCGATGTCGTAGAGGGCATCGTTCATGGTGTTGATCAGGGTGACCTTGTCGTTGACCAGCTGGGCCATGTCCTTGTCGCCGGTGGAGATCAGCACCGGTTTGCCCTGCTCGCCGAAGATGCGCGCGAAGGTGCCGATCACGTCGTCCGCTTCCACGCCTTCTTCGATGATCAGCGGCAGGCCCATGGCGCGGATCAGATCGTGCAGGGGCTCTACCTGGGCACGCAGGTCATCGGGCATGGGCGGGCGCTGGGATTTGTAGTGCTCGAACATTTCATCGCGGAAGGTCTTGCCCTTGGCATCGAACACCACGGCCATGTATTCCGGGTCGTAGTCCTTGATCAGCTTGCGCAGCATGGCGGCCACGCCACGCACTGCCCCGGTGGGTTGGCCGCTGGAGGTGGTGAGCGGCGGCAGGGCATGAAAGGCGCGGTACAGGTAGGAGGAGCCATCGACGAGGATGATGGGTTTTTCGGCTGCGGACATGGTGTTCGGCTTCTGCTGGTGGCTGAGTGGAGAGAGTGTAGCGGAAATGGCGGGATTCGGCAGGGGAGAGGAGGAGCGAGTGACGAGTTTCGAGTTGCGAAAAGCAGAGAGAATATGCCCTCAGGAGTTGATACCTGATGGCGATGTTCTTCGGTCGCCAGAATCGCTATGCAAGCATTAGCTCCTACAAAGGGCTCGCTTGCGCGGGATGCCTGGGTTTTCGCAACTCGAAACTCGTGCCTCGCTTCTGGCCCGTCATGGCCCGCCCATGGCATACTCGGTGCTCCTTTCTACCAATACGGATGTCATGACCGCCTTTCTGGTCCAGCCCTGCCGCATCATCCTGTCCCAGTGTCCGCGCCGGGGGCGGCGTCCGTATTTCCCTGATCCGCCGTTGTCATTGTTTTTCTAGTCTTCTGCAATCAAGCTATCGGGCGGGTTGCCGCCTGTAAAAACGAAGAATCCGCTTGCGGGAAGCGGTATTCATGACAACGGATTGATCTATGAACCTTGCCTTTGTGGTGATGCTCCCGTTTCTGGGGGCGTGCCTGCCACCGTTGGTAGAGAGGGTGTCGGCCAACCGCACCCTGATGGCGTTTGCGGCGGCGTTGATGCCGGCCACGGCGCTGGCGCTGCTGTTCAGCCCTGCCATGCAGGTGTTTGCCGGGGAAACCCTGCACAGCACCCTGCGCTGGATTCCTTCACTGGATCTGGCGCTGGCCTTCCGCCTGGATGGTCTGGCCTTGCTGTTTGCCCTGCTGGTGTTGGGCATCGGCCTGCTGGTGATTCTCTACGCCCGCTATTACCTCTCCGCCAAGGAGAAGGCCGGGCGTTTCTACGCGTATTTGTTGCTGTTCATGGGCGCCATGCTGGGCGTGGTGACCAGTGACAACCTGCTGTTGCTGGTGGTGTTCTGGGAGCTGACCAGCCTCAGCTCCTTCTTGCTGATTGGTTTCTGGAGCCACCAGACCGGCGCGCGCAAGGGCGCGCGCATGGCCATGACCGTCACCGGTATGGGCGGCCTGGCGCTGCTGGCCGGGGTGCTGTTGATCGGCCAGGTGGTGGGCACCTTCGATTTGCAGACGGTGCTGGAAAACGGCGATGTGATCCGTGGCAGCGCCTGGTACCCGGTGATCCTGTGCCTGGTGCTGCTGGGGGTATTCACCAAGAGCGCCCAGTTCCCGTTCCATTTCTGGCTGCCCCATGCCATGGCGGCGCCCACGCCGGTGAGTGCCTATCTGCACTCGGCCACCATGGTGAAGGCGGGTGTGTTCCTGCTGGCGCGGCTGTACCCTGCACTGGCGGGCACCGACCTGTGGTTCATGCTGGTGTCGCTGGCGGGCATGCTGACGCTGCTGTGGGCGGCGTTTGTGGCGTTGTTCCAGCACGATCTGAAGGGGCTGCTGGCCTATTCGACCATCAGTCATCTGGGCCTGATCACCCTGCTGTTTGGTTTGAACAGCGAAATGGCGGCGGTGGCGGCGGTGTTCCATATCATCAACCACGCCACCTTCAAGGCCAGCCTGTTCATGGCTGCCGGCATCATCGATCACGAGACCGGCACCCGCGACATGCGCCGCATCAACGGCCTGTGGAAGTACATGCCCTATACCGCCGTGCTGGCCATGGTGGCGTCGGCGGCCATGGCCGGGGTGCCCTTGCTGAACGGCTTCCTGTCCAAGGAAATGTTCTTCGCCGAGACGCTGGGTTCCCATCAGCTGGGCGCCCTGAGCTGGATTCTGCCGGTGGGGGCGACGCTGGGCGGGATGTTCTCGGTGGCCTATTCGGCGCGCTTTATCCACGACGTGTTCTTCAACGGTGAGCCGGTGAACCTGCCCAAGTACCCGCCCCATGAGCCGCCACGCTACATGAAGGTGCCGGTGGAGATTCTTGTGGCCCTGTGTGTGGCGGTGGGGGTGTTCCCGGCAATTACCGTGGCAGGTTTGCTGGCGGTGGCGGCAACCGCGACCCTGGGAGGCACTCTGCCGGAGTATCACCTGGCGGTATGGCACGGCTTCAATCTGCCGCTGCTGATGAGTTTTGTGGCCACGGCGGGTGGCGTGTTCGTCTACACCCAGCGTCGTCGCCTGTTTGATCTGTGGGGACAGGTGCCACAGCTGGATGCCAAGCTGGTCTTCGAAGGCCGGGTGCAACAGCTTAACCGCTGGGCGGCTGCGCTCACCGAGCGTTTCCAGAACGGCTCCCTGCAAAGCTATGTGGCCTGGTTGATCACACTGGTGGCGGTGGTGATGTTGACCCAGCTGGGGCGTCTCTCCGCTATCGACCTCGGCGCCTCCAAGTTACCCATGGACGGTGTGGCCATCCTCTGTACCGCCATGTTGATGGCGGCGGCGCTGCTGACCACGCTGCTGCATCGCCACCGGATGACCTCGATCATGTCCCTGAGCGTGGTGGGGCTGATGGTGTCGCTGCTGTTCGTGCGCTTCTCGGCGCCGGATCTGGCCCTGACCCAGCTGTCGGTGGAGGTGGTGACCATTCTGCTGCTGATGCTGGCCATGTATTTCCTGCCGGTTCGTACCAGGGCGGAGTCGTCTTCTATCCGCGTGATCCGCGACATTCTGTTGGCTGTGACCTGTGGTGCCGGGGTGGCGACCCTGGCGTTCCTGGTGATGACGGGCGAAACCAGCACCATCAGCCAGTTCTTCATGGATAACAGCAAGCCCGGTGGCGGTGGCACTAACGTGGTCAACGTGATTCTGGTGGACTTCCGTGGCTTCGATACTTTTGGTGAGATCACGGTGCTGGGTGTGGCAGCCATGGGCATCTATGCCCTGCTCAAGGATCTGGAACTGCGCTCCGCCCGATACGATTCGCTGGGGCGGCCCTGGGCGAAGGACGCTCACCCGTTGATTCTGGTCACCATCTCCCGGCCCTTGTTGCCACTGGCGCTGCTGATTGCGGTGTATATCTTCCTGCGCGGCCACAACTTGCCGGGCGGGGGCTTCGTGGCTGGCCTGATTACCTCGGTGGCGCTGGTGCTGCAGTACGTGGCTTCCGGGGTGGCCTGGGTGCACAGCCGCATGCCGGGGGATTATCACCCGGTGGTGGCCTTCGGTGTGCTGCTGGCGGGGCTGACCGGGGTGGGCAGCTGGGCGTTTGATTACCCCTTCCTGACCAGCAGCTTTACCTACATTTACTGGCCGGTGGTGGGCAAGTTCGAGCTGGCCACGGCCATGCTGTTCGATACCGGGGTGTTCCTCACCGTAGTGGGGGCGACGCTGTTGATGCTGGCCAATCTGGGCAAGCTGTCGCTGCTGGATGACAAGAGGGAGAACGCCTGATGGAACTGCTGGTTGCACTCATTATTGGCGTGCTGGTCTCCACCGGGATCTACCTGTGCCTGCGCGCGCGGACCTTCCCGGTGGTCATGGGCCTGACCCTGTTGAGTTACGGGGTAAACGTGTTTTTGTTCGCCATGGGCGGACTGAAGATCAATGAAGTGGCGGTGGTGGGAATGAGCGACAACCCCACGGACCCGCTGCCCCAGGCGCTGGTGTTGACCGCCATCGTGATCGGCTTTGCCATGACTGCCTTTCTGGTGGTGCTGGCCCTGCGTAGCCAGGGTGAGCATTACAACGATCATGTGGATGGCCGTGACGAGCAGGATCAGGGAGGCAATCCATGAGTCACTGGATTATTGCCCCTATCCTGATTCCGGCCCTGGCTGGGCTGTTCCTGTTGATGGAGGTGCGCGAGCGTCATCGCCTGCGCCGCTGGACCGGTCTGGCGGCCTGTGTGGCGTCACTGGTGGTGGCTGTGTTGCTGGTGCAGCAGGCCTGGGATGGCACCATTACGGTCTACAAGCTGGGCAATTGGGAAGCGCCGTTCGGCATCGTGCTGGTGTTGGACCGGCTCAGTGCCTTGATGGTGCTGCTCACCGCCGTGCTGGCCTTTCCGGCGTTGATTTACGCCAGCTGCGGTGATGATCGCAAGGGCGCCAACTTCCATGGCCTGTTCCAGTTTCAGCTGATGGGTATCAACGGGGCCTTCCTTACCGGGGACCTGTTTAACCTGTTCGTGTTCTTCGAGGTGCTGCTGATTGCCTCCTACGGGCTGGCCCTCCATGGGCGCGGGCCGGAGCGGGTGAAGGCGGGCCTGCATTATGTGGTGCTCAACCTGGTGGGGTCGGGGCTGTTCCTGCTCGCGCTGGGACTGATCTATGGCACCACCGGCACCCTGAACATGGCGGACTTTGCGGTGAAAGCCCAGGCGCTGACCGGTTCTGATGCCACCCTGTTGCGGGTGGCGGTACTGTTGCTGTGGATCGTGTTTGGTCTCAAGGCGGCGCTGTTCCCATTGTACTTCTGGCTGCCAGCGGCCTATGCCGGTGCCACTGCGGGGGTGGCGGCCCTGTTCGCGATCATGACCAAGGTGGGGATCTACGCCATCCTGCGCGTGGCAACGCTGGCCTTCGCGGCGGGTCCGTTTGCCGGTCTCGGTCAGGAGGCGCTGTGGTGGTTGGCGCTGGTGACATTGGCGATGGCCTGTGCCGGTGTGCTGGGCGCGAAACGGCTGGCCACGGCGGTGGCGTACCTGGTGGTCATGTCCGTGGGGACGCTGGTGGCCACCCTGGCGGCCGGTGAGGCTGCGGCGCTGGGCCCGGCCCTGTATTACCTGATCCACTCCACGCTGATCTGTGCGGCCCTGTTCCTGCTGGCGGATCTGGTAGCCCGTGGCCGCGGAGACGTGGGCGACCAGCTGGTGGCCGGGCCGGCCATTCTGGGCGGCGGGCGTCTGTCGCTGCTGTTCTTTATTGCTGCCATCGCCGTGGTGGGGCTGCCGCCATTGTCCGGCTTCATCGGCAAGGTGGGGCTGTTGCGCACCGTTGCGGACCCGCTGTTCTGGGCGCTGCTGTTGATCGCCGGCCTGTGCGGTTTGATTGCCATGAGTCGTGCCGGCTCGACCCTGTTCTGGCGCACCACCGGTGAAAGCGCCGGGCTGCGTCCGTCCCGCCGGCGGTTGTTGGCGGTACTGATGTTGCTGGGCCTGAGCCCGGTGATGTCCATTTGGGCAGAGCCCCTGCTGCAGTGCGCCGGCGCTGTGGCGGAGCAGCTGCTGACGCCGCAGCTGTATATTCAGGCGGTACTGGGAGGTGCAGCATGAAGACCTTCATGGAGCGCGTTCTGCCGTTCCCTAGCCTCAGTCTGATCCTCTGGCTGGCCTGGCTGTTGCTCAGCGGGTTCACTGCCGGTCATGCGCTGTTGGGTGCGGTGCTGGCGGTGCTGCTGCCGATCACCACCAAGCCGTTCTGGCCCAACGTACCTCGGATTCGCAATCTGCCGCGCATGTTCGGTTTTGTGGTGGTGGTGCTTTACGACATCATCGCCGCCAATATTTCTGTGGCCATCAAGGTGCTGGGGCCGCTCAAGGCCCTGCGACCGGGGTTTGTGGAGTTCCCACTGGAACTGGATGACGACTTCGCCATCGCCTTGCTGGCCAGCACCATTTCCCTGACCCCGGGCACGGTGTCGGCGGATGTAAGCCAGGATCGCAAGACCCTGCTGATTCATGCCCTGGATGTGGATGATCCGGCGGCGCTGGTGGCCGAGATCAAACAGCGTTACGAGCGCCCGCTGAAGGAGATCTTCGAATGTTGAGCACTGCCTTGTCGATCGCCATGGGCCTGTTCGTGCTGGCCTGGGTATTGAACCTGGGCCGGCTGATCTTCGGCCCGAGCCTGCCCGACCGGGTGCTGGCGCTGGATACCATGTACATCAACAGCATCGCCTTGATCGTGCTGTATGGCATCCAGCAAAGCAGCAAACTGTATTTCGAGGCGGCCATGCTGATCGCCCTGATTGGTTTCGTCAGCACCGTGGCCGTGGCGAAGTACGTCACCCGCGGGGATATTATTGAATAAGCCGGACGCTGGCCGCCCGAAGCGGGACGCTAATCCGTCTGGCGTTGGGCGTCAGGCGTCAGGCACGGAGTGATTATGGATTCTCTAATCGAATGGGCGGTGTCCATTTTTGTGATTATCGGTGGGGTGTTTGCGCTGGTGGGGTCCGTTGGCCTGACCCGGCTGCCGGATTTCTATACCCGCCTGCATGGCCCCACCAAGGCCACCACCCTGGGCGTGGGCGGTACCATCCTGGGGTCGCTGATCTATTTCTCCTGGCAGGAGCATGCGCTGCAATTGCATGAGGTGCTGATCACCCTGTTCCTGTTCATCACTGCCCCGGTATCCGCGCACATGCTGGCCAAGGCGGCCATGCACCGGGACCTCAAGCGGATGAAGGGAACCCGCGGGGAGCCCTGGAAGCAGTAAAAAAGACGCTGCACGCAACACACGGGTGGGTGCTGTGGTGTGGGAGCGGTCGTTCGACCGCGATTGCTACCGTAAAGGCCCGGCATTTCGCGGTGGAACCACCGCTCCCACGGTCTTTCTGCAGGGCTGCTGTAGGAGCCTGCCTGCAGGCGATCCGAGCCTACGCGAGGTAAGGATTCCAGAAACGAGTTTCGAATACCGAGTTTCGAAGATCAAAAAACCTGGGTGAGGCACGAGATTTGGTGTTCTGCCTTTCGAAACTCGCTTCTCGTGACTCGACACTCTGGTGTTCGGTCAACAAATTGGCTTATTCGCTTCGCTCACCCCTTCGGACTGCGCTGCGTGCCTTACTCCGCTGCACTACATTCCTGCAAAGACTCCGCCCAGGATCAAGCCGCTGTGGGAGCTTGCCTGCAAGCGATGGATCATTGATCGAGGCGCAATCGCCAGCAGGCTGGCTCCTACGGCAGTGTGCAACAGGGGGGGTACTCAGTGAACTCCGTGATCTCTGTGGTAAAGCAGTCTTTTGATTACGGGAATTGCGACGTGAAGGGTGAGGTTGGGGCGCGTTGCGAAGAAAATTGTAAAATGTGCGGCGGGCTGGAACTTCTGGAAAATCGGGGTGGTCATAATGAATAGCTACGGATTGGCACCCCCCCGATCCCCCAGTACCCTCAGCCGGTTCGTAGCTTATTTGGACTCCCTGATCTCTTCCCCCGAGATTAGGGCGGCAAGCCTCCCTGGCAGCACAGTCGTTCCCTTCCCCCAAGATTGCTGCCAGGGATTTTTTTTGCCCGCGGACAGGGTCAGCGAACAAAAGGCTAGTGTTGGTGCAGATCGACATCGTCACCTGAATAGTTTTTAAGCAAACCTTGTGCCACTTCTTCCTGCCCGAACTAACCGCTTTCTAATCAACAAGCTAGGTCACACAGCTAGGAAATACGCGTTTGGACCCTGTTCAAGCAGGGGGCATGAGTGCCATTTCGCGCCAGTTATGTGACGTGGATCGGCAGGTTGGCAAAAAAACGTAAAAAAATACTTTGGGGGGGATGGAACTTTCCTCGAAAGAGGGCATCTTAACTACAGCGACGGGCCGGAACCCCCGATCCCCCAGTACCCTCACCGGTCCGTCGTTATAGCCCCGGTCCTCTTCCCCCAAAGAGCCGGGGCGGCAAGCCTCCCTGGCAGCACAGTCGTTCCCTTCCCCCAAGGTTGCTGCCAGGGATTTTTTTTGCCTGGATTTTACGCCGGACGCTCGATGCCGGATGCCTGACGCTTAAACCCCATACCCAAACATACGACCTGGCTAGAGCCTGCTGTAGGAGCTTGCCTGCAAGCGATCCGAGCGACAGCGAGGTCATTAGTTTCGAGTTACGAGAAGCGAGTTTCGAAAGGCAAAAGCTCAAGCCTCGAGCGACACCAATCTCGAGCCACAACAATTTTGGGGATTTTCGAAACTCGCTTCTGGAATCCTTGCCTCGCTGAGGCTCGGATCGCCATGCAAGCATGGGCTCCTACCAGGAGAGGCCTGCTCGACTGGTTTGAATCGGGAGTGAAGCGAGGTGCTGGGTTGCCCATGCAAAAAGGCCCGCCCGGGTTTACGGGCGGGCCTTTTTGCGTCAGGCGTCAGGCGTCAGGCGCTGCGGGTGCTGCGGGCGCATTCGCCCCAAACCCGTCCACTTCAAACCACTCTCCAAGCTTGTTCCAGGCTTCTTCACAGCCGGTACCGTTGGTGGCCGAGAACAGTTGCAGGCTGAGTGGCGCGGGGTGGTTCTTGAGCTGGCCCTTGACCTTGAGCAGGGTGCTTTTGGCTGCGCCGAACTTCAGCTTGTCTGCCTTGGTCATGAGGATGTGCATGGGCATGTTGGCCTGGGCAGACCATTCCAGCATGAGCAGATCGAAGTCCTTGAGGGGGTGGCGGATGTCCATCATCAGTACCAGCCCTACCAGTGCCTGACGTTCGGCCAGGTAGTGGTCCAGATGTTGCTGCCACTCATTACGCTTGGTTTTGGCGACTTTGGCGTAGCCATAGCCGGGCAGGTCGACCAGGCGCCGCTGCTCATCCAGTTCGAAGAAGTTGATCAGCTGAGTGCGGCCGGGCGTCTTGGAGGTGCGAGCCAGGGTGCGCTGGCTGGTAAGGCGGTTGATTGCGCTGGATTTGCCCGCATTGGAGCGACCGGCAAAGGCAACTTCGCGGCCCTCGTCCGGGGGGCACTGGTCCAGCCGCTGGGCGCTTTGCAGAAAGCTGGCCTGATGCAGCAGGGTTTCCACGGGGTGCTGAGCCATGTCGGGAGCCTCTGTAACCTTACTATTCACATGGAATATGACGGCGCGTGTTAGTCTGGTATATAATCGCCGCCGCGAGTCCCACTGGGGGACCGCGGACGTTCTACAAGGGTTTGCCGCTAAAGGCAAACGACTTCGCCAGCGGTAACGCCAGCTTAGCAGAGGTAGCGCTTATGAAGGGTAAGGTTGCAAGTATTGCATTGGCTTTGGTGATGGGCACTGCCGCCCACGCAGCAACGGTTGAGGAACGTTACAACACAAGTTGTACTTTCTGTCATTCCTCCGGAGCCGCCGGTGCGCCAAAATCCCACGATGAAGCTGCCTGGAAGCCCCGCCTTGATAAAGGCATGGACACCATGGTGAAGCATGTTAAGGAAGGATTTAATGCCATGCCGCCCAAGGGCATGTGCAACGACTGTAGCGATGATGAATACCGTGCTCTGATCGAGTACATGTCCAAAAGCAAATAAGACGCTGTACGTAAAGGATAGGCCATGAAGTTTGTAAAACTGTTCGTGCTGATGGCGGCGGCTGCCGTCACCACCCCTGCTCTGGCTGCTGGTGATGCTGATGCTGGCGAAGCCAAGGCTGCCCCTTGCGCTGCCTGTCACGGCCAGGGTGGTAATGCTTCCATTCCGACCTACCCGAAACTGGCGGGCCAGGGTGAAGAGTATCTGGTCAAGCAGCTGCAGGACTTCAAGTCCGGCGCGCGCAACAATGCCATCATGGCTGGCCAGGTCGCCAACATGAGCGAGCAGGACATGCAGGACATCGCGGCCTACTACGCCAAGCAGACCGCTGAAGCCGGCCAGGCCAACCCGGATCTGGTTGCCCAAGGCGAGCGTCTGTACCGTGGTGGTGACATGACCAACAACGTACCGGCCTGTTCCGGTTGTCACGGTCCTGCCGGTCAGGGCATTGATGCGGCCAAATATCCGCATCTGGCTGGTCAGAATGCCCAGTACGTGGAAGATCAGTTGAAGGCTTTCCGTGCTGCGGGCCGTAACGACCTGGGTGACAACATCATCAAGCGTACCAATGATGGTTCCGCTGATGAGCCGGGTATGATGCAGACCATCGCTGCAGAAATGAGCGATATCCAGATCAAGGCTGTGGCCAGCTTCATTTCCGGGCTGTCCAAATAAGTCTGTTCGGTTACGGTTTGTAGAAAAGGCAGCCTTCAGGCTGCCTTTTTTATTACTATCATGAAAAGATAGTATCCCCTCAGGGAGAAAAACGACTGGCTGGTGGTCATACCACCAGACACTAACAAGAAAGGAGAGGATTCCATGCTTCGCATTGTGACGGCCTTGCTGCTGACTCTGGGGCTGGCCACGTCGGTCAGCGCCGAACAAGAACATTCCCGCTTCGCGCTGGATACCCACTACAAGATTCTGGACGTGCAAGGGTCTGTGGATGATCCGAGCAAGGTGGAAGTTCGGGAGTTCTTCTCCTATGGCTGCCCGCATTGTTTTTCGCTGGAGCCTGCAGTGGACAACTGGCTGAAAGAAAAGCCGGAGTTCATTGATTATGTGCGTACCCCGGTACTGTTCCTGCGTAATGCCGAGCCGCTGGCCCGTGCCTATTATGTGGAAGAAGCCCTGGGCAAGGTAGACGAGATCCACGCGCCGCTGTTTGATGCCATCCACAAGCACCGCGAGCCGCTGTTCAGCGAGCCGGCGCTGGCCAACTTCTTCCGCAAGTACGGCGTTGAGCCCGAGCAGTTCAGCAAGCTGTACAGCTCCTTTGGCGTGTCCACCAAGGTGCGCCAGGCAGATGCCCTGAGCCGTGATTACAAGATCCCGGGTGTGCCGAATTTTGTGGTGAACGGCAAGTATCTGGTCCTGCGTCAGAACCTGAAGAGCAACGAAGAGTTGTTCGAAGTGATCGAGTATCTGGCCAACAAGGAAAAGAACGACGACTAACCCATGCTGCTGGACAAGGCCCGTACTGCGTATCGTGACTGGAAAGCCCGCCCTGCGGGCTTTTCCTTCGCCCGGGAAGGGGTAAGAAAAACCCGCCAGACCCGCGAAGTGGTGCTGCCGGAAAATACCCTCAAGCTACTCAGCTTCAATATTCAGGCCGGTATCGGCTCGCAGAAATTTGGCGACTACATCACCGGTAGCTGGAAGCATCTGGTGGCCCACCCGCGCAGTGTCGAGAACATTGAGCAGATTGCTGAAGTGATCAGCCACTTTGATGTGGTTGGCCTGCAGGAAGTGGATGGCGGCAGCTTGCGCTCGCGCAACATGAACCAGCTGGTACGGCTGGCGTCCCTCGGTGATTTCGCGTTCTGGCATCAGCAGCTTAACCGCAACCTTGGCCGCCTGGGTCAGTTCAGCAACGGCTTTCTGAGTCGCTTGCATCCCTACGAAGTGACCGATCATCGCCTGCCGGGACTGCCCGGCCGTGGCGCCATCGTGATCAAATACGGACACCCCATCCAGCCCCTGGTGGTGGTGGTGGCCCATCTCGCCCTGGGCGAAAAGATTCGCAATACCCAGCTTGCCTACCTGTATCGTTTGCTGCGTGAGTATAAATACGTGGTGATGATGGGGGATTTCAATTGCCGCCTGGAGCACCTGGATGCCTCGCCGTTGTCCGAGCTGGGGCTGGACACGGTGATGGCAGACAACCTGAATACCTATCCCAGCTGGGCGCCGGACCGGCACATTGACCACATCCTGCTGTCACCGGGGCTAGCCAGTCAGCACACTCGCGTGCTGCATGATTGCCGGCTCTCCGATCACCTCCCCCTGGCCACGGAAATCATTGTTCCCGACGATGTGATCTCCGCGACTCTCGAACACCGGCTGCCGCTGATTAGTTAACAGTGAATAGTTAACGGTGAACAGCGAAGACAATGCTGTTTTCAGGGGCTGACACTCTTACAAACGCCGGGGCCGCAGCGTTGGCATCGGGAAAACCCCATGCGTTCTCTATTCATTGTTAACTGTTCACTGAACTAAATGCTTGTCTTCGTCTACGGCACCCTGAAACGGGGCGACAGTAACCACCATTATTTGCGCCGCGCGCGGTTTGTCGGGGAGTCGCTGTCGCCACCGCATTTTCAGTTGTTTGATCTGGGTGCCTATCCCGGGGCCTGGATGCCGGGTGAAGAGTGTCTTCAGGGGGAGGTGTATGAGGTGGGCGCGCTGACCCTGGCATCGCTGGATCATCTGGAGGAGGTGCCCAGGGTGTATCGCCGCGAGACGTTGCAGACAGAGTACGGCGAAGCGTTTGTCTATGTGTTGCAGCGTATGCCCCGCGGCGCGCGCCGATGCCGGTCAGGCTGTTGGAAGGGCAGTGAATAGTGAACCGCTGCGCGGTCGCGCGTTTGGGGTTTCTCGAAGATTCGGGGCCGCGCACCTAATGTTTTGCGAGTGCCAAAGTTTGAAAAACCGGGTGTGGTTTTCGTTGTTCACTATTCACTGTTAACTGTTCACTTATGCGCTCCGGCAAGGCGCCCGAAAAATGCCATGACAGCGTCATGCTGACGGGGCACGCTACTGTTATGACCTCCAACCGTTCCATCATTGCTGCGTTACTTCTGCTGCCCTGCCTGTCGGCCATAGCGGACTGTCCACGGGTGGCCGGTGAAGAAGACGACCGTCGTGCCAATGCGGGCTGCCTGATCATTCAGGATGACAGAGTGCTGCTGCTGACCCACCGCTGGGGCGGCAAGCTGGGGGTGCCTGGTGGCACCCTGGAGGAGGGTGAGTTGGCCCAGTGCACGGCCTGGCGGGAAACCGCAGAGGAGGTAGGCCTGGCAGTGACGGTGGGCAAGCGCCTTGCCGTGATGAGCAATGGCTTTCATCTCTACCGTTGTTATCCCCGGCAGCCGCTGCGAAGCCATGCGCCACTGCCGGTGCCGGGCTCTGCGCTAACAGAAGTGACGGCCATTGGCTGGTATCCATTATCTTCGCTTCGCAAGGAGAGCTGGCGCTTCCATTACCAGTTCGACCAATTTATTGCGGTGGCTGACGAGGCTATGCGGAGCGAGAAAGACGCAGCTCAGGCCGGCGCCAATGGCGGATTGCAGGCGAAGTAAGCACTTCCTTGGCCAGTTCACTTTGCCGGGTGGTGCCGGTCTTGATGAACACACTCTTGAGCTGGGTGCGCACTGTGTGCACTGAGAGCTGGTAGGTATCCGCTATTTGCTGGGGGCCCAATCCGCGACTGATGCCGGCAGCCACCCGCGATTCGGCTTCCGAAAGACCGTAAAGCTGCATCAGGCAGTCCAGGTCGATATAGACCTCGGTGCGAGGATCCTGAAAGTAGAGGATCGCCAGGGGGTGTTGATGGTCACTGTATTGCTGCGACAGTGAATTGCCATGCAGCGGGCTCACCAGGCAGCGAATGCCCTGGCTGGCTGAGAGTGGCAGGGTGATGACGCCCCCCGCGCCGTGATGCCGTGCAGTGACATCATCCAGCAAGCGCATCAGCTGTGACTGCAGGCGCGGGTCCTGGAGGCTCAGGCGGCTGCTGCTGATCATGGTCTGTGGCAGCTCTTCCAGCAGGCTGGCGGCCTCACTGGAGATATGGATGATCTTGCCGCTGCGGTCCACCAACGCAAATGGCTGGGCCTGTACTTCCAGGGTGTATTCCAGTGCTTTGCGGGTGTGTTCCAGTGCGCTCACCTGACTCTGCAAGCGAAGCGCGCGTCTTACATGCATGACCAGATCGTTGATGCGATCGGTTTCTTCCCGCTGGTAATGTCCCTGACCTCGGGTCCGCTGGATCAGCAGCTGAACTGTCTGGTGCTCGTCCTGCCAGACCGTGCCGCAAACGCCATGATGGATGTCCTGACGAGAGGCCCAGTCATTGAAGAACTCGGTCTGATAGAACTCATTCTGGCGACAGGAAAAATCCAGATAGGACGAATACAGTTGGCCGGGGGCTTTTTCCTTGAGCTCGGGCCGCCAGGGGCAGGTGTTGACGAAGTGGGAAACGTAGGCCTGATGGTCGGCATCGTCGATATTGCGTTTGATACTGGACTGAACCGTTTCGGCTGCCCGGTCCATGACCAGCATGCGGGCCGAACGGGAGCCGGTCGCCTCGATCAGTTGATCAAGAAACCTTTGCCAGGCATCCGGATTGCACGGCGCTTCGTACAGCGTATCCAGCAAGGATTCGTGCGCCTTCCCCTGCAATCCCTTTAGCGCAGAAGATGTCATGATGATCTTGTCGTTCCCCTCAGTGCCTTTTAAGGTAACCCGTCGCAGTATGAATTTGAAGCAGATCACACAATGCCTCTGGCTGTGTGAAAATTACGCATAGAAGGATGGGGAGTAAATGGCTGAATTAATGTGGGCGCTGGCGGATGGTCAGACGCTGCCGGTGAGCGTGGCTGGGGAGGGCGAACAGCCCGTAGTGTTGATTCACGGTTGGACTTGCCAACGCAGCCACTGGCAGGACTTGCTGGCTAACCCGCCGGAAGGCACAACGCTATTGGCCGTCGATCTGCCCGGGCACGGTGACGCGCGAGAGGTCAGTGTGTCTGCCTGGTCGGTAACGGCGCTGGCAGATGCCTTGTTCGATGCCCTTGGCGATGTGGAAAACCCGGTGCTGGTGGGGCACTCCATGGGGGGCGCCGTGGCCATGGAACTGGCGCGCCGCAAAGCGGTGAAGGGAGTGGTGCTGGTGGATACCTTTGTCATTCCCTACGGCGACCTGGGTGAGGAAGGGGCCAAGGACATCGAGAGTGGTTTCTATGCCGATTTCCCTGCTGCTATCGACGGTCTGGTGGCCAATAATGTTGGTCCGGATCTGCCTGCGGACCAGAAAGCGGCGCTGGCCAGGGGCATGGCCTCGTCGCCCGCTGATCGCATGTTGCCGCTGTGGTCTGACCTGCTGCGCTGGTCGCCGGAAGGCGCGTTCAATGACATTGCCTGTCCCATTCATGCCATTAACGGCGATTTGATTGGCGATGCGGCCAAGGCCCGCTGTGCCGGGCGTGTCACCGAGTGGCATCAGCAAGGCACCTGGCACTTTCCTCAAATGGAGCAGCCGGCCATCTTTGCCGAACTGCTCGGCAAGGTCCTCAGGCAGCTGTGATCGTCAGGAGTCGTGCGGCTGCTCGACTCCTGCCTGCTCAGCTCCGTCCCTTGGTCTTCGTATGCTGCCTTCTGTCGTGTTGGCCGGTTTTGCTTGTGTGTCAAAAGCGCAAGCACATAGTCCTGAATCGGGTTCGGTAACAGAAAATCACCATTAATCGGCTTGCCATACCCCATATGGGTGATGAGCACTGCTAGCCGATCCCGTAGTTTTGGGCATGAGTCCAAACTGGGTGATCGGAGAAGTCACAAATGAAGGATACATTCAGAGTCGCCAGTCTGGCGGTGGCGATTGCCATTGCCGGTTGTGGCGGTGGTGGTGGCAGCAGTGGCGGGGGCGGTGCTGAGGCCCCCAAGCCGGCAGCCAAGAGTTCAGTCAGTGGTGCGGTAACCAAGGGCCCTGTTGCAGGGGCGCAGCTGTACCTCTACCAAATGGATGCAGCGGGCATCAAGACGGGAGACCCGGTCGCCGGGCCAATTCAGACGGCAGCGGATGGCTCATGGTCCGTGCAAATTCCCGACAGCATTCCTCGTCCTCTGCTGATTGAGTCCAGCGGTGGTACCTACACCGATGAGGCTACAGGCACGACCGTGAACGCAGGCAGTCTCAACTCGTTCCTGCCGGCGGGCGCCGAAACCGCCGCCGTGACGCCGCTGAGTGAGCTGCTGGTTCGCACCGCCCGTGAGCACCTGGCAACGAATGAAGGTGCGTCTATCGAAGAGGGTATCGATGCCGGTGGGGCGGTGCTGGATGATGTGCTGGGGGTATCATTTGATCCATTGACTACCGTACCCAGCACCACGGGCGAAGACCCGGCGGCAAAACAATACGCGGCAGTGCTGGGTGGGCTATCGACCCAGGCAAATAACATCAGCGCCGGAACGGATCCTTTCGATACTGTCATCGCATTGATTCAGGATGCATCCGATGGTGTTGTGGACGGCAAAAAAGATGGCGAGGCTGTCACTATTGGCACCGAAGAAGGCCCTCTGCCTGCGACCAGTGGCGATGACCTGGTACAGGCCATTGGTGACTACGTCGCTTCCAATCAGGACTTGAGCGAGATCAGCAGCTTCCTGGTAACGGCTGAGGCCGGGGCAAATGGTGCCGTATCGCCTCTTTCTGTTTCCCTGCTGGGTGGTGCCAGTGCCAGCTTCGACATTGTGCCGGATACGGGGTACAGCATTGACCAGGTCAATGGTTGTGCTGGCCAGCTGGATGGGTTGACCTTCAACACAGACGCCCTGCAGACAACGTGTACGTTATCCGTCTCGTTCGTGATTAACCAGTATGAGGTTACTGCGGCACCGGCAACCGGTGGTGAAGTGTTGCCGGCGTCTGCCCTTGTTGATCATGGGCTTACCGCGGACTTCGAAGTGGTACCGGATGAAGGTTATGACCTGGTGTCGGTAACCGGGTGTGGCGGTGAGTTGAACAACACGGTCTACAGCACCGGGCCGATTACCCAAGCCTGTACCATTACGCCGACCTTCGCGCTCAAGCAGTATGGCGTGACTACCGGAGTCATCACTGGTGACGGCAGCTTTGATCCAGACTTCCTGCTGGTGGACCACGGCCAAAATGGCACCCTGAGTGTTGTGCCCGGTCTGGGATCCCAGGTGGATTCCGTCAGCGGGGACACCTGTGAAGTGGCAGCAACTGCAACACCGAATCAGTACACGGTAGGGCCCATCACCGCGGCCTGTAACGTTTCAGCCAGCTTCAGCCTGATGAGCTACACCGTGGATACCGCTGTCACCGGTTCGGGCATTGTTTCCCCGACCAGTGTGGTGGCGGAGCACGGCAGCATCCAGGCCTTCTCTCTGACTGCGAATGAGGGTAACCAGATTGCCTCAGCCACCGGGTGTGGCGGAAGCCTGGATGGCTCCACGTTCACTACGGCGGCCATTACAGGTTCCTGTACCGTGTCGGTGGGGTTCGAACCGATTCAATATCAGGTCACCACCATCGCTGATAACGGCAGCTTTGACCCTGCGAATCCTCTGGTGAATCACGGCGACACTCAGCAGTTCACTGTGACAGCGGATGAAGGTTATGAGCTGACAGGCGTGACCGGTTGTGGCGGTACCTTGGATGGCACCATCTTCACGACGGGAACGATTACCGCTGAATGCTCAGTGACGGCGACCTTTGCCATCAAGTCCTACACGGTGACGGCCGCCGTCGACGGCGCCAACGGCATGATCGGTCCGAATGAGGCAACCGTGGCCCATGGCGGCACCACGGATTTCCTGGTCACGCCGGATGCAGGCTTCGTCGTCAACACCATCACTGGTTGTGGTGGATCGCTTGTCGGTGACACCTATACCACCGGACCGGTAACCGCAGACTGCAATATCAGCGTCAGCTTCGTTGAAGAAGTGGTCGGCCCTGCAGCGGCAGTCTGGAACAACTTTAACTGGGATCAAGCCAACTGGCAGTGAGGCCATTGGTTAAGCACAAAACCTATAGAGGGTAAGAGACATGAAAAAAGTAATTCTGACAGGCCTCACCGCAGTAATGATGAGCTCTGCTGCCATGGCTTCTGAAGTGGTTGAGGGTACTGATACCACCGTTTTTACTGCGGACTCGCCGGCGCTGGCCAGTGAAGTAAACGGCAATTTCGCTGCCCTGATTGCCGCCATCAATGATAACTCCCAGCGCCTGGATGCGCTGGAGGCGGTCGTGGGTGACGGTACCATCGCCGGGACCTATTCCTTCATCGAGATGGCGGTGGAGCTGGCTGCGAACAGCGGTACGACTCAGCCCGACGGCTATTCCGAGATCTCCACCTATAAATCTACCGGGTCGTTCACCCTGGATGCGCAGGGTGGGTTCTCTGGCACCATCAATGAAAATCGCTCATCTCTGGTGGATGCGCTCCAGGGTGTTTGTGACGATGGAGTATTCGGCTGCCGTTTCGCCTTCGACCCGGACTTCAACAACCAGGCAGCTCCTGATGCTCTGAGCGGTACCTGGACTGACAATGGTGCCACCGTGACCCTGAACCTCGGCCCGGGTGACGAAGTGGTGCTGTTCAAGGCCGGTCCGAAACTGCTGGTGTTCAATGGTCGAGACACGGTTCTGGGCGAGGGCGAACCGGTGTATGACTTCACCAATCTTGTTTTCCTGATCAAGCAGTAAGCAAGAAAAAAGGCCGGCTTAGCCGGCCTTTTTTAATAGCGCGTCTCAGCCATTCCCGAGAACTGTTTTGCCAGATAAGTGGCATAGTTGTCGGTCATGCCGGCAAGAAAATCCAGGGCGCGCATGATGCATTGGTAGATGCGTTCCTGCTCGGGAAGTTGCTGCAGATTTTCCGGAAAACTGTGGCGCCCAATCAGATCGATGATGCGTTCGTGGCGATAGTTGCTGGCACTGTTACAGGCATAGGAAACCGCCGCTTCAATCAGCCCGTCCAGCAATGCCCCCATCACTTCAAACGCGCCGATTTCCAACTCGATTTTTCTGGGGTGCTCGAATACTTTTGAGCGTGCCAGTTGTTTGGCGTTTTCCACCACATTACGGACTGCGGGCTCACAGTGGCTGATCAGGTCGCCATCCATGCGCCCTTGCAGCAGGCGTTCATGATTGGCCACGAAGGCTTCCACGCCGGCCTCGATGAATCGCTCGATAATCTTGCCGCGCAACAGCGCCGCCTTTCTGCCGTCGCGAAGATCGGAATGAATCAGATCGCTGACTTCCTTGGTGTCGGGCAGCGCGGGTTGCAGTAGCGCATACACCTCATCCCAGTGCAGCAAATCCATTTCGAGGCCGTCTTCCAGATCGATGATGGCGTAGCAGAAGTCATCGGCAGCCTCCATCAGGTACGCCAGCGGGTGACGGCAGAAGCGCCCGGGCGATTGCTCTATCAGGCCGCTTGCCATGGCAACCTCCCGGAAGGCGGTGGCCTCTGAAACAAAGGCGCTGTATTTGCCCGGTTTGCTGCTGGCGGATCCTGCATCCGCAGAGAGCCACGGGTATTTCAGGAAAGTGGCGAGGGTGGCATAGGTAAGGCGCATGCCGTCGTCGTACTGGTGATATTCGCTCTTGGTAAGAATGCGAAAGCCCTGGGCGTTACCTTCGAAGAAGGTCAGATCGCTTTGTTGTGCCGGAGACAGCATGTCGAGAAAGTGCTGGCCGCGCTCCTGAAACCAGGCACGGATGGCGCGTTCACCGGTATGGCCAAACGGTGGGTTGCCAATGTCATGGGCGAGGCAGGCAGATTGAACAATGTCACCGAAGTCCGTGGGATTGACGGTGTCGGGCAGCCAGTGCTTTGACTGTAATCGTTCTCCTGCACGAATTCCCAGGGTGCGACCGACGCAGGACACTTCCAGAGAGTGCGTCAGACGATTGTGGACATGATCGTTGGTGGCCAACGGATGTACCTGGGTCTTGCGCGCCAGGCGGCGAAAGGCACCGGAGAAGATGATCTTGTCATGATCGCGGAGGAAGGCAGTGCGGCCACTTTCGTCCTTGGCATCACGCCCGCCCAGGCGGGTCTTGTTCAATAGCTGTTGCCAGTCCATGAAATCCGGTCCAGGGTTGATATTGTCGCTGAGGAAACCCACGTTGTTTCACAGCATGTTGCCACGGCTGTTGCTTCGATGCACAGCAGGCAGTCACGCTGTTTGATTGAAGTTTCGGGAGGAGACAATGAATCTGAACAAACCGTTGCTGATGCTGGTGACCAGTGCTTCGCAGATGGGTCAGGGTCAGCAGACCGGTCTTTGGCTGGAAGAATTTGCTGTGCCCTATCTGCTGTTCCGTGAGCAGGGCATTGCGCTGGTGGTGGCCAGCCCCCGTGGCGGCAAGATTCCGGTGGATCCCAACTCGATCCCGGATGATGCCCAGAAAGATGCCTGGGCGGAGCCTATTGCGGCATTACAGGACACGCTTGCGCTGGAATCCGTGTGGGAGGACGCTTTTGCCGGTGTCTTTGTCCCGGGTGGCCATGGTGCCATGTTCGACATGCCGGATAATCCTCTGGTGGCTGCGGTGATGGAGCGAACCTGGAATCGAGGCGGCTTGCTGGCGGCGGTATGTCATGGGCCTGCCGCGCTGGTGGGTCTGCGCAACGAAGATGGCTCGCCGCTGGTGCAAAACCGCACCGTGGCGTGCTTTACCAATGAAGAGGAGCGGGAAGTGGGGCTCGATGACGTGATGCCCTTCCTGCTGGCGTCGCGACTGGAAGAGCTGGGTGCGAATCTGGATCTGGCCGACAAGTTTGTCTCGCACTCGATCACGGACGGCAAGCTGGTCACCGGTCAGAATCCGCAGTCTAGTGAAGCGGTAGCGCAGGCGGTGATTGCCGCGCTGTCGGAACAGGAATAATCATGGCCGAAGGGCCACTACAGACATGGAGTGACAATGGGTATCTACGATTTTTCTGCCACCACCCTCAGCGGTGACGAAAAGAGCCTGGCAGAGTTCAAGGGCAAGGTGATGCTGATTGTTAACACCGCCAGCAAATGTGGCTTTACGCCGCAGTTCGAAGGTCTGGAAGGACTTTACGATGACCTGAAAGAGCGTGGTCTGGAAATCCTTGGTTTCCCCTGTAACCAGTTTGGCAAACAGGAACCGGGTGGGGCGGAGGAGATCGGCGCCTTCTGCATGAAGAACTATGGCGTCAGCTTCACCATGTTCGACAAGATCGATGTAAACGGCGATAACGCCCATCCGCTGTATAACTTTCTGAAGAAGGAAGCGCCAGGGGTGCTGGGTAGCAAGGGAATCAAGTGGAACTTCACCAAGTTCCTGGTGAACAAGGACGGCAAGGTGATCAAACGCTACGCGCCCACCGACAAGCCGGAAGCAATCCGCAAGGACATTGAGAAATTGCTGAACGCTTGATGCCGGATGCCTGACGCCGGGGCGGCGTCTCCCGCAGACCTCTGCCCTGTGATCAGGCCGTAGGAGCCTGCCTGCAGGCGATCCGAGTCAAAGCGAGGTCAGGGTTCCAGAAGCGAGTGACGAGTACCGGGTTTCGAAAACCTAAAACCTTGAGCCTGCCCAAGGCTTGCTGTTTTGCCGTTCGAGACTCGTTACTCGCAACTCGAAACTGATTTCCTCGATCGCTTGCAGGCATACCCTGACGAGCACAGAGAACTCCTACGGGAGGCTCTACCCTCCGCCAGGTTTTGATCTTCGAAACTCGCTCCTCGAAACGCGTCCCTGCTTTTACGTGCTCTTGCGCTTTTCCATTACTTCAAAGATCAGCATCCCGCTGAGCATGGCGGCGACAAACACGACCGCTTTCAGGCTTCCGGTACCCAGGGCAACCAGCGCCGGGCCCGGGCAGAAGCCGGCCAGACCCCAGCCCACGCCAAAGCCCAGTGCACCTAGCACCAGACGCTTGTCGAGCTGGCGGTTGCTGGGCACCTGAAAGCTGCTCCCACACAATGGCGTCGCACGATAGCGAACCAGATAAAAGCCGATGGCAGACACTGGAATGGCGCCACCCATGACCAGCGCGAGAGAGGGGTCCCAGTTGCCGGCAAGATCCAGAAAGGCGAGCACCTTGGCCGGGTTGGCCATGCCCGCCAGGATCAGGCCGACGCCGAAGATCAGACCGGCCACAAAGGCCGTGATATGGCTGCGCTGCATTACACACCTCCCAACAGATGACGAACCACGAAGACCGTGATGAAGCCGCTACCCATGAAGGCCATGGTGGCCACCAGTGAGCGTGGTGACAGGCGGGACATACCGCAGACGCCGTGGCCGCTGGTGCAGCCTGAGCCATAGCGCGTGCTGATGCCGACTACCAGACCCGCCACGATCAATAGCGGGAAATCTGCATCAATGATCATGGGAGGCAGGGTCCCCACCAGCGCCCAGGCCGTGGGGGCGATGAGCATGCCGAGGATGAAGGCGATGCGCCAACCGCGATCCAGCGGCGCCGGGCGCAACAGTCCACCCACGATGCCACTGATGCCGGCGATGCGACCATTGGTATGCAGCAGCCACAGAGCCGCCAGGCCAATCAAGGCTCCTCCGGCCAGTGAGGCCCAGGGGGTAAAGGCGTTCCAGTCGATGGTCATTTATTTGCTCCGCAGAATTGCTCGTAGAGGGTTTGCAGAATGGCCAACGCTCGGGGGTCGGCCACTCGATAGAACATGTGCTTTCCGTCGCGCCGTCCTTCAATCAGACCTTCCCGGCGCAGCACGCCAATCTGCTGGGACAGGGAGGGCTGATGCAGGTCGGTCAGGTCTTCCAGTTCACTGACACTGCGTTCGGCACCATCAGCCAGCTGGCATAGCAACATCAGGCGGTCCGGGTGGGATAGCGCCTTGAGCATCTGGCTGGCGTCACTGGCGTTGGCGCGCAGGCTGTCAGCATCAGGTAGCTGGGGTTGGGCTGTGATTACATTATTCATAATTTAATAATGTATATTGTTGTGGCGGTTCTGGCAAGAGGGGGAGTTCGCAGACGGCAGAGCGGGTGTTCCAGAGCTGCTGTAGGAACCGGAGTGCAACGGAGGTAACAGCCGAAGGCTGGCCCGCAGGGTGAGCGTAGCGAATAACTTGCCTGCTCGCGATCCGAGCCTAAGCGAGGTAATAAAGTTTCGAGTTACGAGAAGCGAGTTTCGAAAGGCAAAACCTGAAAGGCAAAACCTCAAACCTCGTGCTTGATTGTTGTCTTTTGGTTTTTGAAACTCGCTTCTGGAATCCTTGCCTCGCTTAGGCTCGGATCGCGGTCGAACGACCGCTCCTACAGCGGGGAATAGCGAGTTTTTCCGATGCAAAAAGGCGTCAGGCGCTAAATTCAAGCCACCGGTGCCGTAAACGGCAGGACCCCGTAGTACATGGCATAGAAATGACAGACGCTGCCGCCGACCACGAACAGGTGCCAGATGGCATGATTGAACGGGATGAATCGGTCAGCCAGATAGAAGATGACGCCCACGGTATAGGTAATTCCGCCAGCCAGAACCAGCCAGAAGCCGGTGTCGTTGAGCTTGGTGGTGAGTTCTCCTGAAGCGAACAGGATCAGCCAGCCCATGGCCAGATAGATACCCACCCGCAGCAGCTTGAAGCGGTGGCCATAAAGGGCTTTTAACGCGATGCCGGTCAGGGCCAGGGCCCAGATGACGGCAAACATGATCCAGCCAGTCTGGCCGCGCAGGTTAACCAGCAGAAAGGGGGTGTAGGTGCCCGCTATCAGGCCGTAGATGGCGCAGTGGTCGAGCATCTTGAAGGCGGCGCGCAGTTTCGGGCTGCGGCTGCTGTGGTACAGGGTGCTGGCACTGTAGAGCAGGATCAGGCTGGTGCCGAAGATGCTGAAGCCGACTATTTTCCAAGGGTCGCCCTGCAGGCTGGCCGCCACAATGAGGACAATCGTGCCGACGATGCTGAGGGCCGCGCCAATGCCGTGAGTCAGGCCATTCAGCCATTCCTCGTGGTGGGAATACGATTCCTCGTGGGTATCGCTGGCCATGGTGTTCCTCTTGATTTGCCGGGCGCCACAAACCGTGGCGGAATGTTTCTGCATCATGCCGAGGGGGTGGAGAGACTGTAAAGCGCCAAATCGGACAACTTTGCCCTGTGGCGACTGGTCCTGCCCGGCGGTAGGGAAATAGGCAACGTCAATGGAAAGGATAGGGCAATTAAGTTTCGATTAGAGATAGGGCGCGACTATTATTTTGGTGTTGCCGACAAGCAACGTCGTGTGCAACCCAAACCCATCGCTTTCCCCGGTGATGGGTAAGTAAAACTTCCCCTTGGCCGACACCCCCGTCGGCCTTTTTTTATGTCGGCGGCCTGCACTGATCCGGCTGGACAATTCACCCTGCCAAAAGAAGGCCGGTGCCGGTCTTTCGCTCAGGCCGGCTGAGTCTCCTGCAAAGGTCACCCAGCCTGAGAGGTCCGTTCCAGGGTAACGGTGGTGTTATCACGGTAACGACACGTCACCATTTGTGCCAATGACGACCTTTCCGGTGTTTGTTTGGACGAGTGTCCCGAGTAAACAAAGACACGGGCTTTCTTGCAGGAGACAATAATGACTTTATGAAGCGGTTTCACAAGCGATTTGCGAGTGGCGTTTCGATGTCTGGTTGCGTATTCAGTTTGGGAGAGCGAGATGCAACGTTTTTGGGCAGTGCTTGGCCTGTCGTTGGCATTATGGGGCTGTGGTGATGAGCCGCAGGAAGAGGCGCCCATGGCGCAGCCGGTGAAGCTGTTCACTGTGGACAGTATGACGAAAGGCCGGCTGCGACATTACCCCGGCAAGGTGGTGGCCACCGAAGGGTCCGAGCTGGCGTTTCGGGTATCCGGCCAGCTGGAAAAGTTTGCCGTGCGCGCCGGTGAAGAGGTGAAGAAGGGGCAGTTGCTGGCAGCGCTTGATCCGGCCGATTTCCGCAATCAGCTGGCAGACCGGCAAGCACAGTATGATCTGGCCAACAGCCAGTACCAGCGCAGCATCAGTCTGCACGAGCGCGGCGTCATTTCAGAATCCCAGTTTGATGAGCTCAAGGCCAGGCGCCTCCAGGCCCAGGCCGCGCTAAGTCTGGCCCGCGATAACGTCAATTACACCCGCCTCAAAGCGCCCTATGCCGGTACCGTGGCACGGACTTATGTGGAGAACTTCCAGTTCGTGCAGGCCAAGGAGCCGATCCTGTATCTGCAGGGCAACAAGGACATCGATATCGAGTTTGCGGTCTCGGAGCGCTTCTTCACCAACCTGCGTGAGGGCGGTGAGGACTACCAGCCGGATGTCCGTTTCGAGGGGGCGCCGGACAAGGTCTTCAAGGCCAGCTACAAGGAACATGAAGCCAGTGCCGATGACCGTACCCAGACCTACATCATCACCCTGACCATGGCCAACCCGGAAGGCATCGTGGTGCTGCCGGGCATGAGTGTGGACGTGGCCATTGATCTGACCCAGATCATGCGCAAGGCGAGCGCCTGGCCGCAGGTGCCGGTAGAGGCAGTGTTCAACAAGGATGGAGAAGACGGCGCCTACGTGTGGCGTTTTGATCCGCAAGCCAACGTGGTCAATGCGGTGGAGGTGACGTTGGGGCAGGTGGTGGGTGACGGGGTGGAAATCACGGCGGGGCTGGACGCGGGTGACCGGATTGTCAGCGCTGGCGTTCATCACCTCAAGGAAGGGCAGGCCGTTCGCGAACTGGTGAAGGAACGCGGACTATGAATATTGCCGAGTACAGCATTCGCCACAAGGTGGTGAGCTGGCTGTTTACCCTGGTGCTGCTGGTGGGAGGAGCGGTCAGCTTCACCCGGCTTGGGCAGCTGGAAGATCCGGAATTCACCCTCAAGATTGCCATGGTCATCGCCCAGTACCCGGGTGCCTCACCGCGTCAGGTTGAGGAAGAAGTGACCCTGCCGATGGAGGAGGCCATTCAGAGCCTGCCCTACGTCAAGGCAGTCACGTCCATTTCAAGCAGTGGTCTGTCGCAGGTGCAGGTGGAAATGAAGCCCGAATACCGGGCCAGTCAGCTCAAGCAGATCTGGGACGAGCTGCGCCACAAGATGACCGACCTGCAAGGGCAGTTGCCGCCGGGGGCCGGCACCGTTCAGGTGTATGACGACTTCGGCGATGTGTACGGCATTCTGATGGCGATCACCGGAGACGGTTACAGCTACGAAGATATGCAGGACTACGCGGACTTCCTGCGCCGTGAGCTGGTGCTGGTGAAAGGCGTAGGCAAAGTGGTGGTGGGGGGGCAGCGTCAGGAGCAGGTGCTGGTGGAAATTTCCCGCACCCGGCTGGCGTCCCTGGGCATCAGCCCGGAGCGCATCTTCGGTCTGCTGCAAACCCAGAATGCGGTGAACCCGGCCGGCAAGGTACGGGTGGGCGACGAGTACATTCGCATCTATCCCACCGGCGAGTTTCCCACGGTGCAGGCCATGGGCAGCCTGCTGATTTCAGATCCCGGGGCCGACGAGCTGGTCTACTTGCGCGATGTGGCCACCATCGAGCGTGGCTATGCGGAAGTGCCGGATCATCTCTACCGCTTCAATGGCGGCCCGGCCCTGACCCTGGGTGTGTCGTTCACCTCGGGTGTGAATGTGGTGGATGTGGGGGGGCACGTGCAGAACCGTCTGGCGGAGCTGGAGTACCAGCGTCCGGTGGGCATGTCCCTGGCCACGATTTATAACCAGCCCATCGAAGTGGATAACTCGGTGAGTGCATTCATGCTCAACCTGGGTGAGGCGGTGGCCATCGTCATTGCTGTGCTGCTGGTGTTCATGGGGGTGCGTTCCGGTGTGCTGATGGGGGGTGTTCTGTTGCTCACGATTCTTGGCACTTTCATCATGATGAAGGTCATGGCCATTGATCTGCAGCGGATTTCGCTGGGGGCGCTGATCATCGCTCTCGGCATGCTGGTAGATAACGCCATCGTGGTCACTGAAGGCATTCTGGTGGGCATGAAACGTGGCCTGTCCAAACTGGAAGCGGCGGCGGAGATTGTGCGTCAGACCATCTGGCCGCTGCTGGGGGCCACGGTGATTGCCATCATGGCCTTCGCCCCCATTGGGCTGTCTGATGATGCCACCGGTGAATACACCAACAGCCTGTTCTGGGTGCTGTTGATTTCACTGATGCTGAGCTGGATTACAGCCATCACGCTGGTGCCGTTTTTTGCCGAGCTGTTCTTCGACGACAAGGATGTGGGTAGCCAGGACGGTGAGGGTGAAGATCCCTACAAGGGACGCATCTTCGTGCTCTATCGTCGCATGCTGGATCGGGCCATCCATCACCGGGTACTGACCCTGTCCGGGATGGGGCTGTTAATGGTGTTGGCGCTGGTGGGGTTTGGTTTCGTCAAGCAGGCGTTCTTCCCGCCCTCCAATACGCCCATGTATCTGGTGGACTACTGGCTGCCTCAGGGCAGTGACATTCGTGCTACCCAGGAGTCGGTGGCTCGGCTGGAAGCGTCACTGCTGGAGATGGAGAGTGTGACCCAGGTGACCAGCACTATCGGTCGAGGGGCCGAGCGATTCATGCTGCCCTATGCGCCGGAAAAGAGTTACCCCAGCTATGCCCAGCTGATTGTGCAGGTGGCAGACCGGGAACAGATTGAGGCAGCCCTGTCCGATACCCGTGACCTGATACGGGAACAGCATCTGCAGGCCTTCGCCAAGGTGAAGCGGCTGATGATTGGCCCCAGCCCGGCGGCTTCCATCGAGGCCCGTTTCAGCGGTCCGGATCCGGCCACGTTGCGTGAGCTTGGCCTCAAGGCCAAGGAGATCATGGCGGCGGATGGTGCCCTGGAAAGTATTCGCCATGACTGGCGTCAGCAGGAAAAGGTCATCCGTCCGCAGTTTCAGGAAGCCCAGGCTCGTCGCGCCGGGATCAGCCGGGAAGACCTGGATAACACCCTGGCACTGAATTTCAGTGGCCGCACGGTGGGGCTGTATCGGGACGGCAGCAAGCTGTTGCCCATCGTGGCGCGGCCACCGGATGAGGAGCGCCTCAGTGCCAACAATCTGAATGACGTGCAGGTGTGGTCGCCGGTGTACGCCACCTATATCCCCATCAGCCAGGTGGTGTCGGACTTTTCCACGGAATGGGAAAACGCCCTGATCATGCGGCGTGACCGCAAGCGTACCCTCACTGTGCAGGCGGAGCCGGATGTGCTGGGCGATGAAACGGCGGATCACGTGCTGCGCCGCATTCGACCGCAGATCGAGGCGCTGGAGCTGCCTCCCGGGTACGCCCTGACCTGGGGAGGCGAGTACGAGGCATCGCGGGATGCCCAGGCGGCGGTGTTTGGCAGTCTGCCGCTGGGTTATCTGTTCATGTTCATCATCACCATGTTGCTGTTCGACTCCCTGCGCCAGCCGTTGGTGATCTGGGCCACGGTGCCTTTGGCGATCATTGGCGTAACCCTGGGGCTGCTGTTGCTCAATGCGCCGTTCGGCTTCATGGCGTTGCTGGGTTTCCTCAGTCTGTCAGGCATGCTGGTGAAGAACGGCATCGTGCTGGTGGAGCAGATCAAGCTGGAGATGACGGAGCGGGAACCCTTGGATGCGGTGGTGCATGCTTCCGTGTCGCGGGTGAGACCGGTCTGCATGGCGGCAATTACCACCGTGCTGGGCATGGTGCCGTTGCTGTTTGATGCCTTCTTCGAGTCCATGGCCGTGGTGATCATGTTTGGTCTGGGCTTTGCCACCATCCTCACCCTGGTGGTGGTGCCGGTGCTGTACACCCTGGTGTACGGCATCAAGGCGCGTAAGGGCGTGCCGGTTTAGGCGCTTCTTCCTGTGGGAGCTTGCCTGCAAGCTCTCACAGCCTTGATCGTGCGGCCAAACCGGTTTTGCTTTTCGCAACTCGCTTCTCGCAACTCGGTAGTACCCGTTTGCGCTCTTTCGTGGGCATAGCACCTGAATTCCCGTTAAGTCTTCCGCTCGCCTTGTAGCTTGTAGCTGATGCTTATGCCTCCCCTCTCTGCCACAATGTGCCCGCCTGATCCTGAATTGCTAGAGATTGCCAAGGAGTACTGATGTTGCTGGCCATTGCCGCCTTGATTGGCGGGTTGATTCTGCTGGTGTGGAGCGCCGACAAGTTTGTGGATGGTGCCGCCGGTACGGCCGCCCATGCGGGGATGCCGCCGCTGCTGATCGGCATGGTGATTGTTGGTTTTGGCACCTCGGCTCCGGAGATGGTGGTGTCGGCCCTGGCGGCGCTGGAAGGTAACCCTTCGCTGGCGCTGGGGAACGCCTACGGCTCCAACATTTCCAACATCGCACTGATTCTCGGTGTGGTGGCGGTGATCAGCCCGATTGCCATCAACTCGGCAGTACTCCGCAAGGAGCTTCCTGTGCTGACGGTGATTACCCTGTTGGCGGGTTACCAGCTGATGGATGGCCAGATCTCGTGGCTGGATGCCTGGATTCTGATCGGCCTGCTGGCGGCGCTCATGGGTTGGTCAATCTACTCGGCCATGACTGGCAAGGGCGATGTGCTCGGCGGCGAGGTAGAGACCGAACTGGCCGAACATCCCCTGCCCTTGAAGATGGCGCTGTTCTGGCTGGTGGTAGGCCTCATCTTGCTGGTAGTCAGCTCCCGTGCGCTGGTCTGGGGGGCGGTGTTCATTGCCCAATCCCTCGGCGTCAGTGACCTGATCATCGGACTGACCATCGTGGCCATTGGTACGTCGCTGCCAGAGCTGGCGTCGAGCATCGCGGCGGTGCGCAAGAACGAGCACGATATCGCCTTTGGCAACGTGCTAGGCTCGAACCTGTTCAATACGCTGGGTGTCGTCGGTATTGCCGGTGCCATCAGCCCCATGGCGGTGGAGCAGGATGTGCTGATCCGTGACTGGTCGCTGATGATGGGCCTGACGCTGATATTGTTTGTGATGGGCTACGGTCTGTGGGGTCGCAAGGGCCATGTGACACGGAGTAACGGCATTGGGTTGCTGATTGTCTACGTGGCGTACATGGCGTATCTGGCCAGCACCGTGTTGAAGGCGGTTTAAGGGAGAGGACGGCAATGCATACAGGGAAGTCGGAAACGCTGGAGCAACGAGCCTTTCTGCTCACGTTGGTGGGCGTCAGCCTGGTGTTTGCCATGCTGCTGCAGCCCTTCTGGGCGCCGGTGTTCTGGGCTTGTGCGATCAGCGTGATCTTTTATCCGTTCCAGAAGCGGTTGCTGACTCGCTGGCCAAACCGGCGCAACCTGGTGGCGCTGCTGACCCTGATTCTCTGCATTGTGCTGGTGATTATTCCGGTGCTGTTTGTGGCCACGTCCTTCGTCAGTGAAGGGGTGGGGCTGTTCCAGAAAGTCCAGAGTGGTGAGATCAATCTGGCCGAGTACGTGGACAAGATCAAACATGCCTTCCCGGGTCTCCAGTCGTTGGCCGAGCGCTTCGATATTGATCTGGATCGGGTCAAGCAGCAGGCCGTGCAGGCGTTCACGGGGGCCGGCCAGTTTCTTGCCAAACGTGCGTTGGCAGTGGGACAGAACACCTTCCAGTTTTTCCTCAATCTGGGGTTGATGCTGTATCTGGCGTTCTTCCTGATTCGCGATGGCGACAACATGATTGCCATGTTGATTCGTGCCCTGCCCCTCGGGGATGAGCGCGAAAAACTGCTGTTCGCCAAGTTTGCTGAGGTGACCCGTGCGACCATCAAGGGCAACCTGGTCGTGGCCATTACCCAGGGGGCACTGGGTGGCCTGATCTTCTGGATTCTTGGTATCCCCGGTGCCATGTTGTGGGGGGTGGTGATGGCGGTGCTGTCGCTGATCCCGGCGGTGGGTGCTGGCCTGATCTGGCTACCGGTGGCCGTTTACCTGTATGCCGTAGGTGATATGGTGGAGGCAACGGTGCTGTTGCTTTACGGCGTATTCATTATCGGTCTGGTAGATAATATTCTTCGTCCTATTCTGGTGGGACGAGACACCAAGCTACCGGATTATGTGGTGCTGTTTTCTACCCTGGGCGGTCTGGCCATGTTCGGCATCACCGGCTTTGCGCTGGGGCCATTACTGGCTGCACTGTTTGTGGCCTTCTGGGGCATTTTTATCCGTGAATTTAACGAGAGCGAACCTGCCGCGCTGCCAGAGCAGCCACAAGCGGTCAGCTCCGGGAGTGAGTCACCATGATTCTTTTACGCATGGTAATGGCAGCATCCATTGTCGGCTTGTCCGCTTTTGGCTGTGATGAAGACGAGGAGCTGTTTTCAGATAGTGCACGTATTTACTTCCATAATCAGATGACTCAGACCTCCGGTGGCAGCAGCAACGATGTGAGCGTGGACCTGTTCGTGGACGACATGAATACGGCGTTAACCCGTGATCGTGGCTATACGGAAACCGGCAGCGTCAGCAGTAACAGTATTGAACTGGATGACGATAGTGAAAGCATCGCGTTTGATGCGCGTGGCGCCAGTTCCGGCAGTACCCTGATCAATGGCCCGATCAATCGTACCCTTGTGGCGGGCAGCCACTACACTGTGGTGCTGATGGGTGACACTACCCTGGGTAACCAGCAACTGGGCACTTTCCGTTACCAGGATGTGGACGTTGGCACGGGCCAGATCCGGGTGCGCTTCATCAACACTCTGTCACGGCTCTCTGGCGATGAACTTTCGGTGTCGTTGCCCGGCGGCGGCCAGCAACTGGTATCCGGTCTCGAGTTTGGTGAAGGCAGCAACTATGTCTCTTTATCTTCTGGAAGCAGCCTGCAGGTGGATGTGAATAACTCGACCCAGGGCGTGCTGATTGACACTGTTAGCTGTAGCGTCAGTAGCGGCCGCAGCTATGATGCCATCATTGCCTACACCCGCTTTGATAGCGCCGACGACCAGATCTCAATTTATTGCCAGCCTTACAGCTGAGTTAGTCCGCCGATTGCGGCGGATCCGTGATCACCAAAAGGAACGGGCCTTGTCAAAATGACATGCCAGTGCGTTGGCCAGAAAGTCATATACAATACGCACCCGCAGGTTCGTTCGCAGTTCCCGGTGAGAAGCGAGCCACACATCCCCCCGAAATAGCGTCTCAGGCAGAACTCGCTTCACTTTTGGCTCCGCATGCCCCAGTTCTACAGGCATCACGCCAATTCCGATGCCGCGCTTCACCATCTCCCACTGAACCACATGACTGTCCGACCTGGCAGCAAAGTTGCTGTCCTGTAGAGGGATATCATGGGCGTTGAGTGCCTGGATGAAGGCCTCATTACCAGAAGAAAACCCGATGAAGCTGGCATGCGCCAGCTCCAGGGGAGTCAGGGGGTTGCCGAGACTTTTTAGATAGCCGGGTGTCGCATAAAGCGTAGCCGCGAACTCACCGAGCTTACGTGCGATAAGATTGGGTTCGGTCGGGCGGAAATTGCGGATCGCAATATCGGCTTCACGACGGCGCAGGTCGCTGGCGCTGTTGGATGCGACCATACTGACCTGAATGCCGGGATACTGTTGCTGCAAACTTTCCAGAATCGAGGGAAGAATGTAGGCGGCAGTGACCTCGGATGCTGAGATAATAATTTCCCCTTCAATGGAAGTGGCACGACCTGTTGCTGCCAGTGACAGGCTGCTAGCGGCTTCCCCCATGGCCTTCACGTAGGCCAATAATTCCAGGCCAGTTGGAGTCATCGTCAGGCCCCGTCCGACACGTTCAAACAGAATGGCTCCGAGTTCTTCCTCCAGAGCGGTGACCTGTCGGCTGAGCGTGGGTTGAGACATGTCGAGCGCTTTCGCGGCAGCAGAGAGAGAGCCTTCCTCTGCTGTTGCCAAGAACGCCCTTGCCCGGTTCCAGTCAAATTTCAGAGTCTGCCAATCCATACAGAAATGAATATCCAAGATGCATTTATGGGTATTTTAGCAACAAAAATGCATGCATAGAATGGGGTATCTGAATTGGTCACTTCATGCTGAGGAGCAGATGAATTCATCTTTGAGGTTCTGGAATCGCACTGCAAAACGCTATGCGTTGCGCCCCGTGGCGGACCCGGGTGCTTACCAGAAAAAACTGGAGGTCACCCAGAGTTACCTCAGGCCGGACATGAATGTGTTGGAGTTTGGTTGCGGTACCGGGACCACCGCATTTCATCATGCGCCGTCGGTACAGCGTTACCTGGGTACCGATGCTTCGCCAAACATGATTGAAATTGCGCGAAACAAGCTGGCGAAAAAGCCTGTCCCGCAACTGGACTTTGAAGTCGCAACCCTGAGCCGGCTCAGCGGGAAAGAACATTTTTTCGATGCAGTTCTGGGTCTGAATATTCTGCACTTGATGTCTGATCCGGAAGAGACGGTGAGGCAAGTTTTCGACCTTCTCAAGCCTGGCGGAATTTTTGTCAGTAACACTGCCTGTATGCAGGATACACGCCCTTTTCTGCGGCCTGTCGCGGTGTCGGCCCGACTTCTTGGTCTCGCGCCGTATGTCAACTTCCTGTCTCGCGAAAGTGTGGACCTGAGCCTTGAGATGGCGGGCTTCGAGTTGGCATATGGATGGGTTCCAGAAACTAGTCCTGATGTGTATTTCTCGGTAGCAATAAAAAAGTAACGCGCCTTTCTGGCGAGCAACGACACCCAGTCAGAATGACTTATCCAGGGAGATGAAATGAAACATGTCATCATTATCGCTTCAGCGGTGGCTCTCGCCGCTTGTGGGGGCGGCGGGTCAAGCAAGAGCAAGGCGTTGCCGGATATCAATGAAGCGCGTGGGGTATATCAGGGGGCAACAGATACTGGCAGAGCGCTGTTGGCGGTGGTCCGGGATAGTGGTGAGAGCTATGTTTTTCTTGGTGAAAAAGGAGGAGGTTACGATGCCGTTGAAGGGCTGGTTCATGGGATGGCCAGTGTGTCAGGAGACCGTTTTTTAGCAACCTCTGCACGTCGGTTTTATCTGGATGGCGATGGCGCGCCGGTTGTCGATGTGACTGTCGAGGCAGTTTACTCCCCAGGGCAGTACCTAACCGGAGAAGTGGTTAATGATGAGGGCGATTCGATGAGTTTTACTTCGTCGTACCATGGTGATGCGGTTGCGGATTTGAGTGCACTGACAGGAGTATACGTTGGCAGCGTTGATACGGTGTCAGATTCACAGTTTACTACCATCCTGATCGATCCGGATGGCACGTTGACGGGAAAGGTTTCAGCAGATGAGGCGTGCCCTTTTTCCGGTCATGTGGTGCCTCACAAGCAGGGGACGTCATTCAATGTTTCTGTCAGCTTTGCGAACCCGTACTGCCTGTATGACGGTCAGACGCTGAAGGGCATCCTCTATCATGAGCACGCCGAGAACGCGATTTACATGGCTGTGCTCAAAAAAGATCGAACGGCAGGCGTCTTTTTCTATGGTGGGCAGCCGAATTAAGCGGGCCTACGAAACCGTAGGGTTGGCGCTTTTATGTTGAGTCAGCCTGAGGTCTAATGCCAAAAGAAAGTAGCCGGGCAGGGTAGGCATGTACTGGCTCATTATATTCGGGAGGTGTTATGCAGAGGTGGGTTGTGTTGGCTGTGCTCGGCAGTCTGGCGCTTGCGGCGTGCGGTGGGGATGACGATGAACTTGAGCAGCTCCTTCGTGAGCGCACTGGTGTTTTTTTTCACAATCAGTTGATTGATGACAGCGGCAGCGGGACGGAACAGGCAGATACCACTGTCGATCTGATCCGGGGCAATAATCTCTCAGCGCCCATGATTGAGGGCCACCCGTACTCGACGACAGAGCAGGATGGTGTTGGCTTCAAGCTGGATGCCGACTCAGAGAAAGTGCTGTTCGACGTGAATACCTCCACCGCCACGCTGGTGGATGATGCGAGTTTCACACTGGCTGCCGGCGCCAATTACACCTTTCTGCTGAGCGGCAAGTTGGCTGGCGCAGGTGAGCAGGCGCCTAGACTGAAAGCCTTTCGACAAACGCCGGCATCCGTCGCTCCATCACAGGTGCGCGTCCGCTTTATTCATGCGCTGGCTAATGATAGCAGCGAGACAGTTTCCGTCTCCGTAGAAGGCGATACGCTCGTGAGCGCGCTGGGCTATACCGGCGCAACAGCCTATTTCTCCGGTACTCCGTCTTTGTCCGGCCAACTCTCGGCGATGGTAAAGGTGGGCAACGATGCGTCAGTATTGCGGACTTGCAGCATTACTACCGGCAATAGCTATGACGTGATCATTGCGCACCCGGCACCTGACAGCACAGGCATTGCTGTGTTCTGCCAGAAGCTTGCCAGTTAGGCCTTCAACCGCACCTGCGGATCGAGGGCGGGCGCCTTGAGTGGCTTGCCCTGGTAGGCGGCCACGTCGCCAAACCGTTCGTTGGGCCAGGCGTTCCAGTCGGCCAGTGCTGACTCCAGTCGTGCCTGGTCGCGACCGACGAAATTCCACCACAGCAATACCGGTTGATGCAGCGGCTCGCCGCCCAGCAGCATCACCCGGCTGCCGGGTTCCAGGGTCAAGGTCAGTTGTTCTCGGCCCTGCCCCAGATAGTAGAGCTCACCCACTTCCAGCATGCGTCCTTCCAGGTTGGCGCTGCCTTCGTTGATGCACAGGCCCAGTTCAAAGTCTGACGGTACCGGCAAGGTAAGGCTGCCCCCGTTGGGGGCCTCAATGTCGGCGCCCACCAGTGGTGAAAATACTTTTGCAGGTGACTGCTTCCCGTCCAGTTCTCCAACGACCAGGGTGATATGAATCCCGGCCTGCTCCCAGCGGGGCAGGTCGGTGTGGTGAGCAAAGGCTGGGGCGGTATCCTCATGCTCTGCTGGCAAGGCGATCCAGAACTGTAGCCCGTGCATGGGGCCACTGAACCCCGGTGGGTTTTCCTCGGAATGACAGATACCGTGGCCTGCCGTCATCAGGTTGAGCTGGCCGGGCTCGATAACCTGTTCATAGCCCAGGCTGTCTTTGTGCAGCAGGGCACCTTCAAATAGCCAGGTGACGGTCTGCAATCCAGTATGGGGATGGGTGCCCACGTCTACGGCGTTCTCTACGCTCAACGACGTAGGGCCGATGTGATCGAGGAAACACCACGGGCCAATTAAGCGCTGTTCGCGGCTGGGGAGATGACGAATGATCGGCAGACCACTGCCAAGAATGCTCTTGCGGGAGGAAACTTGTTTCAGACAGGGCGCGCCCGCCTGATTTGGGCATTCCACCAGTTCACCGTTCTCGTTGAGATTGCTCATCACCTGCTCCGTGGCATTGGGCTGCTTTACCGAGTATGCGATGGCAGGTTGCTGCTGAGAAGAGCGGAATTGGGTGGTGGCGTGCCGCGTGAAGCATGTTGCGTGTCACAGCCGCATAGCGGCCAATAAAACGGGCCCGAAGGCCCGTTTTATTTTGAAGCGGTGACCGTTACTGCACCGAGTAGGTGAAGCTGGTGATTCGGCCTTTTTTCAGCAGGGTTTTGGCATCTTCAGGTGCGAAGCACTCGGTCTTCTGCTTGCCATTGAAACCACAGATAAATTCGTCCCAGTTCGGGCTGCCGGCGGTGCCGGAGAAACTCTCCCGGCCGGCCTTGGGTACCACCGGATCCACCTTCACGTAGCCATGGGCGCCGCCATTCTGGATCTTCAGCCAGATGGCGAAGGAGGAGTCCAGACAGTCTTCCGGTGTGCCTGATGCGGCGCGCCATGTGTAATCGCCCCGCACTACCGGTTCGCCAAAGAACACGCCCACGTCATAGGCCACTTTGATGGAAGACAGGGTGCATTCACCGATGGTGACGTTGCGTTGAGTCAGGGTGCCTTTGCAGCTGGGGCAATTGAGCTTGTCGCTGGACTGCATGGTGCCGTGCTGGATGCTGGCCTGCCGGGCGCTGGGCTTGCGGCGCGAGGTGGCTGCTGCTGGTTCGCTGCGGTAAGCCACTTGTACGGCAGCTTGCTGCTGGGCTGCACGGGCAGCTTGCTGTCGTTCGCGCTCCTGCTGCTGTTGTTGCCGCAATTGTTGCTGGCGGGCCAGCTGTTCCGCGCGCGCTTGTTGCTGGCGAACCAGTAACTGCTGGCGACGATGCTGTTCGGCGTTGGCGGCTTTCTGGCGGGCTTCCATTTCGCGGCGCTGCTGCTGTTGGTACTGACGCTGTGCTGCCTGTTCACGGGCCAGCTGTTGCTTCAGGCGGGCGGTTTCCTTTTCGGCATCCAGAGAGGCGCTGAACACTTCCTTGACCAGAGGGTCGCGTATTTCGAAGTTGCCTCTGGCGTACTGCTGCTGCATTTGGGCCAGATTGTTGCCTTGGCCGTTTTCGATCCAGATGTCCTTCACTGTTGCACTCATGATGTCGGCGGTTGCATAGGAGGGAAGATCAGCGGAGCTGGCCAACCCGGCAATGGCGGCAGTGGCAAATACCTTGCCGAAGGTGTCGCCACTGCTTTGCTTGGGGGCGGTGTAGTTATTGATCTTTCCGCCGTAGCTGCCAAGTACCCTGGGGGTTTCGCTGTAGCCTTTGCGCATGGCGAGATCCATGGGGGTATCGCCGTCGGTGTCACGGGCATTGGCATTGGCGCCGTACTTGAGCAGGTTCTCCAGAACCTTGTAGTTACCCTCCTGGGCTGCCTTGTGGACCGGAGTCCAGCGGTAGCGACCAGCACCCTGTTCCGGGTTGGCGCCAGCGGCCATCAGCATGGTGACCAGGTCGGGATGGTTACTCCCGGCGGCATAGTAAAGCGCTGTGTACCCATCGGTGGTGGTCACGTTCACATCCGCCCCGGCGGTGATCAGCTGAAGCAAAATATCTTTATGCCCATTATCTGCGGCGCTCATGACTGGGGTGTAGGGGCCATCGCCATTTTTGCTGTTGGGATCGCCGCCTGCTGCGATCAGACGCTGGAGCGCCTCGCCTTTGCCGTGATAGGCCGCCTGGTAAAGGCTGGTGTAGCCTTTGTTGCTCATTTGATCTACCTCTGCCCCTGCGGTGAGCAGCATATCTATCATGGCCACATTGTCGTTTTCTGCTGCGTACATGAGTGGCGGGTTGAACTGTTCCGAAGCGAGGGGGGATGGGCTGGCACCCGCTGCCAGCAAAAGACCCAGTGCGGCAAGGTGATTGGCTTTCGCGGCGGCAGCGACGTTGGGATGCTCCAGCGCACCATCCGGGTTAACGCCGGTAGCCAGCAGGGCAGCGGTCACGGCCACATCAATTCCGGTGCTACTGACGGCAGTGTGAAGGGCGCTGTCGGTGACGGTAGCCCCCTGCTCAAGGAGTAATATGACAGTGTCGCGCTTGTTCTGGGCAACCGCCCATTCCAGCAATGACTGATTTGAGTGGGCGAGGGTGGTGGCATTGGCGTCGGCCCCGGCTTGCAGAAGGCGGGCAGCCAGAGGACGGTTGTTTGCCAGTGCGTAATAAAGAGCCGGCACGCCGATACTGTTGGTGGTGGCGGCATTGGCTCCTTTGGCCAGCAGGTGTTCAGCCAGCTCGGTCTGGTTCAGCATGGTGGCTCTCAACAGAGGCGTGCCCTCTGAATACACCAGCTCCAGATTGGCGCCGTGACTAACCAGCAGATCGACCATGTCCAGATTCTGTTTCTCGGTGGCTACATGAATTGGCGGACGGCCTGTTTCATCCACAACACGGTCAGGGTCGGCTCCTGCCTCCAGAAGCAGGGTGGCCAGAGCCAGGTTGTCACTGTTCAGGCTGGTTAGCAGAGGCGTGAAGGTGCTTTGACCGGCATGATCCGGGTTCGCCCCCTGATTGAGAAGCATGGCTGCGAGTTCGCCCCGATTTGCGTCGATGGACAGGCTAAGCGGAGTATTGTCCTTCCGGTCGCCCTGATTGACGTCAGCGCCGCGTTCCATCAGCAGCTTGACCATGTCGGCATTATCCGTGTCGACCGCCGACATCAGCGCAGTGCGTTTGGAAAAGCCATTACTGGCGTTAATATCGGCACCGTTATCCAGCAGGAAGGTGACGATTTCGGTTTGATCTGCTTCCACGGCCCGGTACAGGGCGGTGGTCATTTTCAGGTCCTTGCCGTGGATGTTTTTTCCTTCTCCATGGAGCAACTGCAGAGTGGCCAGATCCCCCTGGCTGGCGGCGCTGACGGCTTTCATGCTGCTACAGCCGGTGGTGCCTAAGGCAAGAGAGAGTGTGCCCACCAGCAGTAACTGGCGGAGTGGTTGTGGTTGTCTTGTCATGGTGGCGTTCCCGATTATTCCCAGTGGTGGCAATGTTGCGTTGAAAGACAACTTCTTGCGTCCCCCAAATAGGGTATACGGGCGAAGAAAGGTGCTCTGACCGGACAGAATTTGAGCGATCGGGGGCGGTATGGCTGATGCACAAAAAAAGAGCGCCTGAGCTCGGCTTTTGGCATACTCGCGCCTCTCAACTGTTCCTGCGGAGACCCGACCATGTTCAAGGTCAATGAATACTTCGATGCCAAGGTGGCATCCATCGCGTTTCAAACCGAAACCAAGCCGGCCACCGTGGGTGTCATGGCGCCAGGCGACTATGAGTTTGGCACCAGTGAGCACGAGACCATGACTGTGGTCAGCGGCGCCCTGACCATCAAGCTGCCGGGTGCGGCCGACTGGCAGACGTTTGCCGCCGGTGAGTCTTTCGAAGTGGAAGCCAACTGCAAGTTTCAGGTTAAGGTAGAAGTCGATACGGCTTACCTGTGTCTGTACGGCTGATCACCGCAGACAACGGACATAACAAGGGGGTAGGATGCCGTTTTTTCCGGCCAGGGATGGCCAGTCATTACATGTCAGAACAGTCGGGCGCGGACAACCCGTGCTGATGCTCCACGGGCTTGGCATGCAGGGCCGTGACTGGCTCCCCTTTGTGTTGCCTTTCGCGCGACGATTCCAGTTTTTTCTTCCGGATCTGCGTGGTGCCGGCAATTCCGGCAAGGTGCGCTTCAATCAGGACGATGTATTCCATAACCACATGGAAGATATGGAAGACCTGGTGCGCTACTTCGGCATTGAACAATGCTATCTGGTGGGCTATTCCCTTGGCGCCACCACCAGCCTGCACTGGCAGGCCTTCGGTGACTTTTCTCCTGTTACCCGTTACCTGCATGTGGACCAGGCGCCCTGTATTGCCAATGGCGATGACTGGGCCCATGGTCTGTTTGGCAAACAGCAGTCGCATTTTTTCAGCCAGCTGCACGACCTGCTGGCGTTGCTGGAAACCGCGCCCGAGCAGGGCGAGGTCGCCGATCTGGCGGTGGGCTTGCGTGAGCGTGTCTTGCACGGGGTGGTCTCTATCCTGGCTCAACTTTCCGGCAGCAACCGGTTGAAGTCCGCCTTCGATGCCAGCACTCGCTGGGCCGGGCTATGGGCACGACTGCTGCCGGTCTCCAATGTGGCCGACCTGCGCGCCTATCTGAAAGCCTACCTGCACATCGCCCATGATTATCGTCCTACTGCCCGTGATTTTCCGGTACCGGCCACAGTGCTGACGGGTGCCCAGTCGCCGCTCTACCCTGCGGAAGGGCAGGCCGAGTTTGCCCGGCTGGCCGGGGCTGATCATGTGGTATTCCCGCGCTCCGGGCATGTGCCGCTGGTGAGCCAGCCGGTGGAGTTTACTCGTGCATTGGGGCGCTTTCTGAACGCGGAGTAACGCAGGAAGGCCAGATGCTGGCGCTGCACAGGGCTGCCATTCAGTCGTGAAGCGCCAAGAATAAGACGCCTCTGCCGTTTGTCTTGCTGCCCCCAATGGTTACCATGCCTACCCTGACTTGGATATGTTGAAGTGTAGGGAGAGCAGGGTGGTTGCCATTCATACGTCATCGCCGGCACTGGCCATTCGCGCCGGCCGTGAGGCCATCGCCCATCTGCGCGAGCATGGGCTGCAACCCGAACACGTAGATATCATTCCCGGGGCGGCCGGTGGCCCGAAGGCGTTGGGCATCATTGGCCTGGACCGTGCTGTCTTTGGTGACTTCCTGCCCCGCGCGCCTCGCCCTCGCACGTTGATTGGCGCCTCGATTGGCAGCTGGCGTTTTGCGGCGATCACCATGTCGGAAGACCCGGTTGCCGGATTGCGGCGGCTGGCCGAGATCTATACCCGCCAGCGCTTTGACGGCAGCGACAGCCCGGCCCAGGTGTCCAGGCAGTGTGAACTGATGCTGGCAGAGCTGATTGGTGATCGAGATGCCAGGATTCTTGAGCACCCCCATTACCGACTGGCCATCGTAGTGATTCGTAGCCGAGGCTTGATGGCCCGTGAAGACAGCCTGGGGCTGGGTGCCGGGCTGGCGGCGTTGATTGGCAGCAACCTGATCAGCCGCAAGGCTTCGGGTCTGTTCATGGAGCGAGGGCTGGTGTATCCCGTCGGTAATGACCTGCCACTGCATGCACTCGATGATTTCACCACCCACCATATCCCGCTGAGTGGGGAGAACCTGCGCTCTGCCCTGCTGGCCAGTGCGGCTATCCCCATGGTGCTGGGCGGCGTGACCGATCTGGCCGGCGCCCCGCAGGGCGTGTACCGGGATGGCGGCATGCTCGATTACCATCTGGATCTGCCTTATCGAAGCGAAGGTATTGTGCTTTATCCCCACTTCACTGACCGGGTGATCCCTGGCTGGTTTGACAAGCCACTGCGCTGGCGCAACGGGGATCCGCAAAAACTGAGCCGTACCCTGCTGGTGTCGCCTTCCGCCGAGTACCTGCAGGCTCTGCCTAACGGCAAGCTTCCTGATCGCCGTGACTTCAAACAATTCCTCAACGATGATGCCGGCCGCGAAGCAAGCTGGCGCCAGGCCATGGCGGAAAGTGAAAGGCTGGGGGACGAGTTCCTGGAGCTGGTGGAAACCGGCAAATGGGAAGAACGGTTGAAGCCAGTGAACAGTTAACAGTGAATAGTGAACAGCGCGCGAGATTGGCTTGTCGTGGTTTCACCCTTTGAGGCCGCGCTTCACGGTTGGGCGCGGGCTGCCAGTCTCGAATTCGGCGCCAGCGCTGATCGCGCAAATGTTCACTATTCACTGTTAACTGTTCACTGAACGCCTGCTAGTCTCCCCAAACCCTATGCCGACCTGAAGGTTGCTCCGTGCAGCAGACTGACACTCGTCCCTCCAATCTGACCCTTGCCTTCCAGCTCTGGCAGCAGACCTGGCCCATGGCGCTGGGGGTGATGGCGTTGCTGGGGTTTTACCTGGTCGACAGTGTGTTCGTGGCACGGTTGGGGACGCTGCCGCTGGCGGCCCAGTCGTTCACCTTTCCACTGGCTTTTCTGGTGATCGGTGTGCAGGTAGGGGTGGGCATTGCCATCGCGGCACTGATCTCCCGGGCCATTGGTGCGGAGCAGCATGATGATGCCAATCGCCTTGGTGCCCTGGTGCTGGCGGGGGGCGGTGCGCTTCTGGCGCTGCTGGTGATATTGCTGTGGCTGATTCAGGGGCCGGTGTTTGCCTTGCTGGGTGCCTCAGAGGAAGTCCAGGCGATGATCCGCCCTTACTGGGCACTTCAATTGCCGGCCATGTGGATTGGCGGGGTGGTGTATTTCGGCTACAGCCTGTTTCGTGCCCATGGTGACACCCGCTTTCCGGGCATGATGATGGTGCTCACCAGTCTGCTCAATCTGGTGCTGGACCCGCTTTTGATCTTCGGCGTGGGCGACTGGCAGGGTATGGGGCTGGAGGGGGCGGCGCTGGCTACCTTGCTGTCCTTCTGTATTGGCGGGTTGCTGCTGATCTGGGCCCTGCGGGGGCGTGGCTGGGTGCAACGCCGGGGCATGTTAGAGCAGGTCAGGAAGTCCGCGTTGCCCTTTCTGCATATTGCCGGCCCCGCCATGGTCAGCCAGCTGATGCCGCCGCTGGCGGCCATGCTGGCGACTGCACTGGTGGCCCGAAGTGGTGAGCAGGCGGTGGCCGCCTGGGGTATGGCCAGCCGGTTGGAGAGTTTCAGTATCGTGCTGGTGCTGGGAATGACCATGGCGTTGCCGCCCTGGCTGGGGCGATGCTACGGGCGCCGGGACTGGGACACTGTGCAGCAGTTGATGAAGGTAGGCGCCATCATGGTGATTGGCTGGCAAACCCTGCTGGGGCTGGTACTGGCGGTGCTGGCGGTGCCACTGGCCAACGTGCTGGTGGATACGGCATCGGTGCAGGGGTATCTGGCCGTGCTGATCCGTTGCATGCCGCCCAGCTTTGGTCTGCTCGGTGTCTGCATGCTGGTGGTGTCGGCCAGCAATGCCCTCGGCTGGCCCATGCGTGCCATGCTGCTTTCTTTCTTGCGATTGTTTCTCTGCTATCTGCCGTTGTTATGGCTTGGCTTTGAGCTGGGTGGTTTTGGAGGGCTGGCGCTGGGAGCTGGATTCGGCAATCTGATGGCAGGGGTGATGGCGTGGATGGGATATCAGCAGGCGCTTGCGACAGTGGACGTCCCCCTAAAGCCCCAAAATCCGTAAAGCTGGTCACATTTTGATCTGTGTGACAGGGGTCTCAAAATTAGTTCTCTTTAAATACAACAAGTTAGAGGATGTTATTAAAGTTAATTCTAAAGTATTAGATCAGTCTAATACTATATGCTGTTTTTTCGCCTTATGCGCGTTTTTTTCTAGACTTCGCCCTCTCTCTGCCTAGACTTCACAAACAGGCACTGCGCAGAACTGCGCAACCAATAATAAAGTCAATGATTTCCGGATTGATGGTCTGGAAACGCAGATGAAGAATCGGTAGAGAATTGGGGCGGCATATGAAAAGCGCAAAATGGATTTTGGCAATCATGTTCTGGGCAGTGGCTACTATCGCGACTGCGGACAATCAGACTGCTGAGCAGCAAACCGACACTCAGCTGCGGGGCTACCAGTCTGAGCTGGAGGCAACCTGGAAAGA
This sequence comes from Alcanivorax sediminis, assembly GCF_009601165.1. Classification (NCBI taxonomy): domain Bacteria; kingdom Pseudomonadati; phylum Pseudomonadota; class Gammaproteobacteria; order Oceanospirillales; family Alcanivoracaceae; genus Alcanivorax; species Alcanivorax sediminis. Next base: position 407,456 of record NZ_WIRE01000001.1, on the reverse strand, counting down.
TGCTGAGTCCTCCACCGACGCCACCCTGAACACCCTGATGGACGGCATTGACCGCCTCACCAGCAACATCAGCCTGGATGATATGGTTGCCCAGGTGCAGCGTTAAGAACGACGCATCACGCGGCACGCAACAGGCAACACGCAAAAAGACAAAAAAGAAGGGAGCCAGATGGCTCCCTTCTTGCGTTTGGGCGGCCTCTCGGCTCTTTAGTCCGGGGCCTGCTCGCGTTGTGGCGTGTTGCTTGAAGCGTGCTGCGTCTCTCTTTCCCACTCCGGCGGTTTCCACAGGTGCTTGAGCCGTTGCAGCAGTGGTCCCCGCTTTGCCATGTCCCGAAACAGATCCACGTATTCATGGCACCAGTTCACCAGCAGGCTGTTGCTGTATACCGGGCGGGTGATGCCATATTCCACCGGCAGGTCGTCTTTCTCTTCCACAAAGGTGCCGAACAAGCGGTCCCAGATCATGAACACGCCAGCATAGTTCTGGTCGATGTATTCCGGGTTGCGGCCGTGGTGAACGCGGTGATGGCTGGGAGTGTTGAAGATGTACTCGATAACCGGGTGCATCTTGCCCACCAGGGTGGTGTGGATAAAGAACTGGTACACCAGAGAGAAGGCATAAGCCACGCCGATCCACACCGGGTTGAAGCCGAGTAGCGCCAGGGAGGCATAGAACAGCCAACCACCATTGAAGATGTTGGTGGCGTTCTGGCGCATGGCGGTGGAGAAATTCATTCGCTCGGAAGAGTGATGGGTCACATGGGCGGCCCACAGCCAACGCACCCGGTGCGAGCAGCGGTGGAACCAGTAATAAGCGAAGTCCAGCATCACCCACAGCAGTAACGCGGTGAACCAGGTCAGTTCGATATCCATCAGGCGGTGATGGTAGAAAAAGGCGTAGACAGGGAATGCCAGGATGCCCGCGAACAGTAGCTCGGTAGTTTGATAGCCGGCGCCCAGCATGAAGTTGAGTACTGATTCGCGGCCATCCACCAGGGTGGGGTCGTGGCGAATCTTGCGGTATTCCCACAGAAACAGGCCAATGAAAATCGGGGTGGCGACCACAAAAATCATTTGTCGCTCGTCCAGCGCCAGCCAGGGGGCGACGATATCCCACAGGGGTGCCAGGCCGCTGTTTGCCCAGACATCTTCAAACCAGCTCATTACAGACATGGATCAGGCCTCACTTTTACGCAATAGGATCATTGTGCTCGGTGGGGCGTGGCATGTATTGACTATCCATGTCTTAAATTTGACTATCTATGCCATCTGAAACGGTAAAAGGAATCTGAATGGCAACCCCCATGCGCGTTACTGGCGCCTGGATCCAGCTGCTGACCGACTGGCTGGACCAGGAAAACCTGCCGGCACCGGATCTGCGAACGGTGCTGGACAGCCGTAGTCCCGGTGATGTGGTGCCGTTGTCCCTGTGGAATGAGTTGCTGGACCGTGCGGTGGCGCTGCGACCGGATGCAGTGGTGCCGGCTCTGGGCATCGGCGCCATGGTCAAGCCGCGTCATGTGGGCGTGCTGGGCTACCTGATCCTGACCTGCCGGACGCTGGGTGAGGCCATGCTCGCGTATCAGCGCTATGAATCCCTTTTCTATGGAAGTGCCCGGGTAAAGGTGGAGGTGGAGGGAGACAGCATGGTGGTCTGGTGGGCACAAGAAGACGCTGTCGGTGTACAGGCTGACACGGTGTCCATTGCGGCCTTGATCAGCTTTCTTCGTCGTCTGGTCGAGTCTCATTATTCGCCCACACGCATCGATTTTGTTTTCCCTCAGCCGGATCACAGAGCGCGTCAGGCCTATGAGGATTTCTTCGACTGCCCCGTGGGCTTTGGCACAGACCAGACCCGGGTTATTTTTCCGCTCAAGTTGCTGGCGGTGCCGCTTCCCCACAGTGCACCGCACATGCGTACCCTGATGGACCGACAGGCGCGAGCGCTGCTATTGGCCCTGCCGGAGTCGGATAGCTTCGATCGGGCGTTGCAACAGGCCATGGTGCGGCTGATGCCTGATGCCGTGGTGACCTTGCCAAGGCTGGCGAAAGAACTGCACATGTCGGTCCGCACTTTGCAGCGGCGCCTGGGCGAGCGGAACATGACCTGGCGAGAGCTGTTGGATCGCACCCGCGAGCAGCTGGCTCGTGATTATCTCTCCGATCCGTCCCTGACATTGGGGGATATTGCCCTGTTGCTGGGCTTTTCCGAGCATAGTGCCTTCAGCCGGGCTTGGCGTAACTGGACAGGCAGCACACCGGCCAGTGCCAGAAAACAGTTACAGGCGGCACGAAAGGGGCCGGACGCCATTTTGTGACTTTTTGCGTATTTCATTGAAAATCAAATAATTGCGCTGAATGATAAGGCGCTTCTATCAAAACTGTGCGGGCGGCTGAACAATCCTGTCATTGCTGACTGACCGTCCACTTGTTTACTTTGCTGCCACCACGCCCTGTGAGGGCAGTTCCAATTCAGCAGGGGAAAGACCCATGAAAACCCGTATCACCGAAATGCTGGGCATCCAGTATCCGATCGTCCAGGGCGGCATGCAGAACGTAGGTTATGCCGAACTGGCCGCTGCCGTTTCAAATGCCGGAGGCCTTGGCATCATCACCGGTCTGACCCAGCCGACGCCGGAAGACCTGGATAAGGAAATCAAGCGTTGCAAGGAAATGACGGACAAGCCGTTCGGTGTGAACCTGACCATCCTGCCGACCATCAAGCCGGTGCCTTACGAGGAATACGCGCGGGTGATCTGTGAGAACGGCATCAAGGTAGTGGAAACCGCTGGCCGCAACCCCGAGCCATTCATGCCCCTGTTCGAAGGTGCTGGCGTCAAGGTCATCCACAAGTGCACTTCCGTACGGCACGCCCTGAAAGCCGAGAAGGTAGGTGTGGCTGCCGTGTCGGTGGACGGTTTCGAGTGTGCCGGTCACCCGGGTGAAGACGATATCCCGAATCTGGTGCTGCTGCCTGCTGCAGCTCGCGTTCTGAAGATTCCGATGCTGGCCTCCGGTGGCATTGGCACCGGTGCGCAGATGGCGGCTTGTCTGGCGTTGGGGGCTGACGGCATCAACATGGGTACCCGCTTCCTTGCGTCTGCTGAAGCGCCGGTACACGAGAACATGAAGAAGGCCATCGCTGAAGCCTCCGAATTGGATACGGCCCTGATCTTCCGTCCGCTGAAGAATACCGCCCGTGTGTTCAAGAACGCGGTTGCTACCAAGGTGAACGAGATCGAGCGTGAGAAAGGCCAGGACATGAAGTTTGAATACATTGTTGACCTGGTTGCCGGTGTAAAGGGTAAGGCCGCGCTGACCTCCGGTGAAATCGACGGTGGCATCTGGACTTCCGGTATCGTGCAGGGGCTGATCGACAGCTATCCGAGCTGTGCCGAGATCATCGACGACATCATGACCGAGTGTACGGCCACTATTAATGATCGTCTGGCCGGTTTCATGAAAGGCTAGGTCATAACGGTTTCAAACTCGCTCTCCCGAGTCCGGCCAGGGATTTTTCCCTGGCTTTTTTTGCCCGCTTTGCGGGTCCAACATGGTTCACGCAACATGCGAAAGAAAAAACCGGAAAGGCCTTCATCAGGCGATCCGAGACTGAGCGGGGTAAGGGTTCCAGCAGCGAGTTGCGAGTAACGAAAATCAAAAAGCATGACTGCCGGAAAAGTGCTTTTGGTTTTGCCTTTCGAAACCCGGCACTCTAATCTCGCTCATTTCCTCCGGTATTCCTAAAAGCCGGGCTTTGTCACTGCCAGATAGATAATTGCAGGAATGACCGTCACCACCAGTGGTGTGCTGATACGGAAAAAACGCCAGTGCCATTGCATCAACCTTTCATAGCGTTTCATATCGCCTATGAGTCGCCATTGTTTCTTGCTTCCTCCCATATGCGAGATCCAGTAATCGAAGATTTCGATCGGGACGAATACCAGGGCTACCAACGCCAGCTTGATCACTAGCCACGGGCTATCCATGCCCCAGCCCGCCAGCCACACCATCATCCCGCCGGTTAACAGGACAACCGGAAAAGCGATGTGCTCCAGTGCTGCACCCTTGTCGAACTGTTCCATGGTCCAGTTACGTCGCTCGAGTCGATGCGGGTCATCCTTGTTGTTCTGCCACGCGATCCATGCTGACTTCACATACCAGCTGTAGGCCACCGCGGTACTAAAGCTCCAGATCATTACAAAAAGTAAATGAATAAACTTTATTTGTAGATACCATGGCTGTAGCAGGGTGCGTAGTTCTTCCATTGTTGTATTCCTGTTTTTTCTTTGAATCTACGCGTTAAGCAGCGCGGCAAACATGACAATTTAGCTAATAAAGATTGTCAGTCATGGGCAGTGCAAAAAAAGATAACAGGCATCACCCTTAGGCAAGGAAGGGAAGGAAAATGGAGAAGAAACATGGATCTGGGTAAGGGGGTGCGGATTCGTCTGGAGCCGCAGGATGAATACATGCATGCCATTGAAGACGCCAGCAACTTCAATGAAAGCATGTACATTAACCTGTTTGATCATGATCAGGTCTGTGGGGGCTGGTTCCGGGTAGGTAACCGGCCCAATGAAGGCCATGCCGAAATGTCATTCTGTTTTTATCTGCCGGACGGCCGGGTCGCCTTCATGTTTCGTCGTGTGAATATTGTCGATAACAATTCGCTGGATGCGGGAGGGATGCGCTTTCGGGTGATAGAGCCCTTCAAGCAACTTGCGCTGGAATATGAGGGTGAAGCTTTGCTGCTGGATGATCCCCAGCAGATGGAGGATCCCAAGGCGGCCTTTGCAAATAACCCGACTGTGCTGGTCAAGGCTAATCTTCACTTCACGGGCATGACACCGGTCTATGGTGGTGAAGCGGTGGACGAGAACGACAGTCCGGTTGAAGAAGACCCAGATGAATCCTTTGCTCGCGGCCACTATGAACAGCACATGAAAGGAGAGGGTAAGGTGACTATCGGTGATGACGCCTTCTCACTGAATGGGTTTGGGCTGCGTGATCATTCCTGGGGGCCTCGCTATTGGCAAAATCTCTACTGGTACCGTTGGCTGCCGTTGGTGTTCAGCGAAGACCTTGCCGTGAATATGTCCATCGTGCAGATGGCCAGCGGCAGGCAGCATATCTGGGGCATGGTGTATGACACCCGGGATGGCAGTGAGCCGGTTTATGACCTGATTGATACTGCTGCATTGTCGTCCGTGCTCGATGATCGTGATCAGGCCCAGTCGCAAACCTTCTCGTTGAAAACGGTTTCCGGACGAAGTTATCACATCAGCGGTGAGTCACTTTCCCTGATCCCCTTGCGCAATCGTCGACAGACGGACAGTGGCGAATGGCGTCAAACCCGCATTACCGAGGCCATGTCCCGGTTCCAGTGTGATGGCATGACAGGCTATGGCATATCCGAGTATCTGGATCAGATGGTGGAAGGTCTCCCCGTAGGCAGGCACTGTTGATGGGGATAACTGCAGAACAGATTGAGGCCATCCTGCCGGGAGTGCTGGAAAAGGCTGTCGGCAAACCCTGCGTACTGACCCGTTGTCGGCGCCTTACCGCTGGCGCGTCGGCCGACACCTGGTGGCTCGAGGCAAATTATGGCGGCAGTCGTCGATGGATACTGCGGCTGGATGCGGGCGCTGAAAATATTGGTATGGCGCCAGGAAAACGCTGGGAAGCAAAGGCGCAGCGGGCGGCCGGAGAGTCTGGTTGTCCAGTAGCCAAAGTGATTGCCACCCTTGATGGCAGTGAGGGGATTGGCGAGGGGTATGTGATGACAGCACTGTCTGGTGAGTCCCTGCCGCCAGTATTGCTCAAGGATCACGCCTATGAGCCAGCGCGTGACCGGTTTTGCCCGAACGTGGCATCCGCTCTGGCGGCGATTCATCGAACCCCGACCGAAAAGTTGAAAGGGTTGCCGACGCTGGACGCGTTGACCCAGGTCGAGCAGCTTTACGCAATGCACCAGGATTATGGTGAAAAGCTGCCGATTTTTTCACTGGTCTATGGCTGGCTGAAAAAGCATGCTCCGAAGATAACACGGCCAGCATTGGTGCATGGGGATTTCAGGTTGGGAAATTTCCTGCTGACGGAAAATACCCTGAACGGTGTGCTCGACTGGGAGCTGACCCACCTCGGTGACCCCATGGAGGATCTTGGCTGGTTGTGTGTGAATGCCTGGCGCTTCGGACGCAGAAGCAAGCCGGTGGCCGGGATTGCATCGCGCAGGGCACTTTATGATGCCTATGAAACTGCTACGGGGCAGGCGGTGGATGAAGGGCGCGCCCGCTATTGGGAATTGCTGGGTACCTTCAAATGGGCTGTGATCTGTCAGTATCAGGCCTATAGCTATCTGCGCGGTCAGGTGCCGACTCTGGAGCGCGCGGCGATTGGTCGACGGGTAGCAGAAACGGAGTACGACATGCTGGTTTGCTTGGAGGAACAACTGGAGCTGAGTCATGCCGATTAATCGCCCCACAGCGGAAGAGCTGGCAGACGCAATCAAGAAATATCGCAGCAGACCGGATGCTGATACAAAAGTGGACGAGTACTATCAAAAAATCATCGCCCATCTTGAAATACTGCTGGAGCGTGAAGCTCTATTGGGTCAGGCTTTTGAAAGAGGCGAGCGATCGCGCTGCATTTCCACGGCGGCATTGATGGGGTTGCCTGATAGTGATCTGCAGGAAATCTGTCGCTGCTTTGCCGAAGATGATGTGAGTGACATGTTGCCACTGATTATTGAGCTCTGGTTGCCGCTGGCGAAGGAAAAACTGGCGATCGATAATCCGGGATACATTCAATAATGAGCTACAAGCTACAAGCTACAAGCTACAAGCTACAAGCTACAAGCTACAAGCTACAAGCTACGCTTGATTGAATAGAAAAACCAAAAAAGTTCCCGGGCCTCTGCATTTCTACGAAGCCGCTGTAGGAGCTTGCCTGCAAGCGATCCTCGTCTCAGAGAGGTAGAGGTTCCAGTGCGCATCTAAACCGCTCTGTTTCTGTAGGAGAGCCAACTTGTTGGCCGAATGGAGAGTCAGAAGCGAGAAACGAGTTTCGAGTTGCGAAAACCAACCTTCAGGACCCCCCCTGATTTTGCCTTTCGACACTCGCTTCTCGTGACTCGAAACTCAGCTTTCGGCCAACAAGTTGGCTTTATTCGCTTCGCTCACCCCTTCGGGCCCGCACTAGGTGCATTGCTCTGCTGCATAAAAACGCGGGCAGAGACGATGCAGTGTGGCACCGTTCCGGCCCGCGTTGCAGCGTGTAGCTTGCGTCTTACTTCAGCTTCTCTGCGTGATACTTAAGATGGTCATCAATAAAGCTGGCGATAAAGAAGTAGGAATGGTCGTAACCGGGCTGCATGCGCAGTTCCAGTTTCACTCCGGCTTCCTGGCAGGCGGCCTGCAGGTCTTCCGGCAATAGCTGCCCATCCGTATAAAAATTATCGGCTTCACCCTGATCTACTAACAAAGGCAGCTCGCTGCCGTGCTGGCGAATCAGTTCGCAGCTGTCCCAGGCTTTCCACGCTTCCCGGTCCTCGCCCAGGTAACCACTGAAGGCTTTCTCGCCCCAGGGGCATTGGCTCGGGTGGGTTATCGGCGCAAAGGCGGAAACGGAGCGATAGCGGCCGGGGTTCTTCAGCGCGCAGATCAGCGCACCATGGCCACCCATGGAGTGGCCACTGATGGATTCCCTACCATTCAGTGGAAAGTGACGGTTAACCAGCGCGGGCAGTTCGTTAGTGACATAGTCGTACATGCGGTAGTGCTGACTCCAGGGAGAGCGAGTGGCATTGACGTAGAAGCCCGCGCCAGAACCGAAGTCATAACTGTCATGCTCGCCGGGCAGATCACTGCCGCGGGGGCTGGTATCCGGGCAGGCAATGGCGATACCCAGTTCCGCCGCCATGCGTTGTGCGCCCGCCTTCTGCATGAAGTTCTCATCAGTGCAGGTGAGGCCGGACAGCCACCACAGCAGTGGCACCTTCTTTTCTTCCGCCGCTGGCGGCAGATAGATGGCAAAGATCATGTCGCAGTTCAAAACCCGGCTGCGATGCTTGTAACGCTTGAGCCAGCCACCGAAGGATTTGGTAGCAGACAATAATTCGATATCCATTTAATTACCCTTCTGCAACGCTGCTTTGGGAGCTCTCGGTGTTCGTCAGAGTATGCCTGCCAGCGATCGGAGCCTGGGCGAGGTAATCAGTGTCGAGTTTCAAGAAGCGAGTTTCGAAGATAAAAAGCCGGCTCTCGCCGTGTGTTGCCTTTCGCAACTCGAAACTCGTTACTCGCCTTACCCTCGACAACAACGATTCGCCAGCAGGCTGGCTCCCACATTGAAGATCAGAACAAGATGACGGAACGAATGCTCTTGCCTTCGTGCATGAGGTCAAACGCCTTGTTGATGTCCTCCAGGCCCATGGTGTGGGTCACGAATTCATCCAGCTTGATTTCGCCTTTCATGTAGCGATCCACATAACCGGGCAATTCGGTGCGGCCTTTCACTCCGCCAAAGGCGGAGCCTTTCCAGACCCGGCCAGTAACCAGCTGGAAAGGGCGAGTGGAAATTTCTTCGCCAGCGCCTGCCACACCGATGATTACGGATTCCCCCCAACCTTTGTGGCAGCACTCCAGTGCCGAGCGCATCACGTTGACGTTGCCGATGCACTCGAAGGAATAATCCACACCACCGTCTGTGAGCTCCACAATCACGTCCTGAATCGGATCACTGTATTTGGTGGGATTGATGAAATCGGTGGCACCAAACTGACGTGCCATGGTTTCCTTGCCGTCGTTGACGTCGATGGCAATGATGCGCTCAGCCTTGGCCATCACCGCGCCCTGGATCACTGACAAGCCGATGCCGCCCAGACCAAATACCGCCACGGTGGAGCCGGGCTCGACCTTGGCGGTATTCAGTACTGCACCGATACCGGTGGTCACGCCACAACCGAGCAGACAGATCTTGTCCATGGGCGCTTCCTTGCTCACCTTGGCCAGGGAAATCTCGGGGACCACGGTGTACTCGGAGAAGGTGCTGGTGCCCATGTAATGATGGAGCATCTTGCCATTCATGGAGAATCGGCTGGTGCCGTCGGGCATCAGGCCCTGTCCCTGGGTGGCGCGCACCGCCTGACACAGGTTGGTCTTGCCGCTGAGGCAGAACTTGCACTGGCGACACTCGGCGGTGTACAGCGGAATCACATGGTCGCCGGGCTTAAGGCTGGTCACGCCTTCGCCCACTTCCTGCACGATGCCGGCGCCTTCATGGCCAAGAATCGACGGGAACAGGCCTTCCGGGTCCTTGCCGGACAGGGTGTAGGCATCCGTGTGGCAGACACCGGTGGCGACGATCTGCACCAGCACTTCACCGGCCTTGGGGCCGGCCACATCCACTTCTTCGATGACCAGAGGCTTGCCTGCTTCCCAGGCAACGGCGGCACGTGACTTCATGATGACTCCTTGTTGGCGGCCCGAACGGGCTGAAATTATCTGGATTCACTATACGCAGACAGTAATCAGGGGATAAGGCACAATATGGCAATTGATTATTGCTGCTGAGCAATAATACAGAGTGGAACAGGAGCCGAAATGCAGCATTGGGACCGGATCGAAGCCTTCGTGGAAGTGGTGCGCCGAGGTTCCTTCGCGGATGCTGCCCGTCACCTGGGGGTGTCCAGCTCCCATGTCAGCCGGCTGGTGGCGCGGCTGGAAACCCAGCTGGGCACCCAGCTGCTCTACCGCACCACCCGACGCCTCACCCTCACCGATGCCGGGCAGGTGTACTTCGAGCACTGTGGGCAGTTGTTTGATGGCTTTCAGGAGGCACTCACCGCCATCAGCGATTTCCAGCAGCAACCCACCGGGGTGTTGCGGCTGACCTGTGCCACCACCTTCGGCGAGCGGTTCATTGCCCCGCTGGTGAATGACTTCATGGGCCAGCATCCGCAATTGTCCGTGCAGCTGGATTTTACCAACCGGCGAGTGGATATCGTTGACGAAGGCTTTGATGTGGCCATTCGCACCGGCGCCTTGCCGGATTCATCATTGATCGCCCGCAAGCTGTGTGCGCGCCGGGAGTACATTGTGGGGTCGGCGGAGTATTTCCAGCAGCACGCCCGGCCGCATACCCTGGGTGAACTGAGCCAGCACAACTGCCTGCTGGGCTCGGCTGAAAACTGGCCGGTTGATGTGGATGGACAGCACCGGCACTGGAAAGTGCAGGGCAATTGGAAGGGAAACTCCGGCATGGCACTGCTGGATGCTGCCCGCAAGGGATTGGGCCTGGTGCAGCTGCCGGATTACTACGTGGAGGAAGACCTGAATAACGGGGCTCTTGTCTCCGTGCTGGATAGCTATGCCTGCACCCATACCGCCGTCTGGGTGGTGTATCCCCGCCACCGCCACCTGTCTCCCAAGGTGCGTCAGTTCGTGGATTTCCTGGTCGACAATATGGCGCGCTGATTGGGTGGCGCTACTCGCTTCTCGCTACTGCGTTTCGCTTGCAGGCAGGCGCTTGCAGCTCCATCCTGTTCTCTCATGGTCATGATGTCTTTCAGGGAGAAAGCATGTATACAGGAAGTTGTCTCTGCGGCGGCGTTGCATTCGAAATCGCGGGTGAGCTCGAACCGATCCAGGTGTGTCATTGCCAGCAGTGTCGCAAGGCCCAGGGCACGGCGCTGGTGACCAATATTCCGGTGAAAACGGAGGCGCTCCATTGGGTTCAGGGGGAGGCATTGCTGAAATCGTTTGAGTCTTCGCCGGGAAAGAAGAGGGTGTTCTGCCGTGAGTGCGGGTCGCCACTCTATAGCTGCCTGGACTCATTGCCCGGTGTTGTACGGATTCGCGCGGGGTTGCTCAATGAGCCGCTCAAGACTCGTCCGGCATTTCACTTCTACGTTGCATCGGCCTGCAACTGGTGGCCAATCAACGACGACCTCCCCCAGTATCCAGAAGGGCGGCCGGTACAGGTTTAACGGATAGAAGACAGTAACGAGACAAGAGTCGCGAGGTACGAGTTTCGAAGAGCGAAAATCAAAAGCGGATAAACCCTTCCCGGTTGACGTGGTTGGGTTTTGCTCTTCGAAACTCGAAAATCAGCCAAACTCCCTGTACCACTCTCCAACAGAGCGGTAGAGGGGGGTTCGGCTTACTGGACATGCCTGACAGTTCAGCCTATCGCCGCCTTCAATGCTTCGATTTCATGGGCGTCACCATTACGTCCGGCAAACGCTTGCCACTGGCTGGCGGCGTTGCCCTTGATGGCCTCTGCCATGGCTGAAATCGCGCTGTCCGGCAGGTGGCCAAACAATCCGAGCAACTTGCTGTCGTGAGCGTTTTCCAGTGCCTGAGCCAATGAAGCTGCCTGCGACCCTGTGAGTACGTCCAGCGCCGGGGACAGGTGGGCCTGGTCCATCAGCGGCAGCAAGTCGAGCAGTTCGTCCCAGCTGTTTTCTTCTGCCACGGTGCTGATCAGGCTTTCCACAACGGCGGGTTGGCGCAGTGCTTCCAGATTCACAATGTTTTGTTGGTGCGCATTGTCCATGGCGTTCACTGCCTGCAGCAGATTGGTCCACAGACGCTGTTCGCTGGCCACTTCAATCAGGTGGCTGAGAACAGACTCTCCCTGGTCGGCCACCATGTTGCCAAGCTGACCTCGCAGTGAGGTGTTGACGTGTCCGTTCAGGGACAGCACCGCAGGCCACAGCTCGTGTTCGGTGGCGGCTTTCACGGTGGCGCGCTGTTGATCCACACTGAGCAATTCCAGCAGCGTGTTCAGCTTGCTCTTGTCTTCCAGGTACAGGGCAATTTTCACCATGGCTTCGCCGCTGTTCACCGTGGCGGTGATGGCTGCCAGAGCCGTCGGCTTGATCACGGCGACAAAGCGGGCCAGGGTGATGTGCTCGCCCATAGCCAGCAGCGTTTGGGCAACCCGTGCCACAATCTTGTCCGGCATGGCCGCCAGCAGATCGCGGGACTGGGAGGGTTCCAGGTGAATGCACAGCTTCGCCAGAAAATCATCAGGCAACTTGTCGGCCAGCTTGATGGCGCGATCGGCGGGCAGCTCGGAGGCGATGCCGGCAGCCAGTACGGAGCCCAGAACTGAAGTGGCGAGCTTGGCGCTGGCGCCAGTGGGTACCAGCTTGCTGATGCCTGCCAGACGCTGATAGCTGTCCTGGTGCTGCGCATAGAAGAAGGCCGATACGGTGTTGCGGAAGGTGGCCAGTTGGCCGAGGTCCTGCCCGTCGAGAAAGTCCAGACTGTTCTCTTCGGTTTCCAGCAGTCGGCCCAGCTTGAGCAGTTCGGCTTGCGTTTCAATATGCATGTGAGATGTCCTGTAGCGTGTCGCGTGTTAACCGAACAGCATTTTCTTGACCGGACGGCGGAACGGCCCGGGTACCACGTTCAGCGCATTGTTCATGGCTTTTTCCACGCGGTTGTCCTTGGTGGTGAGCGCGGCGAGTACCGCCTCGGCAAGCTGGTTTCCCTGATCGTCGGGCAGGGATTCGATAAAGGCCAGCGCGTCGGCGGGCAAGCCTTTGGCTTTCAGGGTGCTGATGGAATCAGACATGGTTCCTCCTCTGTATCGGGGCTGGTGCGATGGGGCTGGCCCTTCGCACGGGCACAAGGGCGTTACTATGCCAGCCCTGCGGGAGGATGGAATTGCCGAAAAGCCGGACTGGAAGGGCGCTCCAGAAAGGGCCGGCAGGTTGCCCTTTGGCCAGGAGCGTGCTGTGCCGGGGTGTCCGCCCCGGCTGGGGCGGTGATGGCTATCCGTTGCGACACAGACACATCGCTGGAGTGTAAAAGGAATAAGGTAAGCCCGAACATTCAGGACAGTGTTTGCTGATCCGTTATCAATCCGACGCTGATGGCGCCCGGTCCGATATTGACTCCGCCGGTGAGCCCCATGTGGCTGATCAGGAGTTGAATGTTGTGCTTCTCGGCGCAGGCCTTGAACGCCTCAAATCCCTGCATCTGGTAAACAGCATCGGTATCACCGGCATAACTGACGCACACAATCGGTGCCAGCAGCCCTTTCTCGATACAGGTGCAGGCATGACGAAACATTTTTTCCACCGCCTGCTCGAAGCCCCTTACCTTGGCAACCGGGAAGGTCTGATCTTGTCGGGCACAAAGAATCGGTTTGATATCCAGTGCGGACCCCATCAAAGCGCCCACAAAGCCGACACTTTTATCTCCTTTCTTGCGGGCGCGTTTGTGCACGTAGTAGAGATCGGGTACCACCGCATAGCCTGTGGTTTTGGGTGTCAGGTCGTTGATCCGCTGACGGATATCGCCCACTTTCATGCCGCTGTTAATCAACCGAATGGTTTCGGCAGCCAGTACTCCCTGTCCGGCAAACAGTGTCTGGCTGTCGCTGACCCGGATACGGAAAGGGCCTTCCAGCCCGGCGGCTTCACGATATTTTTTGTAATCAGAAAGAATGCTGTGTGCCGCCTCCGAGGCATTGTCGAAAATCGGGCTACGACTTTTGGGAACAGTTTGCACCAGGGCGTAATCGAATGTGCTGGCGGCTTTTTCGAGAAACAGTGTGCGGATCTGTTCTACGCTGGGGGGAGCGGTTTCCGCATCGTGGTTCTTGTCGACCTCACGACGAGAATAAAATTCCCTGGCGCGCTGAGGGTCCCTGTCATCAACATAGAGCTCCTTGCCAATACGGATGGGGACCGGCATGACAAGAATGTTGTTGGCATCAATAAAATCCTTGGGCAGGTCACAGCCCGAATCCACTACCAGACCAATTCTCATTGTTATAGGCCCTGTAAACGAGAGAAGGGTTTTTTATTGAGATTGAGTCTAGAACGGCCGTCCCGAAACTGACGTCTTTTTGCGTATGGGTATGGTGTAAGATTGTTACGCTGGAGGCCAGATGCCTGAAGCCCAACGCTGAAAACCCGCAGGCTCGCAGGTTTTACTATTCGTCAGGCATCTGGCGTCAGGCGTCTGGCTGGTGGGCCGGCGATGATGGCGAGAAAATTACACCCGTGTCCTGTTCTGGCTCCATGAGTGCAGACTATCCCCCTACTGAACATTACCCCCGACTTCGACAATTTTGAGGGTGTTGGTGCCGCCATGGGCGTCGGCATAATTGCCTTTGGTGATCAGTACCCGGTCACCGGTTTTGACATGTCCCATTTTCTCGAGCATTTCCACGGCCTGACGGTTTACTGATTCACTGGGAATGGCAGTACTGTCGAAGGCAATGGCTTGCACGCCACGAAGAATGGATACCCGGCGTTGGGTTGCCGGTGTCGGGGTGAAAGCGAAGATAGGCATGCCAGAGCGCAGGCGAGACATCAGCCGCGGGGTGTTGCCCGTTTCCGTCATGGCGATAATGGCGGAGACATTGCTCAAACGGTTGGCCGCCTGCATGGCCGCCATGGCGATCACCTCATCAATGTTGTCTGCCTGCTCATTGAGCGAGCGGTCTGTACGACGCTCCTGCCAGGTGCGTTCTGCGCCGAGGATAATTCGGTCCATGGCCTGCACCGTTTCTTTCGGGTAGTCCCCCACGGCGGTTTCTGCCGACAGCATGACCGCGTCGGTGCCGTCGAGCACGGCATTGGCCACATCCGATACCTCTGCCCGGGTGGGCTGAGGGCTGTGAATCATGGATTCCATCATCTGGGTGGCGGTGATGACAAAGCGATTCAGAGCCCGTGCGCGACGGATGATGTGCTTCTGTACGCCGACCAGTTCGGCATCACCAATCTCCACGGCCAGGTCGCCACGGGCGACCATAACGCCGTCCGAAGCAAGGATGATTTCATCGAGGGTATTGTCGTCGGCAACGGCCTCAGCCCGCTCGATCTTGGCAATAATCCCGCCGGTGCCGCCGGCAGCATGGAAGTGGCGGCGGGCTTCATTGACATCCTCTGCATCGCGAGGGAAAGACAGCGCGAGGAAATCCACGGCCATGTCGGCAGCCGTGATGATGTCGTTGAGATCTTTCTCGGTGAGCGCCTTGGCACTCAGGCCGCCACCCTTACGGTTCACGCCTTTGTGATCGGACAGGGTGCCGCCAACCAGCACGGTACAGATAACCTTGCTGCCCTCGATGCGGTCGACTTGCAGTTCCAGCAGGCCGTCATTGAGCAGTAATACGTCGCCGGGCTCGCAATCCTGTGGCAGCGGTGGATAGCTGATGCCAACGATATCCTGGGTACCTGAGTCATCATCCAGTTCGGTGTCCAGGGTGAAGCTCTGTCCGTTCTTCAATTCAATGGGGCCGTCGCGGAATTTTCCGATGCGAATCTTCGGCCCCTGCAGGTCGGCCAGAATTGCCACGGCCTTCTGCTGCTGTTCAGACAGATGACGAATCTTGTCGGCAGTGCGGCGATGGTCATCGGCACTGCCGTGGGAAAAATTGAGGCGAAAGACGTTAACGCCGGCGGTAATGAGGGCGTCGAGCATGCTGTCGGAAGTAGAGGCGGGGCCCAGGGTGGCAACAATCTTGGTGCGTCGTGTCATTCACTCTTTCCAGTATCTGTTTTGCATGAGCATAGCACGTCATTGCGATAGAACGATGACAGAGCAAGCGTGCCTTTGACGTTAGCACGAAGGCGGGCAAAAAAAACCCGCCCGGGAGGGCGGGAATGAAGGGGTTGAGCGGTATATCAATGCAGCATGGCGAATGAGCAGGTGCTGGCCTGGCTGAGGCGCAGGAAGTCGCCCATCCCCATCTTGATGACCTCGGTATGGGAGCCGGCGTTGAAAGCAATCCAGTCCTGATTGACGAGGGTGTCGTCCACATAGACTTCCATGCCGTAAAGGTTACCGAAGGGCGGCTCGCCGCCGGTTTCGCAGAACGGGAAACGGTCCTTGAACTCCTTTTCGCTGGCCAGTCTTACGTGTTCAGCATTAAGTGCCAGGCGCAATTTCTCCGGATCCATGTACTGATCCGCAGGGAGTACTGCCATGGCAAGGGAGCCATCCACGTTCACGATCACGGTCTTGGCCATGTGCCTTCCGGGAATGTGACTGGACTGAGCCACTTCGGCTGCGGTAACGGCAGGAGCGTGGTTGTAGCAGTGATAATAGATGTCGTTGTTATCGAGATATTCTGTCAGAACGCGCGTAGCCATGACTGCCTCCTCCCGGCGGGGTAAACCAGGATAACGCTGCCTTGCGCACAGACGATAACTGACGCAAGGCCAGTACAATGAATGTTACTTCAGAGTAAAGGTGTGTGAAGCCGGGGTGAAATACGCTTATGTGCTAACGGAAAGATCGTTAGATCATAATCAGCTACAAGCTACAAGCTACAAGCTACAAGCTACAAGCTACAAGCTAGCTCGTCGACAGGAAAACCCGGAAAAGTTCCCGGGCGTTCAATCTTTCAACTGGATGTCGCGGGCAGGGAGTGTGTCGTTTGGTACAAACCCTGCCCGCGTTGCAGCTTGTAGCTTGAGGCTTGCAGCTGCTCTTTACAGCCCCAGATTATCCAGAATGCGCAGATTTGGACCGGCCTGGTTCATGGTGTAGAAATGCAGGCCCGGTGCGCCCATGGCAAGCAGGCGTTCGCACAGACGGGTGACGACTTCTTCACCAAAGGCTTTGACGGCAGCGTCGTCATCCTTGATGTCATTGAGCTTGCTTTGCAGCCAGCGTGGCACATCCGCGCCGCAGTTGCCGGAAAAGCGCAGCAGATTGGCCACGTTGAGGATGGGCATGATTCCGGGGTACACGGGGGCATCGCAGCCTTGTTTCTGCAGTGCGTCCATGTAGTAACCATAGGAATCCGCATTGTAGAAATACTGGGTCAACCCACTGTTGGCGCCGGCGTCGATCTTGCGCTTGAAGTGCGCGATGTCATCTTCAAAGCTGCGTGCCTCCGGGTGCATTTCCGGATACGCCGCGACCTCCAGGGAGAAGTGATCGCCGGTTTCTTCGCGAATCAAGGTAACCAGCTGATCGGCATACTTGATCTCGCTTTGGGCATAGCCCATGCCGGAAGGCAGATCGCCTCGCAGTGCCACAATACGGGTTACACCGGATTCCTTGTAGCCGTTGACCAGTTCCAGGATTTCGTCCTTGCTTTGACCAATGCAGCTCAGGTGAGGTGCTGTGTCGCCATGCTGCTCGCGCAGCTTGTTGACCATGTCTCGGGTGTTGTCACGGGTGGAGCCGCCAGCGCCGAAGGTGCAGGAAAAAAATTCCGGATTTTTCACCAGCAGTTTTTTCTGTGTCGCCAGCAGCTTGGTTTTTCCCTCGTCGGTTTTCGGAGGAAAAAATTCAAAACTGATTCGTTTCATGATGCCTCGCTTCGCGAGGCGCTTGACGCTTGATGCCTGACGCCAGACGCTGGCTCGTCAAACGAGCCTGAAAGCGTCCGGCGTCTAGCGTCCGGCGTCTTGCGCCCTTAGTACTTGTATTGCTCGGGCTTGAACGGTCCGTCGACACCCACGCCGATGTAGTCCGCCTGTTCCTGGGTCAGCTTGGTGATCACGCCACCGAAACCTTCCACCATGTAGCGGGCCACTTCTTCGTCCAGATGCTTGGGCAACACTTCTACCTTGAGCATCTTTTCTTTCACGGTGTCAGAGTGGCTGGCGTAGGCCTGATCAAACAGGTACATCTGAGCCAGTACCTGGTTGGCGAAGGAGCCATCCATGATACGGCTGGGGTGGCCGGTCGCATTGCCCAGGTTCACCAGGCGGCCTTCTGACAACAGCAGCAGGAAGTCGCCTTCAGCCTTGTTGCGCCATACCTTGTGGACCTGCGGCTTCACTTCTTCCCATTCCCAGGTCTTGCGCATGAAGGCGGTATCCACTTCATTGTCGAAGTGTCCGATGTTACAGATGACGGCACCTTTCTTGATCGCCTTGAGCATGTTGGCGTCACACACGTTGAAGTTGCCGGTGGTGGTCACCAGCAGATCGGTGTTGCCAAGCAGGTCGGTGTTGATGGACGCAGCGGTGCCATCGTTGATGCCGTCCTTGTACTGGCTGACCACTTCATAGCCGTCCATGCAGGCCTGCATGGCGCAGATGGGATCGGCCTCGGTGACTTTCACGATCATGCCTTCCTGACGCAGAGACTGGGCTGAGCCCTTGCCCACATCACCGTAACCGATGACCAGCGCTTTCTTGCCCGACAGCAGGTGGTCGGTGCCGCGCTTGATGGCGTCATTCAGGGAGTGACGACAACCGTATTTGTTGTCGTTCTTGCTCTTGGTAACAGAGTCATTCACGTTCACCGCCGGCACTTTCAGAGTGCCTTTCTTGAGCATTTCATACAGACGATGCACGCCGGTGGTGGTCTCTTCGGTGATGCCGTGGATGTTGTCCAGCATCTGCGGGTAAGTCTCATGGATGTAGCCGGTCAGGTCACCGCCGTCATCCAGAATCATGTTGGCATCCCACAGTTCGCCGTTGCCGTCACGGCAGGTCTGTTCGATACACCACATGTACTCTTCTTCGGTTTCACCTTTCCAGGCAAATACCGGGGTGCCTGCAGCAGCAATAGCAGCGGCAGCGTGATCCTGGGTGGAGAAGATGTTGCAGGAAGACCAGCGTACTTCGGCGCCCAGCGCCTGCAGGGTTTCGATCAGCACGGCGGTCTGGATGGTCATGTGGATACAGCCAATGATCTTGGCACCTTTCAGCGGCTGCTCGGCGCGGTACTTTTCGCGGATGGCGATGAGTGCCGGCATTTCAGTTTCAGCGATATCAATTTCAGAACGACCATAGTTGGCCAGGGAAATGTCAGCGACTTTGTAGTCGGTGAAGCTATCCACTTTTGCGTTCATGGTTTTCTCCATTCGTTTTTGACGAATGGGCGCCGTTGTTCTTTGTGAACCCGCCCCGCGAGCCTCGCGGTCATGCCGCTGCAGCGCCCCTCGAGGGGTGAGTCAAAATCTTTCCTTGCAGAAGCCGCGCTTGAGGTTGCAAAAGCGTCGCGACGGTACGCGACTCAAACGCGGCTCCTTTAGAATCGTTTACAGAGCTTTGGCCAAGGCCTCGGCTTTGTCGGTCTTCTCCCAGCTGAAGCCTTCGCGGCCGAAGTGGCCGTAGCTGGCGGTGGGACGGTAGATCGGCTTGCGCAGGTCCAGCATCTCGATGATGCCGCGCGGGCGCAGGTCAAAGTGTTCACGCACCAGGTTCACGATCGCGTCATCGCTGAGCTTGCCGGTACCGAACGTATTGATGGAGATGGAGGTGGGCTCAGCCACACCAATGGCATAGCTCACCTGAATCTCGCACTTGTCGGCCAGGCCAGAGGCCACGATGTTCTTGGCCACGTAACGACCGGCGTAGGCCGCAGAGCGATCCACCTTTGAAGGGTCCTTGCCGGAGAATGCACCGCCACCGTGACGGGCCATGCCGCCATAGGTGTCCACGATGATCTTGCGGCCGGTCAGCCCGCAGTCGCCCATGGGGCCGCCGATAACGAAAATACCGGTGGGGTTCACGTGGTACAGGGTGTCCTTGTGCAGCCACTCTTCCGGCAGCACCGGCTTGATGATTTCTTCCATCACCGCTTCACGCAGGTCGTTCAGGCCGATTTCCGGGGCGTGCTGGGTGGACAACACCACGGCGTCCACGGCCACCGGCTTGCCATTTTCGTAGCGCAGGGTCACCTGGCTCTTGGCGTCCGGGCGCAGCCACGGCAGGGTGCCGTTCTTGCGCAGTTCTGCCTGGCGCTCCACCAGACGGTGAGAGTAGAAGATCGGGGCCGGCATCAGGGTGTCGGTTTCATTGGTGGCAAAGCCAAACATCAGGCCCTGGTCGCCTGCGCCCAGGTCCTTGTCATCTGCTTCGTCCACGCCGATAGCGATGTCGGCGGACTGTTTGCCGATACCATTCAGAACAGCACAGCTGGCGCCGTCGAAGCCCTTGTCTGAGCTGTCATAGCCGATGTCCAGAATGACCTGACGAACGATGTCTTCCAGTTCCACATAGGTGCTGGTACGTACTTCGCCGGCCACGATGGCCATACCGGTTTTCACCAGGGTTTCCACCGCCACACGGGCGTGGGGATCATCCTTGATGATCGCATCCAGAACAGCGTCCGAGATCTGGTCGGCCATTTTGTCCGGATGACCTTCGGACACGGACTCGGAAGTAAAGATGGAATATTCACTCATTTCTGGAGTGCTCCCTGTAGTTAAGCTTCACGCTGCATGCAACACGCAGCAACGCGGATAAAGATTAAGTTTCGAGTTACGAGACGCGAGTTTCGAAAAGCAAAACCTTAAGAGCCGGTTCTTTGAACTTCGAAACTCGCTTCTCGTCACTCGCGACGAGCCCGGTTTGACGCAAGCGGCATAAATTGTGTTCTGCCGCTTGAATCCTGTTACTTGCCATTCTTTCTGAACGTTCTCACTTGCACCTGAAACCCGTTCCGCAATGCCAGAAATTGGGTTTCCTGTAATTCCAGACCGGCACGCCCGGCCCAGTTGACCAGGTCGACTTCCTCAAAGCCGAGCCAGACATCGCCGCAGGCTTCGTGGGCCCAGTGCTGATCATGCGGGCACAGGTCCGTGATCAGCAGGGTGCCGCCTTCGTTTAACTGCCGGGCCGCCGCGCGGATGGCGCTGGCGGGGGAGGGCAGGTGATGTAGCACCATGTTCAGCACCACGGCATCCACCGCGGGCAGGGTGCTGGCGTTGGCCGGCCATTCACCCAGTATCAGTTCCACATTTTGCTGTTTGGCGACAGCCTGGCGGGCTACCGCCAGCATGGCCTCGGCATTGTCCAGGCCAATGACCCGTTTAAACCGGCTGGCCAGCTCGGCCAGAAACTGGCCGTCACCGGGGCCAATTTCCAGTACCTGTTGTCCGTCCGGGCAGGCCCGCAACAATAACTCTGCGGCCTGTTCGGCGTACTGGTCATAATCCGCGATCAGTTCCTGCTGAGCGTCCAGGTGCTCTGCATGACGGGCAAAAAAGGCCCGGCTTTGTTCGGCACGCTGGTTCTGCACCAGCTCCAGCCTTGCCGCCACCTGATCGTTCAGCACGCCCTCATCCAGTTCGTCCAGCAGGGCGCTATGCAGGGCGCCTTCCACGCTATCAGGCTGGGGCAGGCGGCGGCGGTAGAAGATGGAGTTGCCTTCGCGGCGTTTCTCCACCAGCCCGCCCTGGGCCAACACCTTGAGATGGTGACTCATGCCTGATTGCTTCATGGCCATGATGTCGCACAACTCAAGCACGCCAAAACTGCTCTGCCCGAGCACCTGCAGTACCTGGAGGCGCAACGGATCTCCAGCAGCCTTGAGAAAGCCTGCCAGGTGGTCGGTAACCTCTGGAGTGCTGGGTGCCTGAGCATTCATGGTGGCAAAGTCTAGCGCATTGCAAACCTAAATCAAAATAAATTGATATAGGTGTTGGCGTGGTCTTCACGTTGAGGGAAGTGGCGTGGCTGCGCGGCGGCGGGCGGCGGCGCTTGTAGCCCTTAACTCCATGAGGGACAATAGCGCCCCTTTTCAGCCACCAGTCAGTTTGGAGCCCTGCATGTCCAGTGCCCCCGCCAGCCGTGATCTCGCCAATGCCATCCGTGCCCTCAGCATGGATGCGGTCCAGAAAGCCAACTCAGGCCACCCCGGCGCCCCCATGGGCATGGCCGATATCGCCGAAGTGCTGTGGCGCGGTTTCCTGAAACATAATCCTCAGGATCCCAAGTGGGCCGATCGTGATCGCTTCGTGCTGTCCAATGGTCACGGCTCCATGCTGCTCTACTCCCTGCTGCACTTGTCTGGCTACGGCGTCAGCATTGAGGACATCAAGAACTTCCGTCAGCTGGGCAGCCCCACTGCCGGTCATCCGGAATACGGCGATGCCCCTGGCATTGAGACCACCACTGGCCCGCTGGGTCAGGGCATTGCCAATGCGGTGGGTATGGCGCTGGCCGAGAAAATGCTGGCGGGCCAGTTCAACCGTGACGGGCACACCATCGTCGACCACAACACCTACTGCTTCCTGGGTGATGGCTGCATGATGGAAGGCATTTCTCATGAAGCCTGCTCCCTGGCTGGCACCCTGGGCCTCGGCAAGCTGGTGGCCTTCTATGACGACAACGGCATTTCTATCGATGGTGAAGTGGAAGGCTGGTTCACCGACGATACGGTGGAGCGTTTCCGCGCCTATGGCTGGCAGGTGATCCCGAACGTGGATGGCCACGACCCGGAAGAGATCCGCACCGCCATCGAAACGGCCAAGGCGACACCGGATCAGCCCACCCTGATCTGCTGCAAGACCATCATCGGTTTCGGCAGCCCCAACAAGCAGGGCAAGGAAGAGTGTCACGGTGCCGCCCTGGGTGACGAAGAAATCGCCCTGACCCGCAAGCAGCTGGGCTGGGAGCACGGTCCGTTCGAGATTCCCGCTGACATCAAGAATGCCTGGGATGCCAGCGACGCCGGCGCGGCCGCGCAGAGCGAGTGGCAGCAGCGTTTCGAAGCCTATAAAGCAGCGTATCCGGAACTGGCTGCCGAGTTTGAGCGCCGTATGGCGGGCGAGCTGCCGGCAGACTTCGCCGACAAGGCCGATGCCTATATTCGCGAGTGTCAGGAAAAGGGCGAGAAAGTGGCCACCCGCAAGGCCAGCCAGAACTCCCTGGATGCCTTTGGCCCGCTGCTGCCGGAACTGGCCGGTGGCTCTGCTGACCTGGCCGGCTCCAACAACACCATCTGGAAAGGCTG
The DNA here is from genome assembly GCF_009601165.1 of Alcanivorax sediminis. Classification (NCBI taxonomy): domain Bacteria; kingdom Pseudomonadati; phylum Pseudomonadota; class Gammaproteobacteria; order Oceanospirillales; family Alcanivoracaceae; genus Alcanivorax; species Alcanivorax sediminis. The sequence continues at coordinate 384,777 of NZ_WIRE01000001.1, read as the reverse complement.
CAAGTCCGTCACTGCGGACGATGCCAGCGGCAACTACATCCATTACGGTGTGCGCGAATTCGGCATGACCGCGGTGCAGAACGGTCTGTGCCTGCACGGTGGCTTGCGCCCCTACGGCGGTACCTTCCTGGTGTTCATGGAATACGCGCGTAATGCGGTGCGCATGGCGGCACTGATGCACCAGCCCAACATTCTGGTCTATACCCACGACTCCATCGGTCTGGGTGAAGATGGTCCGACTCATCAGCCCATCGAGCAGATGGCGAACCTGCGTCTGACTCCGAACATGCGTACCTGGCGTCCCTGTGACACGGTGGAATCCGCAGTGTCCTGGAAGAAAGCCATCCTGCGTCAGGATGGCCCGTCTTCCCTGATCTTCTCCCGTCAGGGCCTGCCCTGCATGGAGCGTGGCAGCGAGCAGCTGGCCGAGATCGAGAAGGGCGGCTACACCCTGCTGCAGACCGGTGAAGGCACCCCGGACGCGATCATCATTGCCACCGGCTCCGAAGTGGAGCTGGCCGTGCAGGCGGCCCAGGCCCTGAGCGGCAAGAATATCCGTGTGGTGTCCATGCCCTGTGTGGAAGAATTCCTCGCCCAGGACGCGGCTTATCAGGAGAGCGTGCTGCCGACTGCCGTGCGCGCCCGTGTCGCTGTGGAAGCGGCTATCGCCGATTACTGGTATCGCTTCGTCGGTCTGGACGGCAAGGTGATCGGCATGACCAGCTTCGGTGCCTCTGCTCCGGCGGGTGATCTGTTCAAGCACTTCAACATTACCGCTGAGGCTGTACAGGAAGCGGTGGAGTCATTGCTTTGATAGAGACGGGTCGGAAGTCGGACGTCAGACGTCGGACGACAAACCCTGTTAGCGTCGGACCTCAGACGTCCGACGTCAGACCGCTATGAGAATTGCCATCAACGGCTACGGCCGTATCGGTCGCTCCTTTGTCCGAGCCCTCGCCGAGCGTGAGGGGGCGGGCTGGCAGGCGCCTTTTACCTTGGTGGCGATCAACGACAAGGGCCGGCCGGAAGATCTGCTGTATCTGACCCGCTATGACACTACCCATGGGCGGTTAGCGGAGCCGGCAGAACTGATCGAGGGCATGTTGCGCATCGGTCAGCAGGCGCCTCGACTGCTAAAGCAGCCCAGGCCTGAGCTGTTGCCCTGGGGTGAAATGGATGTGGATCTGGTGCTGGAGTGCTCCGGCCATTTCCGAAGCCATGCGGGCGCCTCCCGTCACATTGAGGCAGGTGCCAAAAAAGTGATTATCGGCGCCGTGCCGTTCGATCAGGCTGACCAGGTGGTGGTCTTCGGTGTGAACCAGGCGGCGGTGTCTTCCGACAGCAAGGTATTGTCCGCAGGGTCTTGCACGACCCATTGCATCGCGCCGCTGCTGGCACGGCTGGACGAAGCCTTCGGGGTACAACAGGTATTGATGAAAGAAATCCATGCCTACACCTCGGACCAGACCCTGCTGGACCATGTCCACCGGGATCCGCGCCGGGGTAGGGCCGGGGCACAGAATATCGTGCCCACCACCAGCAGTGCCATCGGTGCGGTACAGCAGGTGCTGCCGCAGCTGGAAGGCAAGATCAGCGGTAGCTCTATCCGTGTGCCCACCCTGAATGTGGCCATGGTGGAGTTGACCCTGCGTCTGGAACAGACACCGGATGCCAAGGGTCTCAATGAATGGTTATACCAGCAGGCAACAGCGTCGAAGGGGCTGATTGGCTACAATGACGAGCCGCTGGTGAGCGTGGATTTCAACCACCGTCCGGAATCCGCCATCGTCGATGTGACCCAGACCCGGGTGCAGGGCGACATGGTGCAGGTGGTGGCCTGGTACGACAATGAATGGGGCTATGCCAACCGCCTGCTGGACTGGGTGGCGGCCATGGCCGAATCACAGCAACACTGATTGACAGACAGCCCCTACGCGGTGGCCGTGAATGAGGTAAGAGAACGATGAACTTCAAGCGCATGACCGACCTGGATCTGGCAGGCAAACGCGTTCTGATCCGCGAAGACCTGAACGTGCCGGTAAAAGACGGCAAGGTCACCAGTGATGCCCGTATCCGTGCCTCACTGCCGACCATTGAGCATGCTCTCAAGGCCGGGGCGAAAGTGATGCTGATGTCTCACCTGGGGCGCCCCACCGAAGGGGAGTACGCCGAGGAATTCTCTCTCAAGCCAGTGGCCGATCACCTGGGCTCCCTGCTCGGCCGTGAAGTGCCGCTGATCAAGGACTGGCTGGACGGTGTCGACGTGGATGCCGGTCAGGTGGTGCTGTGCGAGAACGTTCGTTTCAACAGCGGCGAAAAGAAAGATGACGAAGCGCTGTCACAAAAGATGGCCGCGCTCTGCGACATCTATGTGATGGATGCCTTTGGCACTGCGCACCGCGCCCAGGCGTCCACCCATGGAGTCGGCAAGTTTGCTCCGGTGGCCTGTGCAGGTCCGCTGCTGGCCAATGAACTGGATGCGTTGGGCAAAGCCTTGCAGAAGCCGGAAAAACCGCTGGTGGCTATTGTGGGTGGCTCCAAGGTGTCCACCAAGCTGGAAGTGCTGGAAGCGCTGTCCGACAAGGTTGATCAGCTGGTCGTCGGTGGCGGTATTGCCAACACCTTCCTGGCCGCTGCCGGTCACCCGGTAGGCAAGTCCCTGTATGAAGCCGACCTGATTGAGGCGGCCAACAAGATTGCCGAGAAAGTGCATATCCCGATTCCGGTGGATGTGGTTACTGCCAAGGAATTTGCTGAATCTGCTGAAGCGGTCACCAAGAAAGTGGAAGACGTGGCCGAGGACGACATGATTCTCGACATTGGTCCGCAGACTGCCCACATCGTGGCGGCCCTGATGAAGGAAGCCAAGACGATCATCTGGAACGGCCCGGTGGGTGTGTTCGAGTTCGATCAGTTTGGTGAAGGTACCCGTGAAATGGCGGAAGCCATTGCCGATTCCGATGCCTTCTCCATCGCCGGTGGTGGCGACACCCTGGCCGCCGTCGACAAATACGGCATCAGCGACAAGATCAGCTACATTTCCACCGGTGGCGGCGCCTTCCTCGAGTTTGTGGAAGGCAAGGTGCTGCCGGCCGTGGCCATGTTGGAAGCGCGGGCAAACGATTAAACGCCGGATGCTGGGCGCCCGGCGCAGACAGAAAGGCGTCAAGTGTTGGGCCGTAATGAACGAAGTGAGGCGGTGATGTTCCGCCGCAAACGGTTAACGAAGGGGAAACGAAAATGGCACTAGTAAGCATGCGTCAGCTGCTGGATCACGCCGCCGAGTTTGGTTACGGCGTTCCGGCTTTCAACGTGAACAACCTGGAACAGATGCGCGCCATCATGGAAGCGGCGGACAAGACCGATTCCCCGGTGATCGTGCAGGCGTCTGCCGGTGCCCGTAAATACGCCGGCGCGCCTTTCCTGCGTCACCTGATTCTGGCGGCGGTGGAAGAGTTTCCGCACATTCCGGTGGTGATGCACCAGGATCACGGCACCAGCCCGGCGGTGTGCCAGCGCTCCATCCAGTTGGGTTTCTCCTCGGTGATGATGGACGGCTCTCTGGGTGAAGACGGCAAGACCCCCACCGACTACGAATACAATGTGGACGTAACCCGCCGTACCGTGGAAATGGCCCACGCCTGTGGGGTGTCCGTGGAAGGCGAGCTGGGTTGTCTGGGTTCCCTGGAAACCGGCGAAGCCGGTGAAGAGGACGGCATCGGTGCGGCGGGCAAACTGACCCACGACCAGATGTTGACCGATCCTGAAGAAGCCGCTGACTTCGTGAAGAAGACCAAGGTGGATGCCCTGGCCATCGCCATCGGTACTTCCCATGGTGCCTACAAGTTCACCCGTCCGCCCACAGGTGACATCCTGGCCATCGACCAGATCAAGGCGATCCACCAGCGCATTCCGGACACCCACCTGGTCATGCACGGTTCTTCTTCTGTGCCTCAGGAATGGCTGGCCATCATCAACGAGTTTGGTGGCGAGATTCCGGAAACCTACGGGGTGCCGGTGGAAGAAATCGTGGAAGGCATCAAGCACGGTGTCCGCAAGGTGAACATCGACACCGACCTGCGTCTGGCCTCCACCGGTGCCATCCGCCGCTTCCTGGCCGGCAACACCGCCGAGTTCGATCCGCGCAAATACCTGGCGGAATCCGTGACTGCCATGCGTGATATCTGTATCGCACGCTACGAAGCCTTCGGCACCGCCGGCAACGCCAGCAAGATCAAGCCGATCAACCTGGAAGCCATGTTCGAGCGTTACGCTTCCGGCGAGCTGGATCCGCGGGTGAAGTAAGAGACGCTGCACGCACCACGCTTCACGCCACATGCAAGAACGCGGTTGAGGTGGTTGCCAGCGGACAACAAAAAGGCCGCACCCGAATATGGGGGCGGCCTTTTTGTTGCTGAGGTAAACCAGGAAGAGGTTGGTTCGAAGCCGCTGTAGGAGCTTGCCTGCAAGCGATCCGAGCCAAGGCGAGGTAATAGTTTCGAGTCGCGAGTTACGAGTTTCGAAAAAACCAAACCTCGTGTCTAGCCGCCGTTTTTTTGATTTTCGAAACTCGGTACTCGAAACTCGTCTCTGGAATCCTTACCTCGCTTAGGCTCGGATCGCGAGCAGGCTCGCTCCTGCAGCGGTTTCATCATTGGCGTCAGGCGTCCTGCCTTTTACCGCGTCGCCTTGATCTCCACGCCTTCACCGCTCAGCACCAGCTCGCCCAGATCATTCAGCACGGCGGTGTTAACCCCTTTCAGGGCCTCCACGAACTGCTGTTCCATTGCCATCAGCGGTGGCATGCAGGCCTTTCGGGTCATTGCGCCGGGCTGGATGGTGAAGTGTCCGTCTCCATCGCTGTAGCTGGCCATGTAGTTGTTGCAGGCGGCGCGGCCTGCAAGTTTGCCCTCTTCAGGAAACACCAGTGTCACAGAGGCATTACCGACCGGTTTGCCGTTCAGGCTTTGCACCTGCCAGGGTTCACCGCTGAGTTGTTCGAATCCAGGCATTGCATGGTGTCCATCGTGATGGTCGGATGCGGTGCTGCACGTTGCGGTCAGCGAAATGCTGGCGGCAACCAGCGCAGTACGAAGCAGGGTTTTCATGGTGTTTCCTTTTATTCAACGTTCCGGATTCACGGATTAGAGCGGGAACCGGGAATAAAGTTTCCCTGATGTGGCGAACATCTTGATATGGGGCAAGATAACAGGGAAGCGATGTTGACCCGCGGCCACAAGCGCGGACAATGCCTGCACACCCTGACACTTACCGGAACCTGTCATGCTCAACGCCTTTCTCGATTTCTACGTCCAGCATCAGTGGGTTGCCCTGCCACTTGCGCTGTTGTCCGCCGTGGGGGTGGGATTGATGTGGATGGGGTGGCTGACCCTGATGATCACTGCTTTTGGGGAGAAGCTGTGGGTGTGGGGCTTTGTTATTCTGTTGTTGCCGGTGCCGGCGTCTCAATGCTTTGCCCTGAGTCATCGGGATCTCAATCCCTGGGCCAATCGTCTGGTGCTGTGGGGTCTGTTGTTGTCATTGCCGATTCTGGCGCTCACCGCATGGTGGGGGCTGCTGGCGCTGCAACAGCCCATGCCGGAGCCGCTGCTCAGTCGCTGATTTTCTGCGGTGTGAGGTCCGGTTTGGCATAGCGCCAGCGACCCACGCGCCGGGTGAGGTGATAGCTGTCCAGCCCGGATAGCGCTACGGTACCTGCTTCTTCCACATCCACATATCCATCGCTTGCCATCAACCCTTGCGCGAGTAGCACGTGCTCAATAGCCGCGATCACCAGTACGGTGCCATTGACGGCGAGGTCCTGCGTTTCGATCACTTTCATGCCCAGCCGAATGCGTGACTCCGCCACAAAAGGGGCGGGGAAGTCATGGCTGTAGAGGGGCGTCAAGCCGGTTGCGCCGAATTCTGATACCTCACGGGGGTAACGGGCCGAAGTCTGATGCGCTGCGCCAATAATCCCCTCATGGACATGATTCAGGGTGAAGTAGCCGGTCTCCTGAAGGTATTCGAGGCTGTGTCGGTCCACGGAATGGGGGCGAATGATCATGCCCATCAATGCAGGGTCGGCCCCAAGATGGAAACAGGAGCCAACAATGGAAAGATTCTCCTGACCGTTGTTGCTGCGGGTGCCAATCAGGTTCGCACTCTTGAAGCCGGTCAGGCTGTTGATCAGGTTCACACGCGTGGTTTTGGGTAATGCGTCCAGCGACTGGGTGTTGAAATGCATGGGATTCCCATTCAGTTCTGCGATGAAGAAAGCGGGATGGTTCATTGCCAAAGGGACTTGTCCTTTCGACATTGCGGCTGTGCCCGTATTATCGGGAGATGCTGTGAGCAAACCGTGGAGATCCCGCACCAGCCATGGAAAACCCTTTCGACCGTGACCATATCAGGCAGGACTGGAAGCCGCTCAACTGGGAGCAATTCGACCCGCTGAGCGAGTCGAGCCAGAAGTACATCGCCTACTACGGGCTGAATTTTGCCGAGCGCCTGCCAAGCCTTGAGCATGGTTTTGGTTACTTCGAGGCTGATGGTCACCAGATATCTGTTCATGCCTGGCGTCCGCAAAATCCGCGCGGTACCGTGCTGGTATGCCACGGCTACTTCGACCATGTGGGGCTGTATCGCCATGTGATCGGCCATGTGCTGGATCTTGGCTATGCGGTGCTGGCCTATGATTTGCCCGGTCATGGTTTAAGCTCTGGTCCCCAGGCTGTCATCGACGATTTCCTCACTTACAGGCGGGTGCTGGAACAGTGTCTGACCCTGGCAGCCAACCACTTCCCCCACCCCTGGCATGTGATTGCCCAGAGTACCGGCGGTGCCATCGTCATGGATTACCTGGCTAGCCGTGGCGAAGGAGCAAACAATCCCTTTGAGCATGTGATATTGCTCGCGCCTCTGGTGCGGCCGTTCAAGTGGAGTACGGCCCGCTGGCTGCATACCGCGATCAGCCCGTTTTCGAAAAGCATCAAGCGTGTGTTCTCGATCAATTCGAATGATCCGGATTTTCTCGACTTTCTGGAAAACAAGGACCCACTTCAAGCGCGCCGGGTGTCGGCTATCTGGGTAAGCGCATTGAAAAAATGGTTGCCAGGCTTCGAGAAGGTGTCGCACATTCATGTCTCGCCCATCGTGATTCAGGGCGATCTGGATGAAACAGTCGATTGGCGATACAACATGAATGTGATCCGAAGCAAGTTCATGGAGCCGCGTATTCACATGCTGCCCGGGGCTCGCCATCAGCTGGCCAATGAAAATGAAGACTATCGACAGAAAATTTTCGCTATTATTGATCAGTATTTGGCCTGAAGTTGCGTCGGTTCCCGATTTTACGGTTTGTTACTTGAGCTGAATCGGGGTTTGGCACAAGGTATTTAGCGAAGATTGGACCATCAGATTCGTACCAACCAGGTAGGAAGCAAGGAGAGAAAAGTATGGATAAGAAGATCATGCTGGCAATGACAGCCGGTGCGGCAATGTTGAGCCAGGTGGCGGTTGCCGATTTGAATGCGGGGATCAATGCGGCGGTGAGCGCCGACGCAGATGCCAAGGCTGCTGAGCAGGAAATGCGCGAAAGTCGCGATGAGGCCAAGGCAAAAGGTCAGGCCAAGAAAGAAGAGATGATGCAGAAGCGCGACGCCCACAAGGCGGAGATGGAAGCCAAGCACAAGGAAATGAAGGCCAAGGCAGAAGCCAAGCGCGAAGAAGGCAAGGCCAAGATGGACGATGCCGAAGACCGCATGGAAGATGAGCATGAGGCCGCCGAAGAGCGCATGGAGAAGCAAAAGGACGCCGCCAAGCAGCGTCGTGATGAAGCCAAGGCTGCCATGGAAGCTGGTGCGGAAGCAGAAGTTGATGCCAACGTAGAAGCTGGTGAAGCTGGCGCAGTTAACGCCAATGCCGAGGCCAAGGCGAAAGCCAAGCCGTGGTTCAACTTCTGGGATTAATTCTCCCTGAGGAATGAAAAAGGCCGCTATTTAGCGGCCTTTTTTTTGGCCGCTCTGCGGCCGCAACACGCTGCATGCATTACGCAACATCTAAAGGCAAAACCGTGGGGACGATCCCTGAAGCCTTGTACAGGAGGGCTTCACGCGTTGGTGAGTGATGTCTGGCATAGTGGAACTTCAGAAAGATGGAGTCGTGAGACCTCCGGTTGTATTGTTTGCAGGGAGAGGGTCATGAGCGCGCAACGGAAAGTGAGCATCAGAATGGCCCTCCCCATAATGCTGCTGCCGTTGGCCGCTGTCGCTGCAGCAGAGTCTGCTTCAGCGGTGTGGCAACCTGGTCCTGATGCCACCTCGGAATACCTCCGCGAAGAGCAGAGCCTTCGTGAGCAGGAGCGATTGCAGGATCATCGTGATGCGCAGCGGGAGCAATCCAATGCCCGCCAGCAGGATCTTCATAATCGCATCCAGCATCGCCGCGATGACATGATCCGGGAGATGAATCGCAAGCCGTAAGGCAGAACCGCATAAAACCGCTGACCTCGCCGTCGTTTTTTTCTGAACTTGTTACTTGCTTCCGGGAGTCTTGCCTCGCTTGGGCTCGGATCGTTCAGGTGAGCTGAACTCCTGCAGGGGTTCAGCCAAAAAAAGGCCCGCCCGGTTTCCCGGGCGGGCCTTTTTGTTTCAGGCGTGTTGCGTGCCGCGTTGCTTAAAACTGATTGACGCTACCGTTCTCGCCCACCAGCACCACGTTGGCCGGGCGTTTGGCGAACAAGCCGTTGGTGACTACGCCAACAATGTTGTTGATCTTCTCTTCCAGTTCGATGGGGTTGAGAATATCCAGGTTGTGAACATCGAGAATGATGTTGCCATTATCAGTGACAAAGCCTTCACGGTATTGCGGCTGGCCGCCCAGTGCCACCAGCTTGCGGGCTACATGGGAGCGGGCCATGGGCAGCACTTCCACGGGTAGCGGGAACTTGCCCAGGCGCTTGACCTGCTTGGAGCCATCCACGATGCAGATGAACTGATCGGCGACGGCGGCCACGATCTTTTCCCGGGTCAGCGCGCCACCGCCTCCCTTGATCATTTCCCGGTGGGCGTTCACTTCGTCGGCGCCATCTACATAAACGGGCAGGCGGTCCACATCATTGAGCGATACCACGGTAATGCCGTGGCCTTTCAGGCGCTCTGCTGTGGCTTCAGAGCTGGCTACTGCGCCCTTGATTCGGTCTTTCATGGTGGCCAGGCCATCAATGAAGAAGTTGGCGGTGGAGCCGGTGCCCACGCCGATATATTCGCCCTCAGGCACAAAGCGCAGTGCGGCTTCTGCCACCTGCTTTTTCAGCGCATCCTGATCCATGAAACCGTCCTGTCATGCTGGTGAATGTGATGAGAGCCAATGGTCATCTTGAATGAGCCAGGGTTCAACCCGGTCGGACGTCCAGGGTCGGAGGTCGGACGCGATAAGCTAAAAAACACGAGATTGAACGGTTTTGACCCGATGTCAGTCGCCTGGACCTCTGGCGTCCGCCCGGTTTCGCTTTCCCGGTAACCCGTGAGATACCAATTATAGGGCAGCGGCGACGCGGACTCGACCCCGGACTATCGCAATTACACTGTCCTGCCCCTAGACTAGGACGCCTGTTCCCCCTTTCTGATGAGATCACCCGGATACCTTCATGCTGGATAAATACGTCAAACGGATACTGCAATCCCGCGTCTACGACGTGGCGGTAGAAACGCCCATTCATGCAGCGCCGTTGATTTCCAAGCGAATTGGCAACCGGGTACTGCTCAAGCGCGAAGATCTCCAGCCGGTGTTCTCCTTCAAGTTGCGTGGTGCCTACAACAAGCTTTGCCAGCTCACCCAGGAGCAGCTGGACCGGGGCGTGATTTGCGCCTCGGCGGGTAACCACGCTCAGGGTATGGCGCTGGCCGCCACCTCCATGGGGGTGAAGGCCACTATCGTGATGCCGCGGACCACACCGGACATCAAGGTGAACTCGGTACGCAACCATGGTGGCAAGGCGGTGCTGTTTGGTGACAGTTTTGATGAAGCGCTGGCCCATGCGCGGATCCTGGAAGAGAAGGGCGGCCTGACCTTTGTGCACCCTTACGATGACCCGGATGTGATTGCCGGGCAGGGCACGGTGGGTATGGAGTTGTTGCGTCAGCTCAGCGGCGACCTGGATGCCATCTTCATACCGGTTGGCGGTGGCGGCCTGGCAGCCGGGGTGGCAGCGTATGTGAAGTATGTGCGCCCGGAAGTCAAAATCATCGCGGTGGAGCCAGAAGATGCGGCTTGCCTGAAAGCGGCCATGGACAGCAAGCGCCGGGTCATCCTCAAGGAGGTCGGGTTGTTTGCTGACGGTGTGGCAGTGAAACAGATCGGCAAGGAAACCTTCAAGATCCTCAAGGATCATGTGGACGAAGTGGTCACCGCCACCACCGATGAGATCTGTGCCGCCATCAAGGATTCGTTCGAAGATACCCGCGCTATCTGTGAACCTGCGGGTGCACTGGCGCTGGCGGGACTGAAAAACTGGGTGGCCAGGCATGGTGTAGAGGGCCAGACACTGGTGGCGATCCAGAGTGGCGCCAACGTGAATTTTGATCGTCTGCGGCATGTGTCCGAGCGCGCCGAATTGGGCGAGCAGCGTGAAGCCCTGCTCGGTGTCACGATCCCGGAAAGGCCTGGCGCCTTTCGTGCGTTCTGCCAGGCGCTGGGGCGTCGTGGCATCACCGAGTTCAACTATCGTTACAGCGATGACCGGCAGGCCAATATCTTCGTGGGTATTCAGCTCAAGCCCGGTGGCAAGGCCTTGCAGGCCTTGATGCAGGAATTGGATGAAAAGGGCTATCCCGTGGTGGATATGAGCGGCAACGAGATGGCCAAGCTGCATATCCGGCATCTGGTGGGAGGGCATACTTCCCGGCAGGACCTGCACGAGCGCCTGTTCCGGGTGGAATTTCCCGAGCGTCCCGGCGCCTTGATGGCGTTCCTGCAGTCGCTGGGCGGAAAGTGGAATATCAGTCTGTTTCATTATCGCAACCACGGTGCCGCCTATGGTCGGGTGCTGGTGGGCTTCCAGGTGGAAGAGGGCAAGGGCGGCCAGTTGCTGGCGGACCTGAAAAAGGTGCCTTACCCCATGGTGGAAGAAAGCGATAATCCGGCCTATCGCCTGTTCCTCAACTAGCGTATTGTCCGCGTCTTCGGGAACCTGGTCTGCAGTGGGTGGTCACATACCCCGCAGGCCTGTCGGGTTCTGCGATTGGCTCTATGGATATGAGCGTAGTTGCATTTTTGTGAACCCGTTAACACTGGCTTATGACGTTGTTCTGTTAAGAAACGTCAAGATAGGCGGGTAACTACTTGACTTTATTCAGCGAGATGGTCAAATTTTGACCCGGTTGGCATTTTCCGGCAGTCAATCCGATTACAGTGACTGTCCTGTTAGTACTTTTTACTCAGTATGTATTGTTTAGCTGTACCACTTTGGGGAATAGAAAAATGAAGAAGAAGCCGGACGCCCTGGTGCTACTGGCAATCGTTTTCGGGCTGGGAGTGCTGGTAAGCAGCATTACCCACGGTGGCAACGAGCCGGACTATCAGCATTATGCTGACAGTGCCGGTATCATGGTCACTCAGACCCAGCAGTAACGATCCCATCTACCGGCTGGTCCCACGGGGCCAGCGGTAGCACGCCTCTTTCCACACACTGAAAATCGTATCCCACCGCCAGCAACATGGGTTGGCGCGGTCGTCGTTTCAGGTCGGCCAGGGTGCGATCGTAATACCCTCCTCCCATTCCCATCCGGTAACCGGCGCGGTCAAAGGCCACGGCGGGCAGTAGAATCACGTCCAGAGCCCACAGAGCACGGGCTCGACGGGCCCGCGCGGGCTCGGCAATGCCATACTGGTTGGGTTGCATGGGGTGGTGGGGCTGCCACAGACGAAAACGCAGATGGCCACGGCGCAGTGGGTCCAGCCAGGGCAGATAGGTGCTGCTACGGCGCAGGCGCAAGTGGGACAGGGCCGGGATCAGATCCAGCTCACCATCGTTGGCCAGGTACAGGGCAATATGATTTGCCGGGCGATGTTGCAGGGCGTTGATCAGGGCGGGGGCGGCACGGCGAGCCGCACGGCGGCGCTGACCTGCGGTAAGTTGTCGGCGCTGTTGGCGTAGCTGCCTGCGCAGATGCTGACGCTGCTGTCGTTGCGATGGCGAGAGTGGCTGTTGATCAGGCATCCGGCCTCTGGCGTCAAGCATCAGGCGAAGAAATAAAGGGTGCTTCCCGGTCCGCCGCTGCGGGCTTGACCCTTGAACCGTATGGTTCAAGGTGGAGGCATCAACTATGCCCTCAGGCTTTCCGCTCATTGGGCGGACATGCACACGGACACGGCAATATTTGCCCCCGGGTATTACGTTATCGGCTCAGGGACATGGCCCTCTGGCAAACGAGCCAGGAAACACTCGAAGCCATTATAACAGTGGTGTGGGTGGGTGACAGTCTTGACAGGGCAGAAAGGCAGTTAACAGCAGCAAACGGCAATTAATAATTAATAGTGAATAATTAATAGCTAAGTTCAAAAGCAGAACCAGGGCTTTGGGGTGCAGGTCGGGGATCCCCTGTAGGAGAGCGGGCGTGTGTATGATCCCTGTGGGGTTGCTGTTGGCGTGTTGCGTGCCGCGTGATGCCTGTTGCGGCCCTGCTACAACTTGCGGCGGGCGTCTTCGAAGGCCTGGATTTCGTCTTCCAGGCGGCCGAGCAGGGCTTGTACGCGGGCCTCGCTTTCCGGATCCTGCGCGGCATGCTTGCGAGCATTGAGCAGCTCGTGGCTCATGTTCAGGGCGGTCATGATGGCGATGCGTTCCAGACCAATGACATTGGAGTCGCGTACCTGGCGCATCTGGTTGTCCAGATGGCGAGCGGCGGCCAGCAGGTTGTCCTGTTCGCCTGCCGGGCAGGCAACACGGTACTCCTTGTCGAGCAGATGAATCACCAGGGAGTTTTCGTTAGACATGGCCTAGGGCACCGCAATGGCTGGGTTTGAAGAAGGACAGGAAAACACGCTCAGGATTCCTGCTCCAGGGATTTCAGGCGCGAAATAATCGCCTCGACCTTATTACGGGCTACGTCATTCTTCTTCAGCAGCTGGGCGCGTTCTTCCACCAGCTTGGCTTCCCGTTCGTGGAGGGCCAGGTTTTCCTGGCGCAGCCGCGAACTGATACGCAGCAGTTCATCGACGCGGGTTTCCAGTTGCTTTAGTTGTTGTTCCGTCGTCATGGCAAAATGGTCGTGGTTCGCCTAAGGTGTGGGCCGGTAACGGCCCGCGTCCCCTGCACCTTACCGGGATTTGCCGATATCGGCTCCCCCTCCCGGTTGACAGGCTGTTTCAACTATAGGTGTGGGGATTTCATGGGTCAACGAAATTGAATGCTGATAGCTACTTAGCGCACACTTTTCATGGCCTTCATCAGGAAAGGCTCCATGACCGCAGATAACGGATCGACGCATGTCCAACCAGATTGATTTCGAGGTGCTGGCCCAGTCGCTGGCGGCCGCCGGTATTGCCCATTCCCCCAGCGAGCTGCAGGGACTCACCGCAGGTTTGCTGGCCACTGGCCATGGTGGCCGTGACGAGGAGCTGCTTGGTGTACTCGCTTCCCATGTGGATTTCGAGCAGGGGCAGCTGTTTGACCCCGCCCTGGCCGGCATGCTGATCGCCGCCCGCGACGAGCTGGTCAGCGGGTTTGGTGGTACCGGTCTGGCGCTTCACCTGCTGTTGCCGGCCGATGAGGAAGATCTGGGATTGCGGGTGGCCGCTATTGCGCAGTGGTGTGAGGGCTTTTTGGTGGGGTTCGGCACGGGCTCGGCCAATACCCACGACAAGGATCTCTCCCAGGGTATTCAGGAAGCCCTGTCCGATCTGGCCGCGATCAGCCAGGTGGAAACCCCGGATCAGGATGGCGATGAAGAGGAAGACATGTACGAACAGGTGGCGGAACATTGCCGCATGGCCGCATTGATGATTTACACTGAGCTCGTCATGCGCCCCAAGGCCAAGGCAGAGGAAGACGCGCCGGCCACGCCGCCGACCAAGCACTGATTACAGCTCCCGATACCAGGAGGGGTTTTGAGCATCAATCGCCAGGAATACGCCCGTCGCCGCCAGGAGTTGATGGGCATCATGGGCCCGAACAGCATTGCCATTCTGCCTGCGGCCCCGGAACACATCCGTAACCGGGATGTGGAATACCCTTACCGGCCCAGTAGCGATTTCTGGTACCTCACCGGTTTTGAAGAGCCGGAAGCGGTGATGGTGTTGATGCCGGGCCGTGAGCATGGTGAGTACGTCATGTTTTGCCGCGAACGCGACCGCACCATGGAAATCTGGAATGGCTACCGCTCTGGCCCGGAAGGGGTGGTGAATGATTTTGATGCGGATGATGCCTTCCCGATCGGCGATATCGACGAGATTTTGCCTGGCCTGATTGAGGGGCGCGAGCGCGTCTATTATGACCTGGGCATGGATGCGGAATTCGACCGTCGCCTGATGGGCTGGGTGAACAGCATCCGCGACCGCGTCCGCTCAGGCGCCCAGCCGCCGGGGGAGTTTGTTGCCCTGGCGCATCACCTGCATGACATGCGTCTGTTCAAGTCTGCTGCCGAAATCAAGCTGATGCGCAAGGCTGCCAGTATTTCCGCCGGCGCCCATGTGCGCGCCATGCAGGCCGTACAGCCGGGCATGATGGAATACCAGCTGGAAGCGGAGTATATCCACGAATTCATGCGTCATGGCTCGCGTAGCCCCGCCTACCCGAGCATCGTGGGTGGTGGCGCCAACGGCTGCATCCTGCATTACATTGATAACCGTCAGAAACTCAAAGACGGTGATCTGGTATTGGTAGATGCCGGCTGCGAACTGGAAATGTATGCCTCGGACATCACCCGCACCTTTCCTGTGAACGGCAAGTTCAGCAAGCCGCAGCAAGCACTTTATGAACTGGTGCTGGCCAGTCAGTATGCGGCCATCGAAGCAACGCACCCCGATAATCACTGGAATGTGCCCCACGAGCAGGTGGTGAACATCCTCACCCAGGGGTTACTGGATCTGGGCTTGCTCAAGGGTGATTTCAATGAACTGGTGGAAACCGAAGGCTATCGTCGCTTCTTTATGCATCGCACTGGCCACTGGCTGGGGCTGGATGTGCACGATGTGGGCGATTACCGGGTTCAGGACCAGTGGCGTCAGTTGGAGCCGGGTATGGCGCTCACCGTGGAGCCGGGCCTGTATGTGGCCCCGGACGACGATACCGTGGACGAGCAGTGGCGCGGCATCGGTATTCGCATCGAGGATGATGTGGTGGTCACGAAAGATGGCTGCGAGGTGCTGACACATGAGGTGCCGAAGGATGTGGCGGACATTGAACGCGTGATGAAGGGCAGTTAACAGTTAATAGTGAATAGTTAACAGCTGAATTCAAAAGCAGGAAAACCCCGCTACGAAGCCGCGTTGGAATGGCGGGGTTGCACCGCCTGTTTCGAGTAGCGAGTCGCGAGTTTCGAAAAGCGGAGCTATTAGTCTTTCGTTACTCGGTACTCGCAACTCGTAACTTGCCCTTCGGGTTCGCGCCTCAAGCGGTGCTCCTACAGCAAGAATGGACGTTGAAATGACGCAACAACCTTTGGTGATTGTGGGGGGCGGGATGGCGGGGGCCATGCTGGCGCTGTTGTTGCGTCGCTATGGCGCAGGGGAGGTTGTGCTGGTGGAAAGCCATCCGCTAACCCTGCCTGAAGCCCCGCCACTGACCCCCAGTTTTGATGCTCGCAGCACCGCCCTGTCTGCCGGAACACTGGCGGTACTGGACGATCTTGGCCTGGGCGAGGCGATTCGTGAGCATGTCGCCGCCATTGGCACGGTGCATGTGTCTCGGCAGTCCCGGCTTGGTCTCACCCGTATGTCCGCCCAAGAAGAAGGGGTGGATCAGCTGGGGGCCGTGGTGGAAAACCGCTGGCTTGGTTTTGTGCTGCTGGGGGCCCTGTTTCGCGATGACGGTATCCGTGTGCGCGCACCGGATTCACTCACTGGCATTCGCCGGCTTGAAGGGGGGTATCAGGTCAGTCTGGGGAGCGGAGAGACCCTGCACACGCCACTCTTGATTGCCGCCGATGGCGCCCGCTCTGCAACTCGCGAGTGGCTGGGCATCAGTGCCCGGGATCACGACACCGGCCACGATGCCCTGATTGCCAACCTCTCCCTCGCCTCTGACCATGACGGCATCGCCTACGAACGCTTCCTGAATGATGGGCCGCTGGCCTTGTTGCCGCTGCCCGACCAACGCTTCGCCCTGGTATGGACCGGTCCACGGGAGCAAGTGGATCAGTGGATGGCGCTGGGTGAGCGGGAAGTGCTGGCACAATTGCAGTCCTGCTGCCCCGCCGATGCGCCGCGTCTCACCGGCATTGGCGAGCGCCAACGCTACCCGCTGGTGCTCACCGAAGCCTGTGCACAGGTGGTGCCCCATGCCGTGGTAGTGGGCAATGCTGCCCACACGTTGCACCCGGTGGCCGGGCAAGGCTTCAACCTGACCGTTCGCGATTTGCTTGCCTTGGCGCAGACCGTGGGTAGTAG
Organism: Alcanivorax sediminis; assembly: GCF_009601165.1. NCBI lineage: Bacteria > Pseudomonadati > Pseudomonadota > Gammaproteobacteria > Oceanospirillales > Alcanivoracaceae > Alcanivorax > Alcanivorax sediminis. The sequence continues at coordinate 368,169 of NZ_WIRE01000001.1, read as the reverse complement.
CGACCAGCCGGGCAACCTGTCGACACTGCAGGCCTATGCCGAGAAACGGGAGAAGGATCAGGCGCTGATTAGCCAGGCCTCCCGCTGGGTGCCGGAATTGTTCCGGGTACAGCAGCCGTTGTTTGCCCACAGCCGGCAGCTGGGGTTGGTGGCACTGGACATCCTGCCCGGGTTGCGTAGTGGTTTCGCGAAGCGGGCGATGGGGCTCTGAAAAACAGTTAATAGTTAATAGCTGAATTCAAAAGCGTAAACCCTGTTGCGAAGCGGCGTTGGTGTTGCGGGGCGGAACAACAGTTTTGAGTTACGAGACGCGAGTTTCGAAAAACTGAAAACCGGTTTTGATTTTCGCAACTCGCAACTCGCAACTCGCAACTCGCAACTCGTGACTCGTGACTTGGTTTATGACGTGGCTAGATGGCGGAGGTTGCCTGAGGGCATCTGTGCATTTTGGAAAGGATCTATGACGGGCGTTAGCGGACAACACATTATCATCGTTGGCGGCGGCATGACTGGCGGATTGCTGGGTGTTTTGCTGGCCGAGGCCGGGTTGCGGGTGACAGTGCTGGACGGGGCGCCGGTGCCCGTGTTGCCGGTAGGGCCGGCGCAGTTGCGGGTGTCGACGCTGACCGAAGCGAGTTACTGGCTGTTGCGCAACAGCGGTGTCTGGGATTGTCTGAACCAGGACCGGGTGCAGCCCTACAATGCCATGCAGGTGTGGGACCAGGACGGTACCGGCGAGGTGCGTTTCAGCGCCGAAGAAGCCGGGGCCGAAACGCTGGGCTGGCTGGTGGAAAATGGCCACCTGACTGCGGCGCTGTATCAGCGTGCCCAGTCTCTTCCTCTGCTCAGCTGGCATTGTGGTGCGAGCGTGGAGAGTGCGCGCCGTAATGACAGCGGTTGGGACGTCATATGTGGAGGTGAGCGACTGCAGGCCGACCTGCTGGTGGGGGCCGATGGTGCGCGCTCGCAGGTGCGGGACTGGGCCGGCATCAGTGGCGGCGCCACCGACAGTGGCCACCATGCGCTGGTGGCTACCATCGGCACAGCCCTGCCCCATGGGGGCTGCGCTCGTCAGGTGTTTATGGAATCCGGGCCTCTGGCCCTGTTGCCTTTGTACAGTGATCCGGCTCAGGGTGAGCAACGGCAATGCTCCATTGTCTGGTCCGGGTGGCCAGCACGCATTGATGCGCTCAGGCAATGCGATGAAGCGCGCTTTGCCATGGAATTGCAGGCCGCAGTGGCTGATGTGCTGGGTGAGGTGAGCTTGCTGAGCGAACGGGTGGTATTTCCGATCCAGCCGCGCCACGCCAGCCAGTATGTGGCGCCCGGGTTGGCACTGGTGGGGGATGCGGCCCATGTGATTCATCCACTGGCAGGCCAGGGTGTCAATCTGGGATTGCTGGACGCCGCGGTGCTGGCAGAAGAGGTGGTCCGCGCCTGTAACCGTGGATTGGGTTGTGCCGATAGCCATGCGCTGGCCCGCTATCAACGTCGCCGTCGGGGCGAGAATCTGGTCATGCAAAATGCCATGCGCGGCTTCCAGCAGCTGTTCGAGCAGCGTGCCTTGCCGCTGCGCTGGTTGCGCAACACCGGCATGCGGATGGTCAATCAGGGTGGGCCATTGAAAGCGTTTTTTGTTAACCGGGCACTGGGACGCAGTGCTGATTTGCCGGTTCTGGCCCAGGCGCCTCGGCTGGCCAGAAATTCCGGCTAGAGCTTGCCGCGCAGACCTGCCATACTGCGACACCAATTAAGAATCATTCTTGTTTGAATTTACAGGACTGGAGTTAAGGGATATGCGTGTTTGCTGGAGAGTCGGTGTCATGGCCGTTGCCCTGGTGGCACTGTCAGGCCTGTGGGGGTGCTCTGAGCCAACCTCCGACAATGAACTGGTCGTCTATACCTCTCGCAATGACCATCTGATCAAACCGGTATTTGATGCCTACACTGAAGAGACCGGCATCACCATCCGTTACATCACTGACAATGCCTCTGCCCTGGCGGCGCGTATTCAGGCGGAGGGGGAGCGCACCCCGGCGGACCTGTTGATCACGGTGGATGCGGGCAACCTGTGGAATGCGGCACAGATGGAGCTGCTGCAGCCGGTGGAGTCCGTGGTGCTGGATGCCAATGTTCCAGACAGTTTTACCGACCCGAACAAACTGTGGTTTGGTCTTACCAAGCGTGCCCGCACCATCGTTTATTCCACCGAGCGGGTGAATCCGGACGAGCTGTCCAGTTATGAAGCCCTGGCCGAGCCGGAGTGGAAAGGGCGCCTGTGTCTGCGTACCTCCAAGAAGGTCTACAACCAGTCTCTGGTGGCCACCATGATCGAGCGTCTGGGCACCGAAAAAGCCGAGCAAGTGGTGTCCGGCTGGGTGGGTAACCTGGCAACGGATGTGTTCTCCAATGACACGGCCCTGATGGAAGCGATTGTGGCTGGTCAGTGCGATGTGGGCATAGTGAACACTTACTATTATGGCCGTATGAAGCGGGATAATGCGCAGCTGCCGCTGTCCCTGTTCTGGGCCAACCAGGACGTGAGTGGTGTGCACATCAATATCTCTGGTGGTGCGGTGACCAAATATGCTCCCCATCCCGAGCAGGCCAAGGCACTACTGGAGTGGATGACCCGGCCGGAAGCCCAGCATTTGCTGGCGGAAATTAACCTCGAATACCCGGTGAATCCCTCCGTGGAGCCGGCCGAGGAAGTGAAATCCTGGGGCGAGTTCCGCGAGGATGATCTCAATGTCAGTGTGGCCGGCGCCTTGCAGGTAGAAGCCGTAAAACTGATGGATCGGGCGGGGTATCGCTAAACGGTGCAGGATCGTTCTACGCCCTCACTGAGGCTGCCCGGCCTCCATGGCGCCAGTGCAATTGCACTGGCGTTGCTGGTTCTGGTGCCGATCCTGGTGTTGCTGAGTGCCTGGCACCAGCAGCAATGGGAAACCTGGCAGCACCTGCTCGACACGGTGCTGTGGCGGCTGGTGGGCAATACCCTGTTGTTGATGGTGGGCGTCACCGTGGGCGTGCTGACCTTGGGGGTCTCGCTGGCCTGGTGTGTGGCCACGCTGGATTTCCCGGGGCGACGCTGGCTTGAATGGGCCCTGTTCCTGCCCATGGCCATGCCGGCCTATGTGCTGGCCTTCGTGATGGTAGACCTGCTCGATTATGCAGGGCCCATCCAGAGCCAGCTGCGTAGCTGGTGGCCGGGGCTGTCCGGCTTCAGTGCCCGTCATCCCCTGTGGGTGGTGGTCACCCTTACCCTGGTGCTCTACCCCTATGTCTACATGCTGGCCCGGCTGGCCTTTCAGGCGCAGGGGAGGGCCGTATTGGAGCAGGCACGGATTCTCGGTGATGGCCCACTGCGCGCCTTCTTCAAGGTGGCCCTGCCCATGGCCCGGCCGGGCATCGCGGCAGGCCTCGCGCTGGCGTTGATGGAAACCCTGGCCGACTTCGGGGCGGTGTCCGTCTTCAATTTCGATACCTTTACCACTGCTATCTACAAGAGCTGGTACGGACTGTTCAACCTGCAGGCGGCAGCTCAGCTTGCCTCGCTGTTGCTGTTGTTCGTGTTAGTGGCACTGGTGCTGGAGCGCCGCGGTCGTCGCCGAGCCCGCTACAGTGAGTTGGGTGGGCGGCAGGTGGTGCGGGTGCGACCCAGGCAAGCCTGGCTGATCAGCCTGTTTGCCTTCGCGGTCCTGTTTCTTGGCTTCCTGCTACCCGTGTCACGATTGCTCTACTGGGTGGTAGGCACCGGTCTTCACGGCGTGGATCTGCGCTTTGCCAATCTGGTGTGGCGCACCTTCCTGTTGGGTGGCATGGCGGCTTCGCTGGTGTTGATGCTGGCTAGCTGGCTGGCCTGGGTGAAGCGCCACCAGCCCTCACGGGCGGTGTCCGCCTCGGTACAACTGGCCACACTGGGCTATGCCTTGCCAGGCTCAGTATTGGCGGTGGGCATCATGGTGAGCTTCAGCGCCGTGCAGGGCGGATTGCAGGACCTGGGCCTGTCGGTGCCGTTGGTGGGCGGTCTGCTGGCGCTGGTGCTGGCTTATGTGGTGCGCTTCCTGGCGGTTGCCTATGGGCCAGTGGAAAACGCTTTGCAACAGGTCCGCCCGAAGCTGGTGGAAGCGGCCCGCACTTTGGGTGCCACGTCCTCCGAGGTTGGGCGACGCGTCTATCTGCCGATGATGTTGCCGGGGCTGTTCACGGCTCTGTTGATGGTGGGTATCGATGTGATGAAGGAAATGCCGGCCACCTTGCTGTTGCGTCCCTTTGGCTGGGATACCCTGGCGGTACGAATTTACGAACTGACTTCGGAAGGGGAATGGCAGCGGGCGGCGGCCCCTTCGCTTACGCTGGTTCTGTTAGGTCTTCTTCCCGTCATTTTGCTGACTCGCAAGCGGTAAGCCGAGCACACTTCACGTTAATCCCGGAACCGTTCTCCCCGTGACCACACGGCATGCTCCCGCGTTGAAGTGGGTCATTTGCCGCCCCTCTTTTTGTTAATTGTGCCCTTTCGTTTGTCATTTGCGGTGACTGTGATCCCGCGGCGGTTTTATTGCTTCTCTGCTTTGTTAGTTTGCGCCTTTGCCCCGGCGTGGTGCTGGCGGTGTGCATGGCCCTCAAGGATGCGAGGGCCGGATTTGCGGAGAGGTTCATGCCAATAAAAACACGGCTTCTGACAGGGCGACGCCCCCGGCCTTTTTCTGTCGCTTGGCTGCCGGGGTGCTGGCGGACAATATTGCCAGCGGGATGGCTCGGGTTGCTGGTTGCCTGTGGTGGCGACAGCAGTGAACCCCTGGTTGATATCAGTGGCGCGCCCGCGCTGCAGTTCAGTTATCCCTATGATGGCCAGGTGGCGGTGTCTCCCAATGCCCCTGTGGTGCTGCGTTTCTCGGATGCCCTGACAGCCACTGCAGATCAATTTTCTCTACTGGAATGTGCTGCCGGTGCGAGCCGCTGCGATGACGGTGACAAGGTGGCCACGGTGGCGCTGGCAGCCCCGCAGAGTACCGGCCAGGGGCGCGGAGTCGTGCTTTGGCCCGAGCAGGGTCCGCTCAAAACAGGCACCACTTATTCGCTGGTGTTCAATGGGCTGAGAATACAGGGCGAAACCGTCGTTGCGCCGCGCGGCAGCCTGGCGTTCACCACCCGGGTTGCGAAGCAGGGGGCGCTGTCAGAGCAGATGCCGCAGGCCGCACTGGCCGTTCAGCAGCTGTCGCCGGGGGAAGGGATGCCGATGCTGGACTTTTCTACCCTGCGGGTGCGCTTCAATCAGCCCCTTGATGAAAGCACGGCAGTGTACGGCGAGACGGTCAGTCTGCGTAGTGAGGGACAACTGGTCCCCGCTGCCTTGTGGGTGCAAGGCACTTCCCTGGCGGTGGATCCCCGCCAGGAGCTGGTCCCCGGCCATCGCTACACGCTGGAAATCCAGCCGGGCCTCAGTGGCATCGGCGGCGATGGCCTGGACAACCCCTGGTCCCGTCAGTGGTTGGCTCAGGATACCCGTCCCCGCGCTACCCTGGCCTTGCAGGCGGCAGCGGCGAATGACTGTGCTCTGCCGGCACCGTCCAGTACGTCCATGCTCACCGGCGAGGCGATCAACTGTGTGCCGCTGCTGGCGCGCCTGCTGGGGGACACCACCGTGGCGCGGCAATCCGGGGACGTGTTCGCAGAACTGGCCCACACGCCCAACTTCCCGGAGGTGACGCCCCTGCGGATCCCCCGTGGTTCCCTGCTCAAGGGGGATCCCCTTGCGGTGAGGATCGGTGGGCAGGTGGATGCCGGTTTTGATTCCGGTGAGGTCACCGTGACATTCCTGTCCGATGCCACCGGCTACCTGATCCCTAACCCCTATAGCGACAGTGATACTGCGCCCAGGCATTTGCGGCTGAGTATTGATGTGGCCTTTGCCATGGATGAGCCCCGCGCCAATGGCGCCTTTACCCAGCAGTTGGTGCAAGTGGAGCTGGTGGGCACGGCACTGGTGAACCCGGAAACCGGGCGGTTGGTGACCGATGCGGTGGGGGTCGTTGAGCCCGAAGTGCTGGGTCTGGAAACCGCTGTCGGCATGCTCGGTTTCCACATGGAATCCTACCCTGATCAGCGCAACGCGCCGGTGCCGCAGCAGGATCGGGTCGCGCCGGCCTTGCAGGCCTGGCAGCCCGGTGATGCGCCTGCCATGCAGCGCCCGGGCGATCCTCTCGTACTGAATTTCAGTGAGCAGCTGGATCCTGCCAGCATTCAGGCTGCCGGTGCGGCAGAGGACAATTTGCAGCTCAGCCGGGATGGACAGCCGGAACCGTTTCACTGGCAGCTGGATGGGGCCGCGTTGACGCTGGTGCCAGAGAGTCCGCTGGTGTTCGGGGCCGAGTACACCGTGCAGGTTTTTGATACGGTCACGGATCTGGCCGGCAATGGCGTGATCCCGGAGAACCTGTCTTTCACCATGCCGGACTTCGATCCGGCTGCCCCCCGGGCACCCCTGGTGCTGACCAGCTATCCGGGATTTCCCTGCAATACCGTGGAACGGAATCTGGCTAACAACAGCGCGGGGCGTTGTCTGGGTGGCAGCGATGGCTCCGCCAGCCCCCCGGACGGCGCAGCCCCGGTGGTCGAAGATGATCATCTGCCACTGGCAGTCCTGCCGCTGAATCGCGACATTCGGGTGACCTTTTCCCAGCCCATCGATCCCCAGTCTGTCACCGCCGCGACGGTGGTCGTGGAGGCGGTTAATGCCAGTGGCGTGCCTCAGGGTGGGCCCATTGCAGGGAGCTTGCAGGTCAACGGTCGGCAACTCACTTTCACTCCGGCGGCCCCCCTGACGGCGGGTGCACTGTACCGCTATACGCTCTTTTCTGTGCTGGGCAACCCGTCCTGTGGCGTCGACGCCATCTGTGATGTCCGCGGTCTGCCGTTACAGACCCGGCTGCTGTATGAAGGTGCCTCCTTCTTCCCCGCTCCGGAGGATGGTGGCGCCCCGCTGCAGATCTATTTTCGCGCCGGGGGTGCCAGCGGCAATGTGCTGCAGACCTTGCGTAACCTGCCGGCCGCGGATGTGAATGCCAATTTATTGCGCGAGGCCAGTGAAGCGGCACCGTCCATACAGCCAACGGCAGCCCTTAACAGTGCACGCCTGGCGAAGGCGAGCCCGTCTGCGCAAGGCCAGTTGATCGCTGACTTTGATATCGGCTGCCCCAGCGAGCAATACGAAGTGCCGGACCTGTCGCTGTTTCCGGCGCTGGAGGCCAAGTACAGCCACCTGTACACCGACATGCTCAGCGCACCTTGTCCGGACAATCATTACCTGTATCTCACCGGCAACCTGGAGGCAGACATTGTCGGCCACCTGAGCCGCGAGCAGGTGCTGGAACAGTTTGGTGATGATCCGCTGATCCCGCAGACAGTGAAGGATAACGGCGGCGTGCTGGCCTACATCAACCCGACCCGGATTGTGACCAGCGGCACCACGGTCTACCCCATCCTCACCGAGATCGCCAAGCAGTTGACCAATGCGGTACTGCCTGCCCCCACCGGGCCGCAATTGATGCGGATCCGTTATCGCTGTGATGCCAACCCGACTGCGGCGAATCCCTGCCCGCCCGAAGCAGATCCCCGCGTACCCGGCTGGATCATTAATGGCACCGAAGGGCCGGCATTCGTGACCCGGCTGACCCTGTATCTGGATGCGCCACAACTGGAGCCGGTGGCCATTCTCGCCGGGGCAGAGCAGACCTTTACCCACAACCTGCACAGCTATCCGCTGACCCTGGAGCTGGCGGGGGAGCTGGCGTTTCTGGACGACGGACGCCTCTCCATTACCCAGCTCAGCACCCAGGCGTTGCCGGTGGATGTGTATCTGGGTGGCATGGTGGCCGATCTGGTGGTGGGTACCGATGCCATCCACATGACGATCCCCGTAGGGGAAACCGTTCTTCATTACCTGAGCAACCCTATCAAGCCCTGACTCCCCGCCCGAGGCGGCATAACCCGCTGTGCCAGGCCGGCACAGCCATAACAACCGGAGACACGCATGACCGTGATTCATCGTTACCGCTGGCTTGCTGGCATGGTGCTGGCTGGAGCGCTGGCTGGCCCTGTGCAGGCGGCCATGGGGAATACCGCGACGACCTATGGGCTGCTGCCGATGGATGTGGCAACGGCGCAGGGGTTGTCCATGTTCAACACCCAGGCTTCGGCGCTGTACTACAACCCGGCCTATCTCACCCGCGATCCCCGCGGTGAGCTGACTGTGGGGCTGCTCCATGGCGAGCAGGAGTTACGTGCTGCCAGCCAGGGCACAGCCAGCGGTGGTCTGCCGGTGATCCGCGATGGAGACGTGCTCAATGACACCCCGTCCCAGCAGACATTGATTGCCATGAAGACCGACCTCACCAGCATCACCCAGTTCGAGCACCCGATTTATTTTGCTTTCGTGGCGGGGGTGGAAAAGTACGGAGAGGAAATGCTGGCCTTCAAATCCCAGACCAGTGATGCCGGGCAGTTCATGCAATACGGTCGCCAGCCCCTGTTTCTCAATATTGGTGGCGGTATGGAGTTGTTCAATGGCATTACCGGCGGAGCTTCTGCCCATGTCTCCTTGCGCTCTGAAGCGTCTCTGGTGGCTTCATCGGATCTTGGCGGCAACACCCGTTACGAGCGCCTGGATGTGAGTGCCAAACCGGTGATCCGGCCAGTCATCTCTGCCAATTTCGAATGGGGAAAGGTGTTCTGTGGCAACAACCAGCGCTGTGGCTGGCTGGGTAATCTGGAAACCGCGCTGGCTTTCCGTGGCCATACCGAGGCGAGAACGTCGGTGGAATCCAGCATCACCATTCCCGGTACGGTCGTAGACCCTGGCATTACTCTGCTGATTGATACCCTGGATTCCTGGCAACCGGATATTATCAGTGCGGGCATGTTGTACCGGTTCAATGAGCGCCTGCGCCTGGCCCTGTCAGTGGAGCAGCAGAACTGGCAGGCGCTGGAAGACGAGCTGGATCGCGATACCCTCAAGGATCAGGCCCAGGTGAAACTCAAGGATATTCTTGTGCCGCGCATCGGCCTGGAGTGGCAGGTGAATGACAGCCTCAGCCTCAGTGCCGGAGCGGCGTTCCAACCATCCCCACTGGATACCATTCGCACCCCGGATGTGAATTACCTGGACAGTGACAAGACCCTCATCGGCATTGGTGGGGCCTGGACTGTGCAGCATCCCCCCATCCTGGCCTACCCTGTGCGGCTGGATCTGGGCTACCAGTATCAGATGCTTGAGGAGCGGAATTTCGAACTGACCACCACCCGGCCGGGCTTCACCAACCCCTATGAAACCGTCACTGCCGATGGCGAGGCCCACGTCCTGGCCGGCTCCATAACTCTCAAGTTTTAGGTGTCCAGCCGGTTTGGCCGGCGGCTGAATTCGGGGGGCGTCTGCTGCCTCCCTGTTCCTCCTTCGTCATTGAGGGGCAGTGCACGTCTGTGCATCTGTGAACATTTAACACGCTTTTGTTTCCTTTCCGGCCGCGCCGCTTTTTCCTTTCCCTTCAGCTAATAACATCGACCTAGGTGGATGCATCTGTTCCGTTTATTTATGTGTATATATGTAAATTCCGGGATGATTTGAGACTTGGTTGTAAGGTAATGTTGCGAAAGTTTGGTACGTTTATGCCACATTTTTTCTGCAAGCAAATGCTTAGCTTTTGGGAGAGAGAGCTGCTGCCGACTTTCTGGTGAGCCTGTCCGAGAGGGCAGCGCACACAAGAGGCGGGTCAGAGCTTCGAAAAACAACAAGCCCGATCGGGCGAGTCTTTGGAGAGTTACATGACAAAACGGAAATTGCTCCCCGCCATCATGGCAGGGGTTGGGGTTGTGTCTGCGCTACCGGCCATGGCCAGCATGGGCAACATCGGCACCACCTACGGGGTGCTGCCCTCTGATGTGGCTTCGGCCCAGGCCTTGTCGTTGTTCAACGGGCAGGTGTCTGCCACCTATTACAACCCGGCCAACCTGGCCCGCGATTCCCAGGGAGCGCTCACATCCGGCCTGATGCACGCAGACCATGAGCTGCGCGCCAGCAGAATCAGCAATGGCCCCTTTGCCTCGCCCCGCGATGGTGATGTGCTTCAGGATGCACCTTCCCAGCAAGTTTTGCTGGGCATGAAAACCGATCTCACCGACCTGACCAAGTACGAACACCCCCTCTATTTGGGTTTTATGCTCGGGGTAGAGAAGTACGGTGAAGAGATGATGGCCTTCAGTTCCTCCACGGATCGGGCGGGCCAGTATCTCGAGTATGGTCGCCAGCCCCTGTTTCTGAACCTGGGTGGAGGCACCCAAATCTGGCGCGGCCTGGACATGGGTCTGAGTGCTCGTATCACCTTGCACTCAGAAGCTGAACTGGTGGCCAGATCGACTCTGGCCGGAGAAACCAGCTACGAGACCCTGGATGTGTCAGCAGTGCCCTCCATTCGCCCGATTTTCGGGTTGAACATGGATTTTGGTGAGAGCTTCTGTGCCGATCAGGCGGATTGCTGGATGAATGGCCTGGAGGCGGCGTTCAGCTTCCGTGGCTATTCCAACTCCAGCACCAAGGTGGATTCCACCATCACCATTCCGGGTACTGTGCTGGATCCGGGAATGAGTCTGGCGGTCAGCACCATCGATTCCTACCAGCCGAATGTCTATGCCGCCGGGCTGGCCTACAACCGGGATCGCTGGCGCGTCGGGGTAACCCTGGAAATGCAGCAATGGTCAGAACTCCAAAACGAGCTGAAGAGCGACACCATCAAGGATCAGGCGGTAAACGCAGGCGGTGCCGACAAGCTGGAATTCAAGGACATTGTCATCCCCCGTGTGGGCGGTGAATTCCACCTCGATGACACCTACAAGGTGACCGGGGGGCTCGCGTTCAGTGAGTCACCAATGAGCTCGGATGGCTCCCTGGAAGTGAACTACCTGGACAACGACAAGTGGATTCTGGGTCTGGGCCTGACCGCGGAATACAAGTCGGTGCCGGTACTGGCGTTCCCGGTCCGTTTCGATCTTGCCTACCAGTACCAGAAGCTGGATAGCCGTGAGTTCGATCTCTACGACCAGCGCTCGCCCAACTATCCGCAACCCTACGAAACGGTCGAAGCCGATGGCGACGTTCACGTCTTTAGCGGTTCCATCACACTGAAATTCTAGGAGGCATGACCATGAAACTGAAAGCGTTATGCCTGGCGACCTCTGCAGCCCTTCTGGCCGCGTGCGGGGGAGAGGCCGGCGACAAGCCAACGTATGAAAACTGGCAAATCGGGGATGTGTACTACAGCTACCCCTATGATGGCCAGGATGGGGTATCCCCGAAGACACCTCTGGTGCTGCGTTTTTCCCACAAGGTCAATGTGGATGGCAGCAACTTTACCCTGCTTGAGTGCCCCTCCGAAGGTGAAAGCTGTGAAGACACGGGAGATAACCGGGTTGCGCTGACGCCGCCGGAGCGCGTTGGCGGTGGCAAGGGGGTTGTTCTGCAGCCCGAAGCCCCGCTCAACCTGACAACCCATTACCGGTTGGTGCTCAATGACATCAATACCAGCAATGGTGAGGCCCAGTTTGATGATGGCGGCCTGGATTTCGTGACTCGCATGTCGGTGGACGGTCCGTTGGCGGAGCGCATGCTGAGCCCGGACTTGACGGTTAGCAAGATCATACCGGACGGCTCCCTGCTGCAGTTCATGGACTTTTCCACACTCCGTTTGCAGTTCAGCCAGCAGCTGGATGCAAGCTCACTGGTGTACGGTGATACCGATGGTGATGGCTCAGTGGAGCTTGAAGGTCCCGACGGTACAGTTGCGGCCACGCTGCTGGTCAAGGGCAACGCTGTCACCATCGATCCGCAAAGTGATTTGCTCCCTGGCCGCAAGTACACGCTGAAAATGACGGATGCGGTTCGTGGAGTAGGCGAGGCTGCGCTCACAGGCGGTTTCTCGCAGTCCTGGCGAGCACGGGATTCCCAGCCCCGCGCAACCCTGGTGCAGGAAGTGGTACCCGCCAGTGGCGCCATGGAGGACCCCTGTAATGTGGACGGGGTCGAGACAGCCAAGCTGACCGGAGCGGCTATCAATTGCGTGCCGATCCAGTCCAACCTGCTGGGCGGCAAGGACGCCACCCTGCAGTCTGGTGATGTCCATGCGGAACTGGCGTTCCTGCCTAATTACCCGGATGTCTCGCCTCTTCGTATTGCCCGCAACAGCCTGCTCACGGGCAGTAATATTGCAGTCAAGGTCGGTGGCGATGTCCCTGCCGGGATTGAAACGGGTGCCATCAAGGTGACCTTCCTGTCCGATGCTTCTGGTTACCTGTTGCCCAATCCTTACAGCGACTCTGATCAGGCGCCCAAACAGGTGAAGCTGTTCATGGATGTGGCCATGACAGCGGAAAACCCGGAAGCCAATGGCGGACTGAGCCAGACCCTGCTGCATGTTGAATTGAATGGCATGGCGCTGGTGAACGACGGCCGTATGGAGATTGATGCGGTGGGTGCGGTTGAGCCCAAGGTGCTGGGTCAGGAAACGGCCTTCGGTCTGCTCAGCTTCCACATGAAGTCCTATGCGGATCAGGATAATGCGCCGCCGCTGGTGCTGGACATGACCGCTCCGGTGCTGCAGTCCATGGTGCCTGTTGCTAACGCCAGTGGTGTGGCTGACATGGCACGTCCGGGGGACCCGGTGATCCTGAATTTCAGTGAGCCGCTGGATCCTGCCACCTTGGTAGCCGGGCAGAGTCTGGATCTGCTCAGCAGTGGTGTCTCAGTGCCTTTCGAATGGGAGCTGGATGGTGCCACCCTTATCCTGCGTCCGGGTAGCCCGCTAGCCATGGGGACTGCTTACCAGGTTCAGGTCAGCACGGCAGTCACGGATCTGGCCGGTAACCCGCTTGCTGCGCTGACTCGTGATTTCAGCTTGCCCTCAGTGGTGGGTGGAGCGGTACCCCCCGTTGCGCTTACTACCTACCCGGGCTTCCCCTGTGCCAGCAATAACGAGCACTGGGAAATCGAGGCGGGCAACCACGGTTTCTGTCGCGGCGGCAAAACCGAAGACGACCGTAACCCGGTACCGCAAATGCCGGCTGATCGTTCCATCCGGGTCAACTTCTCCCAGGACATGGATCCAGCCTCCATCGTGTTTGAAAACAGCCTGGCCTGTGGCGTGGGCAGTTTTCGGGTGGAGAAAGTGGAATCCGACGCGAATGGAGTGCCAATTCGTTACGACGAGAACGGCAAGCGCAAGTACCACTGTGAATCAGGGGTAACCGGTGAGCTCAAAGTGGGCGCGCGCAGCCTGGTTTTCACTCCGGATCAGCCCTGGGAAGAGGGCGTCAGCTACCGTTACGTGCTTATGAGCGTTAACGGCACAGGCAGTCAGCAGCCTGATGACTGCAACAGTGGTGAAGCCATCTGTTCTGTAGCGGGCAAGCGCCTGCAGACGGCGTTGATCAACGCGCCTGGCGTGGATGAGGGTGGGCCGGATATGCATCTGCATTTTGTGGGAGCGTCAAGAAACGACTCGGTATTCCAGCCGCTGCGCAATCTGCCTACGGCGGACCTGAATGGCAACGGTCGTTTTGATGCCGGTGAGCCGGGCTACGAAGGTGGAGAGCCGGGGGCCAATACCACCGCCCTGCTAGTGGATGAGAGCCGTGGTGCCAACAATGGATCCGACGGTGTGTTGTCTGATCCGGAGTTGCTGTGTGATCTGCCAGAGCAGTGTGGCATTCATGTGGTGGGTGGCCTGAATACCGAGGTGTTTGGTTCGGCGGAGTACCGGGATCTGCAAACCGGTGAAACGGTAATCGACCCGGAAACCGGCCAGCCCGTGCGGGCAGTCCGTGTGGGGCTGTATCCCACCCTGATTCAAGCCTCGTCAGTGACGATCAAGGTGACGCTGTCCATCGGCTTTGATCTTTCCGATATCGAGACACCCACTGAAACCCAGTACATGCGCATGCGCTACAGCTGTGTGGCCTGGCCCACCGATGCAGAAAACTACTGTGGCAAGACCAACCCGGATGGCAGCTATGTGTATGACGAGATCGAACGGCAGGGCCTAATCCCAGGCTGGATTGTGGCGACGCCAGAAGGGCCGGAATTCCGCACTGATGTAGATCTGTATCTGGATGCGCCCTACATGCACATTACACTGGATGGCGAGCATAACCTGCACAGTTATCCGTTGACCATGAACCTGGGAGGCCCGGTGACCTTCCTGCCGGATGGTCGCATGGTGATTGAGCAGATCAACACCAATACCATCGCGCTGGATGTAAACCTCAAGATCATCGAGATTCTGCGGCCCAGCATGTACCTGCAAATCCCGGCACAAGGCGTGAAGCTCCAGTACCTGGGGGAGCCCATCAAGCAGTAACGTCTGTCACTCCAAAAGAGCCGGCCATCGCGCCGGCTTTTTTGTGTCTGGCGCTTACCCCTGAGTCATCCGCTTGGCGAGGGGGCTCTTCCGCTGGCAGCTACACAGGAGCCGCAATACCGTCCGGGCAGGTTTTTCTGTTGTTAAAGGCGCTTCCTGCACCCTTTGAGCCCCAGCCCGAACAGGCCCCGGCGCCAGAAGGGCCGCCTTTGTATAGTCGGTGGGGCTGGCATCTTGCTCATCGAAACACTCCGATTACACACCTTAACAAGTCCGCCAAGTCACACACCGTATCTCAACTATTCCCAACCTTTTCGCAACGGCTGTGGTACCAGCGTTTTGTTTTACTTATTGCATATACACAGGCGAGTACAGGTCAGCCGGTGCATACCGTTCACCTGATCTTCGCTGCAACAACGCCACGCTCAGTGAGACAGTGGCAATAAGCCGAATAACAAACGCCGGAGAAACCATATGTCCGTCAAACCCTTTAGCCGTCTGGGGGCTGCAGCCCTTTTCTCGACCCTGCTGAGCGCCCCGGCCTTCGCCGCCATGGGTAATACAGCCAGTACTTATGGCTTGTTGCCCACCGACGTGGGTACAGCGCAGGGGCTTTCCCTCTTCAATACCCAGGCTTCCGCGATTTATTACAACCCCGCCTACCTGACTCAGGATGAGCGAGGTGAGCTGACAGTCGGGTTGATGCACGGTGAACACGAACTGGACGTAAACAGCCTGGGCAACCCCAGCGGTGGTGGTGCTGCCGTAATCCGGGACGGCAGCCGCGCGAATGTTGCAGACACCCAGCAACAGATCATTGCCCTCAAGACTGATCTGACGGATATGACCAAGTTCGACCATCCAATCTATTTCGCGATCGTCGCTGGTGTAGAAAAGTTCGGTGAAGAGATGATTGCCTTTGAGTCCAAGAACTCACGCGAAGGTCAGAACTTCCAATACGGACGTCAGCCGCTGTTCCTGAGCATTGGTGGCGGGCTTGAAGGCGGTAACGGTATATCTACCGGTGCATCTGTCCTCGTTTCCCTGCGTAATGAAGCCACACTGATTGCCAGTGCGGATCTGGCAGGGGAAACCCAGTACGAAGAATTGAATGTGTCGGCCAAGCCGGTGATTCGCCCGGTGCTGTCCCTGAACCTGGAATACGACAAGATGTTCTGCGGCAGGGAAGATTGTGGTATCTGGACGGGCCTGGAAACGGCTTTCGCCTTCCGTGGCCACACCGAGTCGCGTACCGCAGTGGAATCTAACCTGACCATCCCGGGAACGGTGATCGATCCGGGTATCACGGTGTTGATTGATACCATCGATTCCTACCAGCCAGATATTTTCAGTGGCGGTATTCTTTATCACTTCTCGGACAACTTCCGCGCTGCGATCTCGGTTGAACAGCAGAACTGGAGTGACCTTGAGGATGAACTGGCTCGCGATACCGTGCGAGATCAGGCCAACGCAAAATTCAAAGACATTATTGTGCCGCGTATCGGTGCTGAGTGGACCGTTAACAAGCACATGATCCTGTTTGGTGGTGCTGCTTACCAGGAGAGCCCGCTGGAAAGTCTTCAGACCCCGGATGTGAACTTCTACGATAACGACAAGATTATCATCGGTCTGGGTAGCTCCTTGATCATTCACAACCCGCCGATCCTCGCCTATCCGGTTCGCCTTGACTTCGGTTACCAGTACCAGATGCTGGAAGAGCGCGAGTTTGAACTGACCAGCACTGAGCCGGGTGTTACCAATCCCTATGAGCGCGTGAGCACGGAAGGCGATGTCCATGTCTTCTCTGGCTCCGTCACCCTCAAGTTTTAACGGAGGCGCACCATGAAAAAGAACAAGATTGCCCTCATCGCATCAGCCATAGCAGCGGCCTCCCTGGTCGGCTGCGGTGGCGACAGCGCCGATGTGAGCTTCGATACGCCCACTTTCAATGCGCGTAACCTGCATTACACCTATCCGCTGGATAACCAGGAACAAGTGGCTCCGCGTGCAATCGTGGCGTTGCAGTTCAGTCATACCGTTAAGGCGAGTGCCAGCAACTTCGCCTTTACTGGCCCGGAGGGTGAGAGCGTAGCCTTCACCCTGGAATCCGTAGCGGGTGGCAAGGGTGTGGTCCTGACTCCGGTGGACGCACTCAAGCCCGCCTCCGCCTATAAAGTGGTGATGAACGGGGTCAAGGTCCTGGGCGAAACCACCACGTTCAAGGATGGTGCCCTGAACTTCACCACCCGTGCCGCTCTGGAAGGTCCGCTGGCGACCCAGCGCACCAGCGACACGTTCGAGGTGTCCTCCCTGTTCCCGGATGATGGCCAGTTCAAGAGCATGGACTTCTCGTCCTTCCGTGTTCGCACCACCCAGGCCATTGATGTGAGCAGCGCCGTGTACGGCTCAACCGTTAGCCTGATGAGCAACGGTGAGCTTGTGCCGGCGCAATTGTTGGTGGGGCGCACCGCCATCACGGTAGATCCAAAAGACGACATGGTGCCCGGCCAGACCTATGAACTGGTCATCGATGGTGTGAAGAACGAGGCAGGCGATACCATTGCCGCCTTCACCCATAGCACTGTGCCGCAGGACACCACCTCCCCGACGACCGGTGAGCGTGCGGTTCTGGTGACGAATGCGCCGCCGGCAGACAAGGATCTGGGGTGTCTGGATGAGGGCGTACGCCTGTCAGCCCTGACCGGTCAGCC
This sequence comes from Alcanivorax sediminis, assembly GCF_009601165.1. Classification (NCBI taxonomy): domain Bacteria; kingdom Pseudomonadati; phylum Pseudomonadota; class Gammaproteobacteria; order Oceanospirillales; family Alcanivoracaceae; genus Alcanivorax; species Alcanivorax sediminis. The sequence goes on along the minus strand of NZ_WIRE01000001.1, from coordinate 351,053 downwards.
GATTAACTGTGTGCCAGTCATCGGTACCCTGCTGCAAGACAAGACCGTTTCCAAGCAGTCCGGGGATGTCTACGCAGAGCTGGCGTTTGCCCCGAGCTTCCCGGAGGTAACGCCACTGCGAGTGAAGAAAGGTGGCATCCTGAAAGGGGATGCGCTGGAAGTATTTATCGGCGGTGAAGTGCCGGTGGGCTTCGATTCCGGTGAAGTGACGGTGCAGATCATTTCTGACGCCACTGGCTACCTGTTCCCCAACCCCAACGCCGAAAGCGATAATGCGCCCAAGCAGCTGCGTTTGATGATGGATGTGGCCACTTCCACCTCCGACGCGCGCGCCAATGGTGCCTTCACACAGAATCTTATGCACCTGGAATTGGTGGGTACTGGCCTGATCGAAGATGGCCAGCTGAACACCGACGCCATCACGGTCGTTGAGCCTCGCGTGCTGGGTGTGGAAAGCAGCTACGGCGTACTCAGTTTCCGCATGGAATCCTATCGCGATCAGGAAAATGCGCCTGCGCAGCCGCTGGATACGGTGAACCCGTTTGTCCCGGTCATGAATGGAGATAATGGTGCTGAGCTGTCCTGGCAGCCGGGCAATGTGGCCGACCGTATGGAACCGGGTGAGCCCATTGTGATCCATTTCAATGAAGCGCTGGAGCCGGATTCCATTATCCCAGGCACCACGCTGCAGTTGACCAAGGGTGGAGTTGCTGAACCTTTCAGTTGGGCGTTGAGCGGTAATGCCCTGGTGATTCATCCCGATCCGGCGGTGGAATATGGTGTGGAGTATGTGGTCACAACCACGCCGGAAATTACCGATCTGGCGGGTAACCCCCTGCAAATGCTGGACAGCCTGGAAGGCGATAACAGTCTCGACTTCACCTTGCCAGAGTATGTGATCAACGACCCCGGCGATGTGCGTCGCGGTCCTTTCGCGTCCACGGTCTATCCCGGTTTCCCCTGTGCCAGTACGGTGGCAGATCAGACGGCGATCGATTCTGGCTTCCAGGGCTCCTGTATCTCTTCCAGTGCGGAAGCTGAACAGGTTGTCGTGGATCAGATACCCATCGTGGATCTTCCGTCCAACCGTTCCATCATTGTGCGTTTTTCCCAGAACATGGATGCGTCCACGATCACACTGGGTAATACCTTCCTGGTAGAGAAAGACAATGCAGGCAGCTGGGAGCCGGTTGCCGGTGAGCTGAAGGTGGAAACGCGCAATGTGACCTTTACTCCGGAGCAACCGTGGGTAGAGGGAGCCCTTTACCGCTATGTGATGGCGGGTAATGGTGGCGGCACCGGGTGTGCGGGTATCTGTTCCGCTGACGGCCTTCCTTTCCAGAGTGCCCCTCTGCTGGGTGGCGGTCTGAAAGACGGTGGTCCGGACATGGAGATCCTGTTCAAGGGCGGCCCTGCTGCCAACACCATCTTCCAGGAACTGGCGAACTTGCCCAGTGCCGATGTGAACAACAACTTCCAGATCGACAGCGGTGAACCGGTGATCACCGGTGACACCCTGGATCCGGCAGATACCCCGGCCAATGCCACCTTCATCGTGCCACGGGGTACCGGTGGTGAAGGGTTGGTGTCCTATGCCAACACCGGTTGCGGGTTCGATGACACAGCGGGTGGCACGCCGACACAATGTGATAGCGAGAAGATCATGTATGTGACCGGTTTGCTGAACACCGAAATCCTGGACTTCGATGAAGTGGAGCAGGGTGTGCCAGTGGTGATTTACCCCACCACGGTGGCGCTCACTAACCTGGATGCCACCGCAGTGATTGGTGTGCAGCTAACTTCCGAAGGCACCCTGGATACCTTGCTGGGAAATATCCCGCTGATTGGTGACGCGCTGGCTGATGTGGTCAATGGTTTGCTGGATGCCTCCTTGGTTTCCGATCTGATTGAGGCTACCAACCTCGATAACATCGGTTTGATCCCGATTGATACCGCAACCGGTCCCAACATCATGCGGGTGCGCTATGAGCCGGAAGATCCGAATGACCCGAACAGCCCGCGTACGGTGCCGCCGGTGGGCTATATCGTGGAAACCCCGGATGGTCCGGTATTCCGTATCCCGTTCGATCTGCTGTTCGATGCGCCGGCGCTGAGTCTGCCGATTGGTCTTGAGCACAATGTGAAGAGCTTGCCGATTGATAATGTGGTGCTGGAAGGGCCGCTGGACTTCCTGCCGGATGGCCGCCTCTTTATCGGCCTGCAGAATCAGGCTCCGCTGGACGTGGATCTGGAGATCTCACTGGCCGGTTTTGAAGGCGGCAAGGTGACACTGCAAATCCCGGCTGGCGGTATCAACCTCAGCTATCAGAGCGTGTCCATCCAGTAACGGATACGCGTGCTGCGATTTCCTTTCGCATGACTGTCCTCGCCCCGGCTTGCCGGGGCATTTTTTGGTTCATCGCGGCGGAACCGCTGCTCCCACAAAGAAAGCGGCACCCACGCCGGAAATCTCCACCTGTGGGAGCGACGGTTCCGTCGCGATGCGACACCTCTTCTGGCACAACCGTGCCTGACGAGTGTCATCTTCCTAGTGGAACCCCGTTCACTATTTGAAAGTTTTTTACGAATTCGCTTCCCGGATTACACCGATTACCGCTTTTTTCCTATGTGAATAATTGTTCACCCCTGACAGGGTCTTGCCCGTGTCGCTATCCCGGCGACGAGAAAAGCAACAAGAACGTCAGGAGCATAAGAATGTCTGTTTCCTTTTCGGGACGTATCGCCGTCATGGCTGGCGGTGTGTTGATGCAGTCTGTTGCCTTGGGAAGTATGGGTAACATTGGTACCACCTACGGCGTACTGCCTTCAGATCTGGCCTCGGCCCAGGCGTTGAGCATGTTTAACAGCCAGGTTTCCGCCACCTATTACAATCCGGCCTATCTGGCCCACGACTCACGTGGTGAGCTGACCGTCGGGTTGATGCATGCGGAGCATGAATTGCGCGCCAACAGCCTTGGCGGTGCTGATGCTCCGCTGCGGCGCGGTGATGTATTGCAGGATTCCCCTGCCCAGCAGGTGCTGATTGGCATGAAGACCAACCTGACCTCGCTCACCCAGTATGGCCACCCTTTCTATCTGGGTTTCATGCTCGGGGTGGAAGAGTACGGTGAGGAGATGCTGGCGTTTGATTCCACCACGTCTCAGCAAGGTCAGTATCTGGAATACGGTCGCCAACCCCTGTTCCTCAATCTGGGTGGTGCTACCCAGGTGTGGCGCGGTATTGATGTGGGGGCCACCGCACGGATCACCCTGCACGCGGCGGCGGATCTGCGCGCCACGACAGACCTGGCCGGCAATACCCAGTACGAACAGCTGGATGTCTCGGCCAAGCCCTCCATTCGCCCGATTCTCAGCATGAACATGGATTGGGGAAAAACCTTCTGCGCAGAAGGTGACAACTGTTGGTTCGATGGCCTGGAAACCGCCTTTGCCTATCGCATGTATTCCAACACCCAGACCGAAGTGTCCGCCGATGCGATTATTCCAGGGGTGATCGGTGCGCCGGGCTTGCCTCTGCGTATTTCCACTCTGGATTCCTATCAGCCAAACATCCTCACGGGTGGCCTGCACTACCGGGCGGATCGCTGGCGTGCCGGTGTCACCCTGGAATGGCAGCAGTGGTCAAAACTGGAAGAAGAGTTCGAGGACGACACCATCAAGGACCAGAGCGTTAACGGTGATGTGGGACAGCTGAAATTCAAGGATATTCTGATCCCCCGCATTGGCGGTGAGTTCCAGCTTAATGAGGTGTTTGCGGTCACTGGTGGTCTGGCGTTCAGTGAATCTCCACTGGATTCTGATGCGTCTGTGGACGTGAACTATCTTGACGGCGACAAGTGGATTGCCGGCCTTGGCCTGACGGCAAAATTCGACGAGCCCTGGTTGCTGGCCTATCCGGTGCGCCTGGATGTGGGTTACCAGTATCAAAAACTGGAGTCGCGCACCTTTGATATCTACGACACCCAATCTGCGGTTTACCCGCAGCCCAGTGAGCAGGTGGAAGCGGATGGCGACGTGCATGTCTTCAGTGGTTCGCTGACCCTGAAATTCTGATAAGCGGAGGCTGTGATGATAATGCGTAGCGTATTACTGGTTGCCGCTGCCAGTCTGCTGGCCGCCTGTGGCGGTGGTGGCAGTGAACAGACAGTGGATTTCAGCGGCCGGGAAAAAGGTCATGTGTTCTACACCTATCCTGCCGATGAGCAGGCTGGCGTGTCAGTGCACGCGCCGCTGGTGGTGCAGTTTTCCGAACCGCCGGGGCTGGCAGAGAGCGATGTCACCCTGAATGGGCCGCAAGGCGCGGTCAATGTGGCGGTGTCCTGGGCCGATGGCGGCAGTTCGTTGGTGGTCACACCATCGGCACCGTTGGCGTTCAACAGCGAATACACCCTGGCGCTGGCAGGCATGACCCTGGAGGGCGTCGGTGGTGGTGCTCTGAATTTTGTCACCGGCTCTGCCAAGCGGGGCGCGGTGGAAGCGCAGCAGCAGGCGGCGGATTTTGTGGTCAGCCGCTTTTCGCCGGCAGAGAACCGTCCGCTGATGGATTTTTCCACCCTGCGACTCCAGTTTTCCCAACCGTTGGATGCGACCACTGTGGATTACGGCAGCTCGGTCACGCTGACCGACAACGCCGATAACGTGATTCCGGTATCGGTGCTCAGTGGAGGCAACCGGCTGACCATCGATCCGGTGGAAGACCTGACGCCGGGGAACACCTACACCCTGACCCTGACCAGCGACCTGGCCAGCGTGTTCGGAAACAGCCTGACCGGAGGCGCGAGCTACTCTCTGGTTCCTGAGGATTCGGCCCCCAGCGAAACGCTGGTGCTGGAAGCCATGGCAGCAGATCCCGTCAAAGGCTGTAATGAGGACGGCGTGACTCGGTCACCTTTGACCGGAGCCCCGATTAACTGTGTGCCGTTGGTGGCCAAGTTGTTGGGTGACACCACCGTGTCAAAGCTGTCCGGTAACGTGTTTGCCGATCTGGCGTACATCCCCAATTACCCGGATGCCGCGCCGCTGCGAATCAGTAAAGGTTCGCTGCTGGAAGGTGAGCCACTGGACGTGTTGATTGGTGGCTATCTGCCGGCCGGTTTTGATTCCGGTGATGTGACAGTGAGTTTTGTCTCCGATGCCAACGGCTACCTGTTGCCTACGCCTTACAGCCAGAGCCCCGAAGCACCGCGACGAGTGGAGCTAACCCTGGATCTGGCATTCTCCACCGCGGATTCCCGCGCCAATGGTGCCTTCACCCAGAGCCTGTTGCAGGTGGATCTGGTGGGCCGGGCCATTGTGGAAGAAGGGCGCATGGTGATCGATGCCGTTGGCGTGGTTGAGCCGGAAGTGCTGGGTATTGAAACGGCTTACGGTGTACTCAGTTTCCACATGGAATCCTATGCAGATCAGGAGAATGCGCCCCAGCCAGTGGCGGATATCAGCGGCCCGGTTCTACAGAGCTGGCAGCCGGGAGATTTTGCCGACCGCTTCCGTCCCGGTGACCCGATCATTCTCAATCTGAACGAAACGCCAGATCAGACCACCATTGAGCCCGGCGTGACGTTGATGCTGACTCAGCAGGGCAGCGCGGTGCCGTTTCAGTGGCAAGTGGATGGTGCTTCGGTGGTGCTGATGCCGGATCAACCCTTGAGCTTTGGGACGGAGTATCAGGTCGCGCTTACGGATGGTGTGCAGGATTTGCGCGGCAACCCGGCCAGCCCGGAAACCGTGACGTTCAGTATGCCGTCCTTCAGTACCAATGCACCGCGGTCGCCCAATGCCACCACCGTGTATCCAGGCTATCCCTGTGCGGTGGATCCCGCCAGCCGTGATCTGGCGGCAGGGGAGCAAGGGCAATGCGTCAGCAATACCCAAGGCCAGGCCGGGGATGTGCTGCCGCTGCCGACCCTGCCGGCCAACCGGGCCATCGCCATCCAGTTTTCCCAGGATATGGATACCAGCAGCATGGTGTTGGGCACCAGCTGTGATGATGGCAGTGTCCGCGTAGAGAAAATCGATGCTGCGGGTAACTGCCTTGAGGTGGTGCCGGCCACGTTGTCCCCGCAGCTTCGCGAGCTGACCATTATTCCCCAGGCACCCTGGGAGCAGGGCCAGCTTTATCGCTATGTGCTGGGATCTCACTCGGCGACCGGCTGTGGCCAGAACGTGATCTGCTCATCCGCGGGTATGCCCCTGCAAACCGCACAGCTGCTGGCGCCGGAGAGTGATGTCGGCGGGCCGGATTTGAGCGTTGCCTTCGTTGGCGCTGAAGCAACAGACAATGTGTTTCTGCCACTGCGCAATCTGCCCAAGACGGACGTGAACGCCAACTTCCTGGTCGACAGCGAGGAAACAGCCACTGTGGAAGTGCCTGCCGGTAGCGGCGTCTACCCGGTGCCTGCCAACGCGGCCCGGCTGGGCGTTACCGGCTACGGCGGGGCGGTGACCGGAGCCAATGTGGGGTGTGGTTTTACCTTGCTGCTGCAGCCGCTAAGCTGCCCGGACCAGAAAGATACCTACCTCAACGGGGGGATCAACGTGGATATCGTTGGCTGGGACGAGGCCGAGCAGGCGGTGGAAGTGACCCTCTACCCACCGGTTCTCTATACCACCAGCAAGGATGTCCATGCCCAGCTGGTTGGAGTGCCCACCTCTGTGCCGACCGGCCCGCTGGTGATGCGTGCCCGTTACCGGGATGACGGCACAGGGCGGCGTACCTTGCCACTGCAAGGCTGGATTCGTTATGACGAGGTGGAAGATCAGCTCACCTTTGATACCGCACTGGATCTGCTGCTGGATGCCCAGGAGATGGAGCCACTGGGTTTGCCTCTGCCGCACAATCTCTACAGCTATCCGCTGGATGATGTGCAGCTCAAGGGGCCGGTAGATTTCCTGCCGGATGGCCGCATGGTGATCGGTCTGGAAAGCCTCACCGCCAAGGACATCGACGTCAACATCGGTTCCGGGCTGGCCACCATTGACCTGGCCATTCCAGTGGGTGGTGTGAATCTGACCTTCCAGAGCGGCTCGATCAAGTAGTCGCCACCTTCTGTGATGCAGGGAGAAGCGGCGATGCCCGCTTTCTCCCTGTAAACAGGGCGTTTCTGTTGTTTCTCATTGCGCTTGTTTGGCCCGTGAGCCTATGCCCCCAAGCCTCGTCCCGATATAATTCCCCCTTCATTTGAACAGTGGTGGTGTTATGGGTCATCGCACAGCCTTGTACGACGCGCATGTGGCGGCAGGCGGCAAGATCGTGGACTTCGGCGGCTGGGATATGCCGATCAACTACGGCTCCCAGATTGAGGAGCATCATGCCGTGCGGCAGAAGGCGGGCGTCTTCGATGTATCCCACATGACCGTAGTGGATGTGGCCGGTGCTGGTGCCCGCGATTACCTGCGTCACCTGCTGGCCAACGATGTGGACCGTATTACCGAAGGTCGTGCCCTGTACAGCGGCATGCTCAATGAATATGGCGGCGTGATCGACGATCTTATCGTCTATAAACGCGACAATGACTACCGGCTGGTGGTAAATTGCGCCACCCGTGAAACCGACCTGGAGTGGATGGAAGCCCAGGCCGGAGGCTTTGCGGTGGATATCCACGAGCGTCCCGAGCTGGCCATGCTGGCAATCCAGGGGCCGCAGGCCCGTGAGCTGCTGGCCTCCCTGCTGGATGGGGCTCGTGCAGAAGCAGTGAATACCCTCAAGGTGTTCCACTTTGCACAAGCGAATGACTGGATGATCGCCCGCACCGGCTACACCGGTGAAGATGGCGTAGAAATCATGTTGCCCGCCGCCGATGCCGTGGCGCTGTGGGATCAGTTACTTGCCGCAGGGGTGGCGCCTGCGGGTCTCGGTGCACGGGATACCCTGCGACTGGAAGCCGGCATGAATCTCTACGGCAACGACATGAACGACACCATCACCCCGCTGGAAGCGAACATGGGCTGGACCCTGGTGTTGAACGACCGGGATTTCATTGGTCGTCAGGCGTTGCTGAACCAGCAAGAGCGTGGTCATGCGGAGCTGGTGGGCCTGGTGCTGGAAGGCAAAGGCGTGCTGCGTGCCCATCAGAAGGTATTGCTCGCCAATGGTGAAGAAGGCGAGATTACCAGTGGGACTTTTTCGCCCACCCTGGGCAAGTCCATTGCGTTGGCCCGTTTGCCCGCAGGGGCGACCGGCAAAGTGGACGTGGAAATCCGCAACAAGCGTCAGCCTGCCCAGGTGGTAAAAGCCCCGTTCGTGCGCAACGGCCAGGCAGTTTACAAAGAAGTCTAGCGGCACGCTTCACGTCGTGGAGCGGTCGCGGTAGGAGCGTGCCTGCACGCGATCTTTTCCTTTTTCCGGTGTGATCGCGATAGTCAGGCGCAGTGAGTTGAAAGTTTAAAGTTGAAACGCGGCGACAGGCCCGAGTGAAGTCGGGGTTTGTGTTTCGCGCTCAAACGGTGAGGCGCGGGCAGGGCATGGCAAACCAGGGTGCTCATCCCGCGCTTTTCAACTTTCAACTTTGAACTTTAAACTGATTCAATATTTTCCAGTGCGCATGCGTGAAGCATGTTGCGTGTAGCGACTCTCAAGGAGACAACAATGAGCGAGATCCCCGCCGAACTGCGTTATGCCAGCAGCCACGAATGGGCCAAAAACGAAGATGGTACCGTGACCGTGGGTATCACTGCCCACGCCCAGGATGCCATGGGTGATCTGGTGTATGTGGAACTGCCGGAAGTGGGTCAAGTCGTTGCCGCAGGTGATGAAGCCGGTGTGGTTGAATCCGTGAAAGCCGCTTCCGATATCTACGCGCCAGTGTCCGGCGAAATCGTGGAAATCAACGAAGCCCTTGAAGATGAACCCGAGCTGGTCAACAACGCCCCCTATGAAGGTGGCTGGCTGTTCAAGATCGCCATGAGCGAAGAAACCGATCTGGACAACCTGCTCACCGCTGACCAGTACCAGGCGCAGATCGAAAGCGAATAACGGCATTACCGTTATTCGCAGCTGCGAGCTTCTAGCTACTAGCTGCGAGTAAAAGATTTTTCTCGTAGCTCGAAGCTCGTGGCTCGTAGCTGATCCTCAACGCGTTTTCAGTGCTGAGGAACGCAAAGCCAACACCCAACCTATCCAGGTACCCCCATGCCGTATATCCCCCATACCCCCGACGACGTGCGCGCCATGCTCGACGCCATTGGCGCCGACAGCATCGAAGCCCTGTTCGATGAAATTCCCGCGCACCTGAAAGCTGCCGGCAAGCTGGATGCGCTGCCCGAAGGGCTCAGCGAAATGGAAGTGACGCGTCTGATGAATGAGCGCGCGGCCATGGACGCGGGCGCCGTCAGCTTCATCGGCGCCGGTGCCTACCAGCACCACATTCCGGCGGCGGTATGGGAGATTGCCACCCGTGGCGAGTTCTACACGGCGTACACGCCTTACCAGGCAGAAGCCAGCCAGGGCACCCTGCAGGTCATCTACGAATTCCAGACCCTGATGACTCGCCTCACCGGCATGGAAGTGAGCAACGCCTCTGTGTATGACGGCGCCTCCGGGTTGTCGGAAGCGGTCCTGATGAGCCTGCGTGCCAATCGCAAGAGCAAATCCCGCAAGGTGCTGGTACCGAGCGCATTGAACCCGCGTTACACCATGGCCACCAAGGCCATCGTGGAAAACCAGGATGTGGCGCTGGAAATGGTGCCGTTCTGTGAAGCGAGTGGCCAGACCCCGGTGGATGCCCTCAAGCATCACGAAGGTGAAGACTACGCCGCGCTGGTGATCAGCCAGCCCAACTTCTTTGGCAGCCTGGAAGACGTGGATGCGCTCACCGATTGGGCCCACGCCAACAACATGCTGGTTATCGCGGTGGTCAATCCAACCTCGCTGGCGCTGCTGACACCGCCGGGCGAGTGGGGCAGCGAAGGTGCCGATATCGTGGTGGGTGAAGGGCAGCCGCTGGGCGTGCCATTGTCTTCCGGCGGGCCTTACTACGGCTTTATGTGCTGCAAACAGAAATACGTGCGCCAGATGCCGGGCCGGATCATCGGCCGCACCGTGGACATGGAAGGCAAGCAAGGCTTTGCCCTGACGCTGCAGGCACGCGAGCAGCACATCCGCCGTTCCAAGGCCACCAGTAACATCTGTACCAACCAGGGCCTGGCTATGACTGCCTCCACCATCTACTGCTCCCTGCTGGGCCCGGATGGTCTCACCAATGTGGCGGCCCACTGTCACGTCAACACCCAGGCGCTGGCTGAAAAGCTCACCGCCATCGATGGTGTCGCCCGTGCGTTTACCGCGCCCACCTTCCACGAAGTGGTGCTGACCCTGCCGAAGCCGGCAGCGGAAGTGCTGGCGGCCCTGGCCGAGAAAGATGTGCTCGGCGGCGTTAGCCTGGCCAAAGACTATGACATGCCCAATGCGATCCTGATCAACGCCACCGAAGTGCACAGCGAAGGTGATCTTGATCTGTTTGCTGTCGCCCTGAAGGAGGTACTGGCATGAGCGAGACCAAACTGATTTTCCAACTGTCTCAGCCTGGCCGCAGTGCCGTCTCCCAGGCGCCGAAAGCGGTAGCAGAAGACAAGCTCAGCGCTATTCCCGCGCAGCTGCGTCGCCAGCAAAAGCCGGGACTGCCGGAAGTGTCCGAAATGCAGGTGGTGCGTCATTACACCAACCTGTCCAGCAAGAACTTCGCCATCGACAAGCAGTTCTACCCGCTGGGCTCCTGCACCATGAAATACAACCCGCGGGGCGCCAACCGCGCCGCCATGCTGCCGGGTTTCCTGAATCGTCACCCGCTGGCCCCGGAAACCCATAGCCAGGGCTTCCTCAGCTGCATGTTCGAACTGCAGAACTTCCTCAAGGAAGTGACCGGCATGAAAGGGGTGTCCCTCGCCCCCATGGCCGGGGCCCAGGGTGAGTTTGCCGGTGTCGCCATGATCCGCGCCTACCACGATGCCCGTGGTGACGACGAGCGTACCGAAATCCTCATCCCGGAAGCGGCCCACGGCACCAACCCGGCCACCGCCGTCATGTGTGGCTACAAGGTGCGTGAAGTGCCGGTGGGTAAAGACGGCGACGTGGACCTGGAAGCCCTGAAGGCGGCGTGCGGCCCGCAAACCGCTGGCCTGATGATGACCAACCCGAGCACCTGTGGCGTGTTCGAGCGTCAAATCGAAGCCATCGCCAAAACCGTACACGAAGCTGGTGGCCTGCTGTACTACGATGGCGCCAACCTGAACGCCATCCTCGGCAAGGTGCGCCCCGGTGACATGGGGTTCGACGTGATCCACATGAACCTGCACAAGACCTTCGCCACGCCGCACGGCGGTGGTGGCCCGGGTGCCGGCCCGGTGGGTGTGTCCGAGCGACTGCTGCCCTACCTGCCCACCCCGATGGCGGGCCAGCGTGACGACGACAGCTACTACTGGGTCGACACGGACACCCTGCCCACCAGCATTGGCCACCTGAGTGCTTTCATGGGTAACGCTGGTGTGTTGCTGCGTGCCTACTACTACGCCCGCTCCCTGGGCCGTGATGGCATGATTCGCGTGGGTGAATTCTCCACCCTGGCCGCCAACTACCTGCTCAAGCGACTGGAAGCCATTGGTTGCACCGCGGCCTACCCGGATCGTCGCGCAAGCCACGAGTTCATCCTCACTTTTGCCAAAGAGGCGAAAGAGCTGGGTGTCACCGCCATGGATATCGCCAAGCGCCTGCTGGATTACAACCAGCACGCCCCGACCACCTACTTCCCGTTGCTGGTGCCGGAGTGCTTCCTCATCGAGCCCACCGAAACCGAAAGCAAGGAAGCCCTGGACGAATTCGTCGATGCCATGGCTGCCATCCTGGAAGAAGCGCGCACCGAACCCGACATGGTCAAGGAAGCGCCCTTCACCCAGCCCGTGCGTCGCCTGGATGACGTAAAGGCAGCCCGCGAGCTGGACCTCACCTGGTCCGAGTAAGCGAGTACTTGCCCTGTAGGAGCTATGCTTGCATGGCGATCAAAACCCGGCGAAAGCCGGGTTTTTTTATGTTTAATCATCCGAAACCGGACCATACTGAAAGCAGGATTATTACCGAGCCACGACAATGAACTGCCGCGCAGGGCTACTGCTCCTTATCACCCTACTACCCGGTTGTGCCAGCCTCTACACGCAAACTAATGATGCCTATGAAGATGCGGGCGCGGGCTGTAGCGACAGTAAGACCATCCCCAATGTCTACAGCGGTTTCGTCTTCGATCTTTACTGCCTGCCGGCTGAAAATGCCGGGTTCTTCTGTCTGGTGGATCTGCCCATGAGCCTGGTTGTGGATACGCTACTACTGCCGTACTCCGTATACCGGCAAACCACCTATGGCAGCTGGTACAGTCAGGCCGTTTGCGAACAAAGGCCGCCCCCACCTAACTCCGATCCAGCGGACTGATCACCCCCAGCCCACCCCGGTTCATCACATGCAGATACCGCTCGGTGGTGGAAACGTCGCTGTGGCCCAGCAGCTCCTGAACAGTGCGGATGTCGTAGCCACTTTCCAGTAATCGTGTCGCAAAGGAATGGCGGAAAGTGTGCGGACCGCAGAGTTTGACGAGGCCGACTTCCTGAGCCGCTTTCTTGATATGTTTACGAATGGTGTCGGGATGATGGTGATGGCGGCGCAAGATCCCGGTTTGCGGATCCTTCGCAGGCTCGTTGGAAGGGAAAATGAACTGCCAGCCAAGCTGTGATGCTTCTCCAGAATACTTTCTCGCCAATGCATGCGGCATCCATGCGGGGCCGACACCATTCTGTCGATCATACTGGTAATAACTGCTGGCGAGATTTATCTGAAGCTTCAGGCGGTCATGAAGTTGATCAGAGAGAACGGTTATCCTGTCCTTGTTACCTTTTCCTTCCCGAACAATCAGTTGCCCCTGTCCAAAATCGATATCCTTGATACGGAGTCGCATCGTCTCTGAAACCCTCAGCCCTGAGCCGTACATTAATTCAGCCATCAGTTTGAAGGGGTCTGATAGCTTCTCGATTACGGCGCGTGCTTCCTGGTCAGTAAATACAACAGGGGGCCGGCGGTACTGGCGAGATCTGCGAAATTCCAGAGGAGGGAAGTCAATCTTAAGAAACTTGCGATAAAAGCAATTAAGGCTGTTGAGTGCGACTTTTTGCGTGGCGGGGCTGCATTGGCGTTGAGTTGCCAGGTAGGTGAGAAAGGCTTCAATCTCAGGGGTGCTCATCTCCCTCGGATGTCTAAGGCTGTGATAACGAATATATGTCACAACCCAGTGAACATACGTCTGCTCAGTCTGGTACCGATAATGATTGGCGCGAAGCCAGGAGCGAAATTGGTCAAGAAGCTTGACGGGCTTTTCTGGAACATAGACAGGAATATCTCTGGTGCGACTACTCATGCTGACCTCCATGTGTGATGTCAGATTGAGCTCACGATTAGCCCTGCTCAACGGAACGGCGCCGAAATGCTTGTAAGAGATCGCTTAAAATTTGTTAAGTTATTGAAATATGGGGCCCGGAACGGCTTAATCTGAAGGGCCGAGTGCGGGAAATAACCCGCTGCTTCGAGTTTTTCCGTTGGGAATTGTTATCGTTTTTCCAATAACTGGTTGAGAAAATTGAGATTAAATGTATTTCATCGCTATCTACGCGAAGAAATATGTCGAAAAAAGATATGTCGAAGGACTCGACTGAATACGCTGTTAGGACTGAGAGATGCATGCCAGTTCCTCATATACTTAAAGAAGCTCTTTCTCTAGACAAGGGATCGCTGCCTGGGTTTTATTTTGAAGGCCTCAGTTCATCCGAGATCATGAGCATTTACAATTATATTTGTGCGCATAGCGGAAAGATTCCGGATGAGAAAACAGTTTGGAGCAATATTGAGAACAAAGACGTCCCTCTGAGCCGCATTGATGAGGTTGCTGAAAAGGTGATCTCAGGTGAAATTACCCCTGTATGTCATCCCATAGCTAACTTTAGGGACGGAAAGGCCGTTACTAACTGTGCAGCGGTGTATGTGTTCCCGGATTCAGTTGAGATTTTTTATGATCCTAGAGATTTGGTAAATGAGTCCGAAATGGTTGGGTTGCTTGAGCTTGTGAAGCAGGTTATGCGTCATGGCAGGGTTCATTGCCCATTTCTAGGTGATGAGACGGGCAACCCAAGAGAGCTGGAATATCAGAATGCTTTACAGAGCTATGTCGGGTCATAACAAGAAGCAGCAGGCCGACCTTCGGCGGCTGTGCTAAGCGTTATGCATGAATTTAGAGGGGTGGAAATGCAACTGATAAATGGTTTGATAACAGCAGCTTTGTTCGGGGCTACCGTGTACCTGGTGATTACTATCAATGGGATCGCTAATGCGTCTGGAGCGAAAGGGAAGAAGCTGCTTAAGAGCGCGCTCCTTTTTATGGTTTTGATACCGATGGTTGCAGGGTTCTTGAAAGGTGTTTTGGGCCTAGGAAACGAAACAGCTATAGGAATGTATATATACTACTTTGTATATATTTCAAGCATTTCAGGGGTGTTTTTTCTGGCTAAAGGTCTTCGTCGGGCTATTCAAGAAGCCTCAGAGTCTAAGCCTGCTGAAGCAGATGAAGCATAACAAGGCACTGCTGCCGACAAGCGGCAGAGCGCAGCGTTATAGCGAAATTAACGTGGGGTAGGGGTTTTGAAAAATTTTCTTCTTGTGGCTGTTTTGGGTTTTGCCGCGTGGAGTTACTACACAAATAACATGGATACGGGTACAGGTGCTGTAATCCATCCGTATGCCATGGATAGGGAAGCAATGGAAGAACCCGTTAATACTTACCGATCAGACTTTCGGTGCGATGGCCGGCAGCATTGCAGTCAGATGACTTCAAGAGCTGAAGCCGAATTTTTCACAAGAAACTGCCCGAATACAAAGATGGATGGTGATAGAGACGGGATACCTTGTGAAAACGATTCCCGGTTTTGATAGCGGGTGCTATAACAAGCGGCGCCAGGCAGACCAAATTTCCGCTCCTGCGTCGCTCCAATTTGCCTGATCTGTAACCACTTTTGTGGACAGAGTTTTCTGTTCATAAGAGAGGTGCAGTGTGGGACAAACAAGAAAGCGAAATTACGACCGTTATACCCTAGCTTACAAACTCCAGGCCGTTAAATTGGCGAATCACCCTGACGTTAGGTCAAAGGATGTGGCAGAGTCGCTGGGTATCCATCCGGTAATGCTTTATCGCTGGCAGATGGAGCACCGTCGAGGAGAGCTAAGGGAGAATAAAAATATGAAAGCATCACCCCCGTCCCCTAAGCGCCGACCGAACCGAGCGGACCCTCTGAAGGAAGCGGAGGAGAAACTGGCTGCGGCAGAAAAGCGGATCAAGAAACTCGAACGTGAACTAGACAACCGTAACGACGAGATTGATTTGCTAAAAAAGGCCGAGCGGTTCTTCCAGCGGAAAAAGTAAAGCTCTATGAGCTGGTTGAGAAGAGCCGCGAGGGCCGTGACGTGCGTCGTCTTTGTGAGCTTCTTGGCGTGTCGAGGAGCGGGTTTTACGCCTGGCTCTCTCGCCCGAAGAGTGAGAGAAGCTGTTATGACGATAAGCTGAAGCAAGCTATGGTCGAGTTACATCAAGGATTTCGCCGGGCGTATGGGGCTCGGCGAATTCATCAGCAACTGCGTAAGAATGGCTTCTCTTGCAGTGTCCGTCGCGTATCCAGGCTCATGAAGGAAGCGGGGATTCATGCTTCCAGTAAAGGGCTTTATGTCTGGAACCCGGGAAGACATGAGTTCTATAGTGCTGCGGGTAATGTTTTGGGTGCAGAAGACGTGGCAGAGGGCGAGGGGCAGCATTGGGCTGGTGATTTCACTTATGTGCGAACCGGTTCCGGCTGGCTTTATCATGCAGTGGTAGTAGACCTGTATAGCCGTAGGGTTGTTGGCTGGTCGTTTAGCCGCAAGCGAAATAGCGAGCTGACCAAGAGTGCGCTGAAAATGGCTTTGTCACGTGAGGTGCCTCTTCCTGGTTGTGTGTTTCACTCAGATCAGGGTATCGAGTACGCGGCGCATGAGTATCGTGATCTGGTGGCTGCGGCGGGAATGCGAAGGAGCATGAGTCGCAAAGCGACGCCGCTGGATAATGCAATGGTGGAGTCGTTCTTCCATACGCTGAAAACGGAGCTGGTCCACCAGCATAAGTTTGAGAATGATATTGAGGCGGTTGCCCGAATTGTGGAGTTTATTGAGTTCTATAATCGAGAGCGACTGCACTCGGGGATCGGGTATCAAAGCCCGGAAAGTTACATGCGGGCGTGTGCCTGAAAGTGTCCACGAAAGTGGTAGCAGATCAGCCTGCTGCGCCGGGCGTTATGAGGGGGGGTAATGCGGCTGATTTTTATTCTGATACTGGCCGTTTTGCTGCATGGGTGCAGTTCGTCTCCGGTATCTGAAGACTTGGAGAGTGGTTCGCAAGTAGAGAGGCTTGTTGACGGGAAATGGTACTTTCATATGGGTTGTGGTGATTTTCTGGAGATGGACCTAGAGGAAGGCGGAACATTTAAGCTGGCGGTAGTTTCAGTACCAGAAGGAGATTCAAAAAATGCTCCAGGCGGAACGTGGAGTCTTCAGGATGGAATTTTCAGACTTATATGGAGAGATGGTACGACTAAGACTCAAACGCTGCTGTCCATTACAGATACAGTTCTGAGGCTAGAGAATTCTACAAGTACAGAAATATATTTGAGAGAGCCCGATGTAGAGGCTCATAACAAGGCAAAGCAATAGCGGACGCTCCGCGCCGTTGTTTGCAGCGTTATGTGAAGCCAAAAGAGTGCTCCGAATGTTGGAAATGAAAGTGCGGGTTGGCCCTGAGGCATTCAGTGGCGGCAGCTTTGTTTACGTATGGATGGATCAGGGAAGACGCCCGATTTATGTTGGGGAAACAGGCAAAAGTGTATCCGACAGAATTGGGCTTCATATTCGCGGGAAGGAACGGTCTGGCGCTATTCTTAGTAAGATTATTCATGAGCGCAATATGCCAGAGCAGGAATATATCGTTTTGGCATTCCCGATAGATACTCCTTTGCTGGAGAAAATAGCCAAGGAAAATGGGGCTGCTGCAAACTCTGCATCTTTCAATAGGGCCAGAAAAGCTCTGGAGCGGAGGGTATATGATTTACTTTCGGAGCATTATGACAATCTTCATCAGGCTCGCGGCTGTCGCTGGCGTGCCGAGTCTGGAGCCCAATTTGCTGGGGATGTTTTGGAAGCTTGCAGAAGCAGGACGCAGAGCACATAACAATCGGCTGCACCGGATAAATTTCTGCTGTCACCTTTTGTGCATAAATCCGCCAACAAAAATTTTCCCGGTGAGCCGGGCGTTAGACAGATAAAGCCTGCAGGAAGAGATAACGAAGATGCGCGTTGTATTTTTTATGCTTGGTCTTCTATCAGGGGCTGCCTCTGCGGAAGCTCAGGATAGCTCCTATTTATGTATCGCGGAGCAGGGCGCGGCTGTTACAAAGCACGAGGGTTCAATATTCGGGTCCTTCTCTGGGGCCACTGATAATAAATACATTGTTGGAAGGCGCACGGGGCTCAGGCGTTTTGGTATCGACGCAAATTGGCTCTCTGAGTGTAATTATGATGAATCGGGTAGGCCTACTTGGTGCGAAATGCCAGGGGAGAGCTGGGGCGGGGTGTTCATGATGGACAGCGATGGAACTTTTGTAATTATGAGCCTGAATGGCAATGCTAGTAATTCCGCCTCCACCGATTATTACTCAGTGATTGGGAAATGTTCGCAGCTGCAGTAGCGTCTAACAATCAGCTGCACCGGATAAATTTCCGCTGTCACCTTTTGTGCATAAGGCCGCACAAAAGCCGCCATCAAAAATTTACCCGGTGAGCCGGGCGTTAGATCACACTAGAAAGGGAGTAGGAATGTCCAAAAACTGGGAGCATGCGGCTGGGATTCTTTGGCCAGTCTTGACGGAAGCGGCCCAGAAAGGTCAAACGCTGACCTACAGTGATTTAGCACCGCTAATTGATACCAATCCCCTTTCCGTAGGAAAAGGCCTTGGGCCAATTCTCTACCATTGCCTCAACAATAAAATTCCACCGTTAACTGTAATCGTTATCGGAAAAATCTCAGGTGTTCCTGGCGCCGGATTTATCGCGTGGGACATTGATGACCTAGATGAAGCGTATAAGCAGGTATTCGCGTTTAATTGGGCGACAGTCGATAATCCATTTGCCGGATACGGCGAAGAAAATACAACAGAATCTTTTGCGCAATACCTAGTTGAAAATCCAGCCAAATCTGGAGAGATATATTCACGCGTTAAGGTCAGGGGTTCTGCTCAACGCATATTTCGTCGTGCATTACTGGAGGCTTACGAATATCAATGCGCCATGTGTCGGCTGAGCTTCGAAGAAGTATTGGAAGCTGCTCATATTGTTCCGTGGGCAGAATGTGAGCACTCGCAACGTATTTCTCCCAGCAACGGAATTCTACTTTGCGCCAATCACCATAAACTTTTTGATTGTGGCTATATATCGGTATCACCCTCATTGGTCATTGAATATGAAGATGATGAATTTAGCCAAGAAGACTACTCAGAGTCAGACATTTCCGCATCAATGTCATTGAACGGAAAGCAGCTACATTTACCGAAAAACGTTGAGCTACATCCCTGTCCTGAACTATTGAAGAAGCGGAGTACGGAGTAGGTGCGTTCTAACAATTGCATGCAGCCGACCCCTGCTCCGCTACGCTTTCGGCTTCACTCCGCAGGGTCGGCTGATGCAAGGCGTTACCAATAAAAGGAATTAGCGGATGATTCCCAAAACTTCGGTTCTCAGAGTTGCCAGGCCGACAGATAGATTGAACGAAATTACCTCGATGTACATCTCGGGTCTGGGGTTTCAGTTGTTAAGCAGTTTTAGTGATCATGATGGGTTTGATGGTGCTATTCTTGGCCACCCAGAGCACGCTTATCATCTGGAGTTCACACATCAACCCGGTACTCTGGTTGGCAGGGCTCCTACCAGGGATAACTTATTGGTTTTCTATATCCCTGATTCCAGGTTATGGGCTGAGTGCGGTGAGGATATGCTGTCAGCGGGCTTCAGGTGCGTCCAGTCGTGTAATCCTTATTGGGATCATGTCGGTAAAACCTATGAAGATCTGGATGGTTACCGTGTTGTATTACAGAATTCCGATTGGGAAGAATAGGCAACCAAGCATTCCATGAACGTTCGGGCGTAGCACGCCAAGGGTGGCTAGGCCTGAACCGTTTTAGTAAGGATGAAAGCCCGGATCGCCCGAGCGTTCACTTCTTCATAATCAGACCATTCTTTCACGCCACCTGACTATCCGATCCCATCAGCTTCACCTTCCTCTTCGGCTTCCGGCTGAACAGGTCCACATTGTCCAGAAAATCATTCGCCCAATACTCGATATCGTAGTGCTGGACGACACTGAAGGCTTCGTCCAGGCGAGCGCGGGCGTCGGTGGCACTCATGGAGAGGGCCAGATAGCAGGTATCCGCCAGCTCCATGGGGTTGTGGGGGTTGGTGAGGATGGCGCCGCGTAGTTCGGAGGCGGCACCGGTGAACTCCGAGAGCACCAGTACACCACTTCCCTGGGTGAGCCCCTGGGTGGCCACGTATTCCTTGGCGACCAGGTTCAGGCCATCTCGCAGTGGTGTGATCCACATGACATCGGCCATGGCGTAGTAGCTGACCAGTTCCTCGAAAGGGAAGGCGCGGAAGAAAAACTGCACCGGGGTCCAGCCGACCCGGGCGAACTGGCCGTTGATACGGCCTACGGTCTGCTCAATCTGCTGCTGCAGTTCGTCATAGATGCGCATTTCCTTGGCGGCCGGCACGCACACGGTGAGCAGGGTTACTTTGCCCAGCAGTTCCGGGTTGTCGGTCAGCAATCGTTCATAAGCCACCAGTTTTTCCAGGATGCCCTTGGTGAAATCGAGCCGCTCCACGGACAGGATAAGACGGGTGCCTTTTAGCTGTTCGCGCAGTTCCTGCATGCGCAAGCGGGTTTTCTGATCCTCCAGCACGGTCTTGATGCGATTAAGATCAATACCAACCGGATGAGCCCCCAGGCCGATGTGGCGGTCGTTGACCTTGATGGTCTTGGTCATTTCATCCAGGCCGACGGCGCAGCCATAGGTCAGGAAGCGTGGTGCACAGCCGACCCGTTCCACCACTTCCAGTGGAGTGACGCCGCGGGCTACGTCAACGAAGTTTTCCGCCTGACGGGGAATGTGGAAACCCACGTAATCGCATTGCAGCAGGCTGCCGACAATTTCCCGGCGCCAGGGCAGTACGTTGAACACATCTGCGGACGGGAAGTAGGTGTGATGGAAGAAGGCAATGGTCACGTCCGGGCGCAGTTCGCGCAGGTAGGCGGGAACCATCCACAGGTTGTAGTCGTGGATCCAGACGGTAGCGTTCTGCGCGGCTTCCGCGGCGGTTCGCTCGGCAAACTGCTTGTTCACTTTCAGGAATACTTGCCAGTGTGCTTCCTTGAAGCTGGCTCGCTCCCAGAAGGTGTGCAGGGTGGGCCAGAAGGCTTCCTTGGAAAAGCGCTTGTAGAAGATGTCGATGTCGTCCTTGTTCAGGGGCACCCGTGCAGCCACCAGATTGGGGAAGCGCTCGGCATCCACTTCGGTGTGGGTCTGGAAGTCTTGTGGATCGCCATCATGGGCTGACCAGGCCACCCAGGAGCCCGCCTTGTTATCATCAAAGAAACTCAGCAGTGTGGGAATAATACCGTTAGGGGATTTGGGGCGATGGCGCACCACCTTGCCATCAATAATGGATTCCTCGTAGGGGAGGCGGTGATAGACAATCACCAGGTCGGCTTTACCCGGGGTGGCAATGTCACGGACTTCCGTGTCTACACCTGCCGGACCGAGAAAACCAAAATACCCCAGCGCTTCAAGAATGCCAGCGCAGCCCGGTGAAGGGGCGTGCATGACACGGGTGCTGTTCTCGGTGGCTTCGAGTAGCGCGGGCTCGGACCCGCCCACGCACACGCCTTTGAAACCGTGCTCATACATGGACAGATCGTTCAGGGTATCGCCGGCCACCAGCACTTGCTCTATGCCTATATCCAGGTGGGTGACCAGATTGAGCAGCGTGTTGCCTTTGTTCACACCTTTAGGCAACACATCGAGATAGCGGTCAGCGGAATAGAGCAGGTCGCAGCCCAGGTCCTCGACCAGGGCTTCAAGTGCCCTGTCGATTTCATCGGCATCACAAAAATAGGAACAACGACGTTCCTGTGGCACATCCTGTCGTTGCAGGGAGGCCGACACTTGCTCTACGGCATTGCCGACAATATGTTCACCGGGCCAGATGTTGTCGATGTGTCCCTGGAGGGGCTGTACCGGTTGCAGGGTGTCACCATCCACAATGGTGCAACCGACATCGCAGATAATATATTGCGGTGTGGGGATGGTGGGGTCAGACAGAAGCGGCAGCACGGATTCGAGGCCGCGTCCGGTGACAAACACGAGATCAATATCCGGATGAGCGTTGATAAGTTGATACAGCCTGGAACGACTCTCTTCATCTCCGCCCAGAAAAGTGCCATCAAGATCCGTTGCTAAAAGCATCATTACCTCGCTGTGAAGTTAATCGACTCCAGTATTGCGAGAATGCGAGTTCGCAATAGCGCTGACTCAGCAGGGGTAGCCCGAGAGTCAGTACGCATTGCCAATTTAGCAGCCGGATGCAGGGATGAATTCGCATCGCAGGGAACATGTGCCGGCACCGGGGTGCTAACTGGCAATCTGTTTCCTGAAGGTAGTGGTGCATAATCTGTGCCGGGTGATGGATTTTTGTTTTGAATTTGCCTTTTAGTAAATGGCTGAAAGGCAGATGCAGTGTGGGGTTGCGGTGGTTACAAAAAACCGGGTGTTCTTGCTGTGTCGGGCGGGCAGTGACGGAAATATTGCGGTGGTTTCCGCGTGATTGTGGGGCGTTTGATGGGGCTGGTGCATGATGTCGGGGTCATTGGGAAAGCGGCATGGATTGGTTGTATTAACGTAGCGCAGCGGAGTAACGCACGCAGTGTGGCCCGGAGGGTGAGCGCAGCGAATAACCTGCCTGCAGGCGACCCGAGCCTTGGCGAGGTAAGGATTCCAGAAGCGAGTTTCGAGTGACGAGTTTCGAAAGGCAAAAAACAACAACCAGGCACGAGGTTTGACGTTTGTCCTTTCGAAACTCGCTTCTCGCAACTCGAAACTGATTTCCTCGCTTATGCTCGGATCGCCTTGCGAGCAAGGCTCCTACATGGGCGGGTGAGGGTGAATAAGGCGCGGAGGGAGCGTTAAGCGTAATGGAATATTTTACCGAGCTGGGTCATATCGGTTTGTTCCTGGCGGCGTTTCTGGCCGCGACGGTGTTGCCGCTCAGTTCCGAAGTGGTACTGGTGGCGTTGTTGCTGAATGGGCTTTCTCCGGGAACATTGGTGGCGGTGGCCACGGTGGGAAACGTGTTGGGTTCCCTGGTGAATTATGCTCTGGGCTATTGGGCCGGGGTGGCAGTGATACGCCGCTGGTTGAAGATGTCCGAGGCGGAGTTCGTGTCGGCAGAAAAACGTTTTCGAAAATACGGGGTGTGGTCGTTGTGTCTGGCCTGGGCGCCGGTGATCGGGGACCCGTTGACGGTGATGGCAGGGATTCTGCGGGTGCGGTTGTTGTGGTTCGTGTTGCTGGTGACGGCGGGGAAGCTGTTGCGGTATGTGGTGATTGCGTGGATGGCGGGGTGAAAGGCAGTTCAAAGTTGAAAGGGGAGATCAAAAGCGAAACGGAGCTACGAGCTGCGCTTGAATCTGATAGAAAACCCCGGAAAAGTTCCCGGGTTTTTCCGAAGAACAGGAAACACTTCCAGATCGTTGAGTTCGGCGCTACTAGATAACCTGAGCCTCCTGTAGGAGCCATGCTCGCATGGCGATCCGAGCCTAGGCGAGGTAAGGATTCCAGAAGCGCGTTTCGAAAATCGAAAAACAACAACAAGGCTCGAGGTTTGAGGTTATGCCTTTCGAAACTCGCTTCTCGCAACTCGAAACTGATTACCTCGCTTAGGCTCGGATCGCCTGCAGGCAGGTTATTCGCTGCGCTCACCCTCCGGGCCGCACTGCGTGCGTTACTCCGCTACGCTACGTTCCTACGGCAATGTCGGGCTCGGGTTTAGTCCAGCAGGGCTCTCAGGTTGGCGATGCTGGCTTCGGCGACGGCGTCTTCCTGGGCTTCATCCTTGATCACGCCAATGCCGAGAAAATCGATGTCGTCCTGGGGGATCTCATCGAGGAAGCGGCTGGCAGCGGTGTCGATGCGTTCGCCATATTGCTTGCGGGTGAGAGCCTGAGTCATGGCCAGGGTTTCCCGGGCGCGGGTGATGCCCACGTACATGAGGCGCCGCTCTTCAACGATATTGTCTTCTTCAATGCTTGTGCGGTGGGGCAGCAATTCTTCTTCCACGCCCATCATGTAGACATGGGGAAACTCCAGCCCTTTTGAAGCATGTAGCGTCATCAGTTGAACGCGGTCGGAATCGTCGTCTTCTTCCTGCTGCTCAAGCATGTCGAGCAACACCAGTTTCTTGATGACGGACTCCAGATCGCTGGCGCCATCTTCTTCCTCTTCCTGTTTTTCCAGCATGCGTTCGATGCTGCGGACCAGTTGCCAGACGTTCTCGATGCGCTTTTCACCGATGCGTGGGCTGGAGGCGTTCTGCATCAGCCAGCCTTCATAATCGATGTCGCTGATGAGTTCGTTCACGGCCTGCAGGCTGTTCTGGCCAAAACAGAACTCGCGCTTGGCATCCAGCCAGGTTTTGAACTTGTGCAGCTTCTCGGCGGACTTGGGCGCCATGACTTCGCTGAGCGCGAAGTCGTCGCACACATGGTAGAGGCCTTGCTCGCGCTTGATGGCCCAGGTGGCGAGTTTCTCCAGCGTGGTGGGGCCGATCTCCCGGCGTGGCGTGTTGATGATGCGCAGGAAGGCATTGTCATCGTCCGGGTTCACCAGCAGGCGCAGGTAGCACATCAGATCCTTGATCTCGCTGCGCGAGAAGAAGCTGGTGCCGCCGGACACCTTGTAGGGAATCGACAGGCTCTGCAGTTTCATTTCCAGAATGCGTGACTGGAAGTTGCCGCGGTAAAGAATGGCGAAGTCTTTCCACTTAAGGCCCTGTTGCAGGCGGCGGTGAAAGATGTCGCTGGCGATCCATTCGGTTTCGGCATCTTCGTCGCGCAGGGCGGAGAAGCGCAGCGGTTCACCGTAGCCATAGTCAGACCACAGGCTTTTATCGAACACGTGGGGATTGTTGGCGATCACGGTGTTGGCCGCTTTCAGGATGCGCCCGGTGGAGCGGTAGTTCTGTTCCAGCTTGACGACTTTCAACGTTGGCCAGTCTTCCTGCAGCTGGGCCAGGTTTTCCGGACGGGCACCGCGCCAGGCATAGATGGACTGGTCGTCGTCGCCCACCACGGTGAACTTGCCTTCCGGCAGGGTGAGCATTTTTACCAGCTCGTACTGGGCGCCGTTGGTGTCCTGGTATTCGTCCACCAGCAGGTACTGGATGCGGTTGCGCCACTTTTCAAGAATGCGGGGCTGCTCCTTGAACATACGCGCGGGCATCAGGATCAGATCGTCGAAGTCCACCGCGTTGCACACGCGCAGCATGCGGTCATAGCCACCATAGGCCATGGCCGCGCGCAGGGCTTCGTCGGTGTCGGCGGTGCTGACTGCTTCTTCCGGCAATACCAGGCCATTCTTCCAGTCGGAGATGCGCTTGTGGATGGCATCCACCGCGTCCAGGTCTTTCTCCGAATCGCCCTGACGAAGGATTTCCTTGAGGATTTCCTTGCTGTCAGCGCCATCGAGGATGGAGAAGCCATTGCGCAGGCCACAGGCTTTCAATTCGGACTTGAGAATGCGCAGGCCCAGGTTGTGGAAGGTGGAGACAATCAGGCCGCGGGTCTGGTCGCGGCTCACCAGCGATTGCACCCGCTCCTTCATTTCCCGGGCGGCCTTGTTGGTGAACGTCACCGCGGCAATGTGCCGGGCCGACATGCCCCGCTCCTGAATCAGCCAGGCGATCTTGCGGGTGATCACACTGGTTTTCCCGGAACCCGCCCCGGCCAGTACCAGCAAGGGGCCATCGGCGTAATCCACGGCTTCCTGTTGGCGAGGGTTGAGTTTACTCATGGGGTGTGTGTCCGGGTTCGGGTATGGGGCGCAAAGGCGGGTATGATACCAGTCAGGCGGCTGCACTCCAGATACCGGGTGTCAGTTGATCGATGAATTTTGCCTTTCCCGCACCCGCTCTGGCGGTGCAGGGGCAGGCCTGGACAGGTTCTCAGCATTGCCATGGTCATGCGTCTGGATTTCTTCCTTGCCCACAGTACGGGGCTGAGTCGCAAACAGGTGAAGGTATTGATTGGCAAGGGCGCGGTGCGTGTGGAGGGTGAGGCGCGCCCGAAGGCCAATACCCGGATCGCTGACGGCCAGCCGGTGTGGCTCCATGACGAACCTGTGCAATTGCCGGGCCACCGTTACCTGATGCTCCACAAGCCGGCGGGGGTGGTCAGTGCCACCGAGGATGGCGAGCACCGCACTGTGGTGGATCTGATTCCCGCGGAACTGCGCCGGGACCTGCACCCGGCCGGGCGGCTGGACCGGGACACCACCGGACTGGTGCTGCTGACCAGCGATGGCGACTGGTCGCACCGGCTCACCTCTCCCAATCATGCCTGTGGCAAGCGCTACCGGGTGCAGTGTGCCGACCCGGTTGGTGATGAAGATCTTCAGGTCCTGCGTGAGGGCATTCTGCTGCGTGGCGAAGATAAGCCGACCCTGCCGGCACAGGCGGAACGGGTGAGTGAGCACGAATTGCTGCTGACGATTACCGAAGGGCGCTACCATCAGGTGAAGCGCATGCTGGCTGCTCTGGGCAACAAGGTGGTGGGCTTGCACCGGGAGCAGATTGGCGAAATTGCGCTGGATGCGAGCCTGGCGCCGGGGGAATTCCGGGCGCTGACGGAGGAAGAGATTGCCAGTGTCTAGGGCGCCCGCCACGAAGCCGCTGTAGGAGCCTGCCTGCAGGCGATCCGAGCCTTGGCGAGGTAAGGATTCCAGAGGCGCGTTTCGAAGATCAGAAACCTGGGCCAGGCACGCGATTTGGGGTTTGGCCTTTCGAAACTCGAAACTATCACCTCGCCCAGGCAAGCTGGGCTCCTACAGCGGCTTCGTGCCCAAAGTTGGATTTGAGACAGGGAGGCTGTCATGACGCAACGCCAATTCGGCAAGGTCACCGTGGAAACGGTGCAGGGCGATATCACTCGGCAGCCGGACCTGGATGCCATCGTCAATGCGGCCAACGCGGAGTTACGAGTGGGCGGCGGGGTGGCGGGTGCGATTCATCGTGCCGCAGGGCCGGAACTGGAAAAAGAATGCATTCCGCTGGGGCCGATCAAGCCGGGGCAGGCGGTGATTTCCGGTGGCCATCATTTGCCCAATGCCCATGTGATTCATTGCCTTGGGCCAGTGTATGGCCACGACAAGCCGGAGGCCGGGTTGCTGGCATCCTGTTACCGGGAAGCGTTATTGCTGGCCGACCGAAATGACATCACCTCCATCGGCTTTCCCGCGATTTCTACCGGCATTTTTGGTTATCCCATTGAGGAAGCTGCGCAGGTCACTCTGAAAGCCGTGGTGGATGTGGTGCCCGGTTTAGATAACGTCCGCACGGTGCGTTTTGTATTGTTCAGCGAGAGCGACAAGGCGGTGTTTGATAGGGCACTGATGGCCCCGGTTGCAAATTTGTAGGAGCTCAGCTCGCCTGAGCGATCCGAGCCCTGGCGAGGTAATAGTTTCGAGTTGCGAGTAACGGGTTTCGAAAGGCAAAACCCCAAATCGCTTGCCTGGGCCAGGTTTTTGATCCTCGAAACTCGTTTCTGGAATCCTTACCTCGCTTAGGCTCGGATCGCTTGCAGGCAAGCTCCTACAGCGGGGTATAGCGAGGGGTTTACCGACGCAAAAAGGCCCGCCCGGATTACCGGCGGGCCTTTTTGTGTCAGGCGTCAGGTGTTCCTAACCCAGCTTCCCTTGCAACTCCATCACGTCCACGGTTCGCTCCGGGTTGAGCGGGTCGATCAGGGTTTTGGCATCTTTGTAGACTCGCGGTGTCTGGTAAAGCATGGCCACGGCTTTCACGTGGCTTGGGCACACGTAGCGGTCCGGCATTTCCCGTTGCAGCCAGGCACGTACTTTCGGGGCTTGGTCGGAGCCCATTTTCGGGAACAGGTGGTGCTCCACGTGATGGCTGAAGTGGAAATGCAGCGGGTCGATCCAGCGCCAGGCGCGCACGCTCATGGAGTTGTCCACCGGATGGTTGTTGTCCATCTGCGGACGCAGCATGTGGTTGGTGAGAATGTAGCTCTGGCCGATGAAGTTGAGAATCATGACCGGGATCAGCACGGTGAAGACCGCCAGCGGTCCGGACGCGATGGCCAGGGCAATCCAGGCGGCGCCGCACAACATGGACTGGGTAATGGCCTTGGTGCGGTTGAAGCCCTTGAACTCTTCGCGGCGGCGGGTCTGCATCCACAGCACCAGCTGGGCGTGGAACATGAAGGAATAGAACAGGAACAGGAAGCTGTACCAGGTGCCGCTACCGGGGGCCGGTTTGGTGAAGTTGGCCATCTTCGGGTATTTCTCGTAACGCACCATGGTGCCGAAGGAGTCCGGGTCCTTGTCGCCCAGATTGGTATGGGCGTGGTGGGCCACGTTGTGCCAGCGGCGCCAGAACTCCGGCGGCACCATGGCCGGGCCAAAGCCCATCCAGCCAAGCGCATCCTGCAGGCGGCGGCTCATGCCGAGGGCGCCATGCAGCACTTCATGGGCCAACAGGGCTTGGCAGGCCAGGGTGTGGCCGGCCAGCAGGCTGAGCAGCAGATTGCCCCACCAGGGCAGATCGAAGGCCAGAATGCTGGCGATGCTGCCGACGATGATGGCGGTCATGGGGATGAACCACAGGGCCCGCAGCGGGCGGGATTTAAAGGCGTCGGTGCCGAGATCCTTCTTTACCGCGTCGCGGATGGCGCGGGCGTCATCGGCGCCGAACTGGCGGCTGTAGGGGGCGGTATCGGTTGTCATGCTCTGTCCTTGGCGTTGCCATGGGAGTGGGTCTGATGGCAGGCATTCTGGTGAACATGTGTAGTCAATCGAAGTGCAGGGATGGCCACTCGTCGGTCATTTTCGGACAGGGGCTCAACTTAGCGTATAGTAACGGGTATGAGTCGTGAACGTTTCGTACAGCTAGACCCCGGCACTGGCCGCTCCCCGGTCCCGGTCAACTATGTCCGCAATCTGGTCGAGTTGATTGGCGAGTTGGGCATTGATACCTCGCGCCTGCTTAACCGTGTGGGCCTGAGCAAGGATGAGGTCTACAACCCGCAACCGGCGCTGCGCTTCGAGCAATTCCGCAAGGTGATGGTGGGCGCGCGCGACATGACCGGCAACCCGGCACTGGGGTTGAAGCTGGGCCAGCAGCTGACGCTCACCGCGCATGGCCTGCTCGGCTATGCGGCCATCAGCAGTGCCGACCTGGGTGATGCCCTGCGGTTGCTGGAGCGATATTTCCGTACCCGCACCCGCCTGTGTGTGCCGCGCATTGAGCCGGTCAGCAGTGGCGTGCGTTTTTGCCTGATTGAAAGCATGCCGCTCGGTGACATTCGCGAGACCTATCTGGAAGTGGTGGTGGCTGCGGTGGTGGGCGGTATCCGCTATCTGCTGGGTGACCGATTCAAGGGCGCGGTGCTGGAGCTACCCTATGCGGCCCCTGCCCACGCTCACCTTTACGATGAATTGCTGGGGATGCCGGTGGAGTTCGGCGCGGAAGTGGCAGCATTGCGCCTGCCGACTCGCCTGTTGAACGAACCCTTTACCCTGTCCGATCCGGCCTCGCGGCAGATGGCCGCGCAGAAATGCGAAGAAGAGCTGCAGCGCCTGGAGGCCGATCAGGATTGGGCCAGCCGCGTGCGTGCCCGACTGATGCAGGCCGAGGGAATGCTGCCCAGCCTGGAACAGCTGGCCAGCAACTTCCACGTCACCTCCCGTACCCTGCGTCGTTACCTCAATGCCCTGGACGTGAGTTACCGCTCACTGCTGGAAGAGGTGCGCATGACCAAGGCCATGGGGTATCTGCAGGCCAACATCACCGTGCAGCAGGTAGCCATGCGTCTCGGCTATGCGGATCCCAGCAACTTTGCCCGTGCCTTCCGCAAATGGACCGGCCACCCGCCGAGCCATTTCCAGCCGTAACAACCTGGGCGCCAAGGTACTAGCTACAAGCCGCAAGCTACAACACGGGGTATGACCCGAGGCCTGCTTCGTGTTGTAGTTTTGCGGCTTTTGTATTCCTTGCCTTTCGCGACTCGCAACTCGTTACTCGTCACTAGCAACCCGAAACTGATTACCTCGCTGAGGCTCGGATCGCTTGCAGGCAAGCTCCTACGGAGAAGGTCGCTTGCAGGCTGACCCGATGAGCACAGAGAGTTCCTGCGGTAGAGAGAGACCGTGTTCATCTGGCAATCCCCTGCCCATGCCGCTACTGTTGCCGATCTGCATTGCTGAATAACAACACCCCATGAGCAACCACGAACCTGTCCTGCTGGTGTCCCGGCATAACCATCCCCGCGGTAGTTGTCAGCGTGGGCGCATGCAGCGCCAGCGGTTGATTCACCGCGCGTCCTATGTGGTGGTGCAGGATCTGGCCGGGCGGGTGTGTGTGCAGCAGCGGGCGGCAGACAAGCATTTCTACCCCGGGGGCTGGGACCTGGCTGCCGGCGGGGTCATGCGGCCGGATGAATCCGTGGCCCAGAGTCTCAGCCGCGAGCTGCATGAAGAGCTGGGGCTGCGTCGGCAGTTCAGCCGCTGGCAATGGTTCTGGTTTGCCAACCCCCATCACCGGGTGTGGGGCGCGCTGTCGTCGGTGCGGGTGTGCCCTGAGGCGGTGTCACTGAGTGACGAGGTGGTGGCCATCGACTGGCTGCCGGCCCGGGACGCGCTGGCTCTGGCCGGGGCCACGCCGGACACCCGTCATGCTCTTTCCTTACTGCTGGCATCAACCTCCTGAGCGTTTTCGTCCTTGTTTACAGGGCTGCTGCTGGGTAGGTTCTCTGCATCAAGAAGGAGAGCCTTATGACTCAGCGATTCAGTGTTGCCGGTAAGCGTGTTCTGATCACCGGCGCCTCAAGCGGCTTTGGCGCCCACTTTGCCACGGCGCTGGCCGAAGAAGGCGCGGATGTGGTGCTGGCCGCCCGCCGCGTGGAAAAACTCGAAGATACCGCCAATGCCGTGCGCGCCCTGGGCCGTGAAGCCATTGTGGTGCCCATGGACGTGAGCGATCACGCCAGCGTGGAAGCGGCCTTTGCCGACATGCCGCCGCTGGATGTGGTGGTCAACAACGCCGGTATTTCCCAGGAAGGCCCCACCGAGGCCATTCCCGAAGAAGAATGGGATCGAGTCGTGGATACCAACCTGAAGGGTGTCTGGGCCGTGTCCAAGTTCGCCATCCAGCAGTGGAAGCGCGATGGCCGTCCCGGCAGCATCGTCAACATTGCCTCCATTCTGGGCCTGCGTGTGGGGGGCCGTGTGGCACCGTACACCGCCTCGAAGGCGGCGGTGGTGCAGCTGACCAAATCCCTGGCCCTGGATTGCGCCCGTTACAACATTCGCTGCAACGCCATCTGCCCCGGCTACGTGGAAACCGATATCAACGCGGATTTCTTCAATAGCCCGCAGGCGGAAAAAATGCTCAAGCGCATTCCGTTCCGCCGCCTTGGCCAGATCGACGAACTGGTGGGCCCGCTGTTGCTGCTGGCCTCGGATGCCTCGTCCTACATGAGCGGTGCCATCATCGCCGTGGACGGCGGTCATCTCTGCAATACGCTTTGATCGCAACACGCAACACGGCGCGGCGCGGTAATGCCGCCCAAGGCCAACCCTTGAACCGTATTAAGGAACGACCATGGATTTTTCCCTGAGCCCGGAAATTGAAAGCCTGCGTCAGAAAGTCGCGGCCTTTGTTGAAGCCGAAGTCATGCCGTTGGAGAAAGATCAGGCCAACTACGACGAGCACGAAAACTTCAAGGAAAGCGTGGTCGCGGCGCTGCGTGAAAAAGCCCGCGCACAGGGCCTGTGGGGATTCCAGTTGCCCAAGGAACGTGGTGGTCTGGATGTGGGC
This sequence comes from Alcanivorax sediminis, assembly GCF_009601165.1. NCBI lineage: Bacteria > Pseudomonadati > Pseudomonadota > Gammaproteobacteria > Oceanospirillales > Alcanivoracaceae > Alcanivorax > Alcanivorax sediminis. Next base: position 319,777 of record NZ_WIRE01000001.1, on the reverse strand, counting down.
GTGGCCGGCATGGCCGTGCTCTATGAAGAAGCGGCACGCAGCCCGTTCGGCCCGGTGGTGTTCAACTGTGCGCCGCCGGATGACGGCACCATGATCCTGCTTAACAAGATTCTCAACGATGAACAGAAGGCGCGCTGGCTGCAGCCGCTGATCGACGGCAAGGTCCGTTCTGCCTTTGCCGTGACCGAGCCCGATGGAGGCTGTGGCTCTGATCCGTCGCTGACTTACACCACCGCCACCAAAGACGGTGACAACTGGATCATCAATGGCCGCAAGTGGTTCATCACCGGGGCCGAAGGCGCGCAGACGTTTGTGCTGATTGCCAAGACCAGCGATGACCCGCGCAAGGGCCTCACCGCTTTCCTGTTCGATGCCGACCAGCCAGGCTGGGAAGTGGTGCGCCGTATTCCGATCATGGGGCCGGAAGAGCACGGTGGTCACTGTGAACTGAAGTTCGATGGCCTGGTGATTCCCGATGAAAACCGTTTGCTGGAAGTGGGCGATGGTTTGAAAGTCACCCAGATCCGTCTCGGCACCGCGCGCCTCACCCACTGCATGCGCTGGCTGGGTCTGGCCAAGCGTTGCATGGAAGAAGCGGCGGGCTATGTGGAAAATCGTATGAGCTTTGGGGTGACCCTGGCCGAACACGAAGGCGTGCAGTGGATGCTGGGTGACGTGGCCAAGGACATCGAAGTGGGGCGTCTGCTGACCATGCAGGCGGCCTGGATGCTGGATCAAGGTGACTTTGCCAAGAAAGAAATTTCCATGGCAAAAATCCACGTGGCCGACACTCTGCACAAGGCAGCGGATACCGCCATCCAACTATGCGGTGCCCGTGGTTATTCCAAGGATACCCTGC